>JAIRRJ010000032.1 GCA_031256035.1 Treponema sp. | reverse complement strand
CATTGACAATATGTGCATACTGAAAGGGGCAAAGAACATTGATCTGGCGCATAAATTTATTGACTTTATCCACCGTCCTGAAATTTACGCCGAGTTTGTTGATACTTTCGACCTTCCGGCAATGGTGAATGTTCCGGCGCGCCAATTCAAAACAGGCGGCTCCCTGTACACAGTGGAAGACCTTGCCAATACAGAGCTGACTCACGATCTTGGCGCAACACTGGAACTTTACAATGATGCCTGGTTCAACTCTATTCGGGTGGGGGACTAACCGCGGGGAATTGATCACGGTTCTCTAAAGTTCAAGAGCAATCCCAATTCTGGAATTAAATTCCGTTTCGGTTATCCTGTCCTTCAAAAAGTCGGTAATGATGCCGCGGATAACAGGAGGAAAGGCATTCCAGTAACGTTCCGGCCAGGCGCCCATTTCATCCCGGAGGCTTTTGTCAACTGAGTCTTTCATGTTTCCGCAGGAAAAAGAAACAAACTGTCCAATCATAGATAAAAGCAGGTCGCGGGGCATCGTCTGTTCGCTCTTTTTTTCAGGGATCCACGCCCGGCACAGTTCATCAACCTGCGCGTTTGAAAGCTCCGGGGCTTGTTCCCTTATGATCCTGACCGCCATATCCCGCACGGTTTTTTTAAGGCTTTCAATGCCATCCCCGATTCCGGCGGTGAGCTGTTCTGTAATCGCCTTTGTCATCCGCTGCGGGTCAATCGTAACCGCGCCAAAAGAGGCAAAATCCCGCCTGCGCCTGACTACAGCTTCAGCCAGCGCTTCAATGGAGGCTTCATCGCTGTGATTGAGAATATAATCAAGCGCCTGCACCAGGCGGGGGTCTGTCATGCGGACAGGTTATACTTTTTTGGTGATAAAATCGCTTTTCAGGCAGCGGGCGCATACCTTTACTGATAAAGTGGTTCCCGCCAATTCGGTTTTTACCTTTATCAGATTGGGCTTCCATGTCCGGCGGGTCCGGTTTTTGGCATGACTCACCTTGTTGCCGGTAATTGTATGTTTTCCGCAAATATCGCAGCTTCTTGACATATTATCCTTCCTTAAAAAAAGCCCCTTGGGCGTAGATACCGAATTTATACCAAAAAACGAAAATAATGTAAAGCCCTTATATGGCGCGGAGATGAGAAATTGCTTTAGTCATCTGTTGAATTAATCCCAAAATTGCCCTATAATGACCATAATGAGGAAACCTGAACCCCTATGGTGCGCCTTTGCCTTGGGGATAATCCTGCTCATTGGCGCCTGCGTAATACCCGTCTCCCTTGAAGAGTTCCTAAAGGATGAAAAGGTTCAGGAAATAATCAATGGCAAAACAGGGGAAGGCGGAATAGTAATTGACATTGACGGTGAGATTATTTTTGGCGACACCAAGCCTGAATTGGAACTGGACGATGCCGGAACAATAACTGTATTGAACGAGGACGATACGGTTACCCTGTCCATAAACGGCAGCCCACAGTCAGTAAAAATAACGGTAACCAACGCGGCAACCGCAGAATATCACTATACTGCCATAGTCTGGTATGTAAACAAAAACCCCCTGGGGACTGCGGACGGAGTTTCCCCTGAGGGAGATGAATTAATCATAGATACAGCCTCAAGCCCCTTTAATAAGCCATACATGACCCAGTTATTTGTGGTAGGGACAATAGGCTCCGGAACCAGTGCCAAGCGGTACGGCACCTGGATTTGGATAGAAGTTGTGAATTAGTGGACTTGACATACCCGTAGGGTGTGATATAATAAGAGAAGGAGATAAAAAGACTATGAAAACTTTCCTGAAAAGATGCGGCTTTGCCGCACTGGCGGCAGCGCTATTAACGTTGGCGCTTGTAACTTGTTTGGACACCGGTCTCGGCAGTGAGGGCTACAAGCCCCCGCCCGGCAAGGGAGCCATACAGCTGAATTTCAATAAAAACATCCAGCGGTCTCTTCTGCCCACAGATATAACCAATGTAAACGCTATTCCTTATTTCGGATTTCAATTGGCAACTGTAGGGGGTTTAGGAACAGCCGTACCAGAGTTTTATAGAGCCAACACTAATAAGGGAGACCCAATTATTGTAGATCCGGGAGAGTATATCCTGAATGTAGTTGGCTATCTGGGCGGGCCAGCTGGTGCCCCGACTTTGCCAGCCGCAGTGGCTGCAGTAGGCACCACTACCACCCCTATAGTAGTTGGTCTCGGTGACGAAGAGATAGTCAATGTTACTCTGGCGGCTTACACTCCCGGAACGGCATCTCATACCGGAACATTCTCGTGGAAAATAACCAACGGCGTTACCGGAGGCGATGCCGCTCTTAATGTTGCCACGATGACTGTGTCAGAAATAGGAGCCCCCGGAACAAAGCCAATCGATGTAAGTTTCTTGGGCATCGGCAAGGCTGACTGGGAAGACGAAGATGATACAGTTCCCACAGGCTACTACTATGTAGATTTCGTGATTACGCCCAAAGGCGGCAGTACGGTAAACTTCCGGCACATAGCCCATATCTACCGGAGCATGACAACCCATTTTGAGTATGAGTTTGATGATGACAAGTTTATCATTACAAGCGCCAAGATAACGCCTAGTGGTACTTGGATCTATACGCCCATCACACCAGCGGTAAAGCCGGCATTGCAAATTGGCGGCGGCGGAAAAGCCGAGGACAGTACGGTTACCTTGGACATTGACACCAGCGGTAATGGCACCTCTGGTTTGCCGGCGGATGTATTGATAGAAATAACCAACCTTGCCGCATTTGAGGCTGGCTCTATCAATTGGAGATACAATGGCGCCGTTGTAAATGCCGGAAATACTACCTATAATGTGGATACTCAAAATCCGCCATTTGACGCGGTAGGAATAGGCCAGTTATTTGTTGAAGGGACAGTAGGCACAGGGACAGCAGCAAAAACATACAGCACATGGATTTGGATTGAGGTCATTGATACACCGTAAGCTCTGCACATAAGCTAACTGAAAGGCGGGGGTATCCCCGCCAAGTACAATAAGTTTCCTTACCAACGAAGAACCCTGCCAAGTGGCAGGGTTCTTTATTGGAAAGGCTGTCTGTCTGACTGCGGTCAGAGGGCAGCCTTTTTTTGTGGGGCGGTGCCCTGCTCCACTGGCAGAGCGATACCTCGCGCCAGGGCAACGCAACACCCCGCGCCAGGGGTAGCGCGGCGCCTAGCGCCGGGGCTGAGCGGCATCACGCGCCGGGGCTGAGCGGTACACGCGCTAGGGGCAGCGCGGCGTCACGCGCTAGGGGGTGAACGGCATCACGCGCCGGGGGTAGTTACAATTTTACTATTTCATCGTGAGAAAGGCCGGTCAGTTTTTCTATAATATCTACAGACAGCCCTTGCGCCAGTGCGTTCCGGGCGATTTCTGCGGTTTTCATTTCTGCTTCTATTTCGGCCAGCGCTTTGGCTTCTATTTCCGTTCGCACTTTGGCTCGCATTTTTGCCAGTACTTCCGCTCGTACTTCGGCTTCTACTTGCTGCTTTAACTTGAGCGTTCTGTAGTAGTCGTCAACGCGGTTTTTCTCCTCGGCCATGTGTTTCGCAAATTTAATATAGTCTCTGTCTACCTTGGTCAAGGCGCTTCCTGCACGCATAATGCCTTCCTCCTCATTGTACAGCTTTTCTATTAACGGAGCCGCCCGCTCTTCATGCCAGTATTTCATAAACATACACCACTTTTCATCGTCAGGCAATAACATTTCGGCGCTGCCCGATAAAAAGTCCCGTACTTTACGTTCCAGTTTCGGCATTTCATAAAAGATTATTTCCGTTATATCGGTGAGTATGTCATGCTCTTCTTTTTCAATGTAACAATACCGACGTGGAATTTTATCGCTGTGAGGGAACAGGACGGTATTGAGGAAAAATATTTGGTATACACGCTTTATTTTATCGTAAGGCTCGCCCCTCTTTGATTGACCGGAAATAAGCATTGCGGAGTAGAAGGCGGCTCTTTTTTTCAGATTGTCGTCACTCTCGCCAATCTGCATTTCCATGTCTGCGGATTCACCATCGTTAAAGGTAACATGAACGTCCAACCGGGGAAATTTCGCCGCAAGGTGAGCCGGTAACAGCTCATTGTTCAGAACCTTAACCTTTGATACCTCTCTCTTGGTACAGGCTGAAAGGAGGCTGCGGAGAGCTTCACGGGAATCTTCACTGTCCGAGGTGAGCATGATTTTAAAAACCACATCGTCCATAATGGTGAGGGGTTTTCCGTGGAGAGCGTTTTCCCTGGCAAGGCGTTTGAGTTCCCATGCCAGTCTGGATTTGACAAAAATATTCATACCCATTATATGGCGCGAAAATGCGGCACGCTTTAGTCTATGGGGAAAAATGTTTGCGGGTTAACTTTACTGTTTGGGGGGTTTGCGGTCTAAAAGCCCGAATTTATAACCTATCCCGATCCCAATGACAGAACGCTGAAATTGGATCACTTCGGGCATGGGGTAAAGTTTATCGAAATGGTTATATATGCCGACATCGCCAAAATACATATAATTTATATCGATAAAAACAGCATCTGTTTCGCCCCTCTTTATGCTGCCATGAAAGCCGCCGCCAAACGCAATTGCCGGGTATGAAGCAAAAATTTTTGATACGGTATCTGACGCGGCAAGAGGGAATGAAATAGCTCCATAAGGTTCCAGCACCAGATTCTTTACGAATTTGAGCGGAAACTTCAACTCAAAACCCATTGCAAGATTGATAAAATCCTTGTCGTTCAAATACTCCCATGTTACCTGAAAGTTCGGCTCAACGCTCATCCAGTTAAGAAATTGCACCTCAACTCCGAGTGTTATTCCGGGTAATGCGCTTACCCTGTTATCAAGCGGCGAAACTCTGAGCTTATTGTCTTTATCATAACCATAAACTCCGACATCTTTGTGCAGCCCGTCTCCCTGCAATGTATAAAATGTAATGGGAAAGTCGAAAGACAGCCTTAGATAAAGCCACTTGTTCTGCCAGTCGTCATTATCCTGATCCTGCTTTGGCTGCACCCTGTGCGGTACCGAGGATGGCTCCTGCACTATAATAACATTATCGCCGGGAAGAGGGATATTGACTGCCGCTCTCAAAAACAGGAACTGGGTATAATCGTACATTTCAGTAAGTTCGTTAAAAGGAAAGCCGAAGGACACAAGTTCCGTCATATCATCATTTCTGATAAACGTTATCGTGATGATATATTGCTTTTCTTCGGGAGGAGCCTGCTCCACTGTTCCGTCATCGTATTCGATCATGTGGGGAGTTACTTCAAAATGGAAGGTATATCCGGCATCGGTTATTTTATTGGCTATGGTGTAACCGGCGGCAGTCCCTTCCCTGATGAAATTCTCCATGAAAAATGACTGCTGATCCCGCCTTGCCGAGCTTCCTTCAATAAAAACACGCCTGTTAAGATCAGCGGCAAGATGCGGCGCCGCAAAAAGGATCAGAAGAATGAGGAGACACCAGTTTTTTTTCATATCAACCGCTCAACTTCCATTTTAATACATTTGCAGGCTCTATGCCAGTGCATCCAAGAACTCCCTCGCGGCGGCTTTGTTCCCGCCTGGCCCCACGCAGGAAGGGCAGCCGTTACCGCAGGGGCAGCGCCGGACGGCTTCAAGGACGGCGGTGAAAAGTTCGCCTGTGCGCCCGGAAAGGTTCTCGGTAAGGCCGGTGCCGCCCGGATATTTGTCGTAGATATAGAGGGCGGGAACTCCGAAGTGGGGGTCGCGCACCCTCTCGGCAATCCCCAAATCGCGGGGGTCGCAGAGCAGGAAAACAGGCGCAATGGTACGAATCAGCGTCCCCGCACCGGAAAGAGCCGCCCCCGCTCCCTGCTCGTCCATCTTCGCCAAAACCTTTCCGCCTGCGCTTTCAGGCGCAAAGAGCAGGCACAGGGCGCGGGTCTGCATTTCTTCTTCGGGCAGGTCAATGTCCCCGGAGCCGATATTTTCATGGGTACGGAAACGTAGCTTTTTGAATTTCGCAACCTGAGAACGGACTAATACGTCTGACAAAACGCCTTTGGCATTATGGCTTCCCGCCGGATAATAAAACTCTTCATCTTCGGTCAAAACCTTGATGTCCGTCTTTGTTATACCATCCGTAAAATAATTAACATCGGCTTCGCGGACAAGGCATTTGCGGTTTTTAATATCAAGGACTTCCACGATATATTGGCGGCCACGGTGAATATACACTGCGTTGACAAAGATCATTTCCTTGGCGCTCGGACGATCCATTTCGCCGATGACGGCATTTCTTCCGTTAGTAACGTCGATGATCACCACATTGTCCGCGCCGGCTGAACGCAGGCTTATTCCCTCCGAAGGATAGGAGCGGTCAGCCCAATGCCATTTGTCCCCGGCATGACGCACAATGCCGGCTTCTTCCAGATACTCAAGCGCATCACGCGCATTTGCTCCATAACTCTCTCCTGACTGTTCACTGCTCACTGTTAATTGATCATTGATAAACGGCAGTTCAAAACAGGCGCACTTGACATGATCGGTAAGGATATACGGATTGTCGGGATCGATATGGGCTTTTTCGGCGCTTTTGCGGAAGAACCATTCGGGGTCGTTCATAATAAACTGATCGATTGGCGAAACGCTGGCGATAAAAACCGAGACAGAGGTGCCGCCCCTCCTGCCCGCCCTGCCCGACTGCTGCCAGAAACTGTTAAATGAGCCGGGGAATCCAGCCACCACCGATGCGTCAAGGCCGCCGATGTCGATGCCCAATTCCAGAGCGTTAGTTGAAACTACCCCCTGAATTGAGCCGTCCCTTAAGCCCTTCTCTATTTCGCGGCGTTCATTCGGCAGAAAGCCGCCGCGGTACGCCTCTACCCGTATCCGGGAATTATCGGTAAAAATATTTTCCAAATCCTCGTTTACGTAGGAAGCGGCTACTTCGGTTCTTATGCGGGACTGGGCAAAAAGAATTGTTTTAATCCCCGCCTTCAACAGGGCGACCATCCAGCGGCGGCTTTCGGTGGTAACGGAGCGGCGGATTCCCTGCACCGCGTCAACAAGCGGCGGGTTGTAGAGGATGATTCTCTTTTCGCCGCGTGGCGCACCGTTCCTGTCAACAAGTTCGACATCCTGACCAATTAGCGCTTCGGCAAGTTCCTTTGGATTGCCGATTGTCGCCGAACACAGAATAAACTGAGGCTTTGCCCCGTAAAAAGCGGCAATACGGCGCAGGCGGCGGATCACGTTTGCTACATGGCTTCCCATTACGCCCCGGTAAGCATGCGCCTCGTCTATCACAATGAATTTCAGCCGTGAAAAGAACGTGATCCACTTCGGATGATTGGGAAGAATGCCTGAATGGAGCATATCAGGGTTGGAAACGATGATTCTCCCCGTATCCCGCGCCGAAACCCTCAAACTTTCAGGCGTGTCCCCGTCATAGGTTGAAACTTTTATGTTCAGGGCATCTGAGTCAGAGCCGACAATCTCATTCAGCTCCGATTGCTGATCCTGCGAGAGCGCCTTGGTAGGAAAAAGATAGAGGCAGCGGGCGTTTTCATCGGTCAGAAGCGCATGGAGGCAGGGCAGGTTATAACAGAGGGTCTTGCCGGAGGCGGTGGGCGTTACAACTACAACATTTTTGCCCTCCCGCGCCCGTTCCCAAACCTCCGCCTGATGGATATAAAGCCGGTCTATCTCCCGCCGATTGAGGGCTTTTGTAATCCTGTCATCCAACCCCTGCGGGAAAGGGGCAAAAATCCCTTCCTCTGCGGGCAGGAGGCGGTTCACTATGATATGAGGGGCAAAATCGGGGCTTTCAAGCAGCCGCTCAAGGCTTTCGCGGGCGTTCATGCGAGAATTGTACCTTAAATGAATGTCTAAAGATAGTTCCCGGGGTTAATCGTTTTTTAACATTGCGGTCTCGACAAAAAAATCGTTTTCGTTTATAATTCGTAAAAATGGCAGTTTTGCTTCTGCCAGAAACTGAGTGATGAGGTGTGATATGTCTGAAGTTCTGTCCATCGTGTTGGGGGGAGGTAAAGGCACTCGTTTGTTCCCCCTGACCCAGTCCCGGGCAAAACCGGCAGTCCCCTTCGGCGGGAAATACCGCCTGGTAGATATTCCCATTTCCAACTGCATTAACGCCGGTTTAAGGCAAATTTACATTGTTACACAGTTCAACTCAGCGTCCCTTCATCTGCATATCGGTCAAACCTATGTTTTTGACTCTTTCACAAAGGGCTATGTTGAAATTCTTGCGGCTGAACAGACTTTTGAACATTCGGGCTGGTACGAAGGAACCGCCGATGCAATCAGGAAAAATTTCCCCCATTTCAGGACCCAAAATCCATCGTATTACATAATTCTTTCTGGCGACCAGCTTTACCGGATGGATTTGCAGGACCTCCTTAAAAAACATGTCGATTCGGGCGCCGCCATCAGCATTGCATGCACTGCTGTAAGCCGCGAGGACGCAAGTTCCCTAGGCATCCTGAAAGCCGACAAAAACAGCCAGATTACCGATTTTTTGGAAAAGCCGGGACCGACCAAAGACATTACCAAGTTCAAGGCGCCGGCTGAAATACGCACCGACAGAAATAAAGACGACAGTTATCTGGCATCGATGGGTATCTATGTTTTCAATGCCAAGGCGATGGAAGACTGCCTTGCCAACGATTTCGCCGATTTCGGAAAGGAAATAATTCCCGCCGCCATAAACAAGCTTAAGGTAAACGCATATAATTTTGACGGTTACTGGGAAGACATCGGAACAATCAGGAATTTTTACGAAACCAATCTTGAGCTGACTACCTTAAAACCGCGTTTCGATTTTTATGATGAGGAGAAGCCCATATACACCCACATGCGCAACCTGCCTCCGTCAAAAATGAATTTTTCCAGCATGAACCAGTCAATCGCATCAGAAGGCTGTATCATCACCAACGCCAACATTACCAACTCAATAGTCGGAATACGAACAATAATTGAATCAGGTTCAAGCCTTAACGGGGTTGTCTGCATGGGCGCAGACTATTACGAGACTGAACTGCAGAAAACGCAGAATGCCGAAGCCAGGATTCCCAATGTCGGGATTGGACGCGGAGTAATCATCAAAGGGGCAATCATCGACAAGAACGTATGTGTCGGCGAAGGCTGCCGCATAGGCGTAGACGACATAAAACGCACAGACGGCAATTACGGGCATTACCACATCGTAGACGGAATTGTTGTAATCCCGAAAAATACCATCCTGTATCCGGGAACGGTCATTTAACAATTTAATGGGTTCTGTCCGTACTTTTGCCGCAATCCTTTTGCTGTTCCCGTTTTTTTCATGCGTAAAACAAAGGTCATCGCAAAACCACAGCCAGGCGGAACAAACAGCCGCCGTCATAGAAGCGTATTTTACCGAACAGTTGTCAACAGTTTTGAATAACGCGCAGCTTCCCGCGGATATTTCGCAGAAAATAAATAAAGACTTATCCTTTAACCCCGCCTTTATTCTTGACCTTTTCACCTGTTTGCAGGGGGACCCATTCCTGCGGATTCTGGTAGATAAAGAACACTCCCTTGCCGAAGATTATGAGCCGGAAGACCTGGTCGAACTGAAAGACAGCTCCTACAGAACCGGCAGGCAGGGGCTTTCTCTTCGCAGCGCCGCCGCCGTGGCGTTAGACGAAATGGCGGAAGCCGCAAAAGCCGAGGGCATTACCCTTACCGCCTCTTCTACATACCGTTCATACAACACCCAAACCGAGATTTACGAACGCGTTGTCAGGGCAATGGGCAGAGAGGCTGCTGACAGGGAATCCGCCCGTCCCGGACACAGCCAGCATCAGTTAGGGCTTACCGTTGACTTTGGCTCAATAACGGACGCATTTGCCAAAACCAGAGAGGGTATCTGGATTGCAGCTAACGCATCGCGTTTTGGCTGGTCTCTTTCATACCCCGATGGCTATGAAGAGGTAACCGGCTACCGCTGGGAAAGCTGGCATTACCGCTATGTGGGCAGGGAGCTGGCTGAATTTATAGACAATTATTTTGACGGCATACAGCAGTATGCGCTGAAATTTATACAAGAGTGGGAAAACCTGACAGAATAGTTGCAGTAGAAAAAGACCCCAAAGTACAGAGGAGGTATGAACGTGAAACATACGGTTTTATTTTCTATATTAATTTTTTTTATCGCTGTGAATTTACATCCATCAACGGGACATGATGTAGAAACAGAATGTCCGTTATGCGATACAACAGTTTCTTATTGGAGACAATACTCATATACAATATTTACATACGGATTGGATTTAAAACCGGCGGGAGCAGCGAGCATACCCCAGCCAATACCAAAATGTGAAAAATGCGGCTTTGTATTTATTGAAGATTATTTTTCCAATGAGGATATAAAGAAATTGAGAGAATATGTCATCAATCAAAACATTTTTTCCGAAAAAGAAAATTATCCAAATTATTACTATTTAGCCTTTGCGTTGGAGTTATTAGAGGACAAAAAATACGCGGAGATTGTTCATTTTTATATATCTTCTGTATGGGAATATAGTCTCAATAAAATGGCTGTTGAATATATGGAAAAAGAAGGAATAGAGAATGTTAATGGAATACTCTTTGACACGGATATTTATCAATTCCTGATGCAAAATGCAATAGATAAAATCAATGGAATTGATAGTGGGTCCAAAGAATACGGTCTTATGCAATTAATTAAATTGGATTTTTTACGGAGATTGGGTTTGTTTAACGAAGCAAAAACATTAATTAATGAAATAAAAAATAGTGAAAGTATTTATGAAAGGATCGTATCAGACATAATCAATTATCAGATTATTCTGATAGACAAAAACGACATAGATGAGCATTTTTTATCTGACATTGAACAGGACTACGATGACGATTATGACTACGACTATGAGGATGATGATTATGACGATGACTATGATTATGATGAAGAGCAGATAGACAAAAACAGCCCGGAGTACAGGAATTTGATATGGAAAAATGGCGGCAGGGAAATAAGCGAAGCATTGATCGACAGCGATGTAATGTTATTCTACGATGCGGCAGGGAATGTAGCCGAAGGGGAAACGGTCAAGTTCAGAATATTTGCACAGGGCAAAAACAAAGATGATTTTGTGGACGAAGTTGAAGGACAAGTAAAAAACGGCATCGTAAAGGTGAAATGGGAGGTAATTTTCAAGGGCGGGAAAGGCAGCAACGCTGAGGAAGAGATAGAAGAGCTGGGTTATACCATACCAAACTATTACTTTGTGGTACAGTACGGCGGTGTTGAAAACACAGAGCGGAGTCAACTGCTTGTTGTCCGAAATGTTGTCCAATTGCAGCTGGTGGATGATGAAACGGAGGAAATTCTTTCCAATATAAAATATGCCATAAGCTTGTCGGATGGTACAGTGGTAAGTGGAATTACTGATGATGACGGTTATATGGAAAAAGTATACCTTGACAATTTTGCAAAAATTGTAGGAATTGAGACAGGTACTTTCGATTTTAGGTGGAAAGCGGATGGAAGTGGCGGCATTGTTATTACCGGATATGTTGGGACAAGCAGTTCGGTAACAATACCGGAGGAAATAAACGGAAAACCGGTTACATTAATTGGATTTGAAGCATTTGCCTTCAAAGGACTGACCAGCGTAACCATACCGGATAGCGTTACGGATATTGGACCATCGGCGTTTGCCCGTAACCGTCTGACAAGTATTACCATACCTTCAAGCGTTATTTTTATCTATCAAAATGCGTTTGCCGGAAACAGACTAACGAGCATTGACATTCCCAATAGCGTTCAGGCTATCGGGGACGGCGCATTTGCCAGGAATCGCCTGACTGACATTATTATTCCCAACAGTGTTACGGCGATTGGATCTTATACATTTTTCGACAACCAATTAACCAGCGTTACTATTCCCGACAGTGTTACTGAGGTTTGGGATTATGCTTTTTTCGGCAACCCTCTGACAAGTATTACTATCGGGTCAAATGTATCTCTGGATAACAGGTACAAGATTGGAATATTTGGAGCCAATACCGCTTTTGATCAAACATATACCGGCAACGGAAGCCTTGGCGGAACCTATATCCGCCCAAATGCCGGCAGTTCAAATTGGACTCTGAGGTATTGAGAGATATGCTGGGGTGTCAGTCACCTTTTTGAATTAAACCTTAAACTGTTAATTCAACCTCATGCAGAGCTGCCTGTTTCTCGATGGTCTCTCCCTTTAGCCTTATAACTCCCTTTCTGCCGTCAACGGTGAAAACCGTGCCCGGTTTCCAGAAGCCTTCAAGAATAAGCTGCGACAGGGGACATTCCAGTTCTTTTTGGATGGTACGGCGCAGCGGCCTGCCGCCGTATTTGGGGTCCCAGCCTTTTTCGACAAGGATTTTCCTCGCGGCGGATGTAATTTTCAGGCGGTAGTTCTGTTCGGCAAGGCGGCGGGCAAGTTCGGTGAACTCAATGTCAAAAATCTCATCTATCTGCTTTTGATTGAGGGGGCGGAAAACGACAACTTCATCAATCCGGTTAATGAACTCAGGATTGAAAATCCGGCGCAATTCGGACATTGCTTGAGATTCAATTTCACTGTCATTCATAATGCCGGAACCGGAAGTGAAACCAAGCCTTGAGTCTTTGGTAATTTCCCGCATACCGGCGTTACTTGTCATGATAATAACGGTGTTCCTGAAATTAACCGTATGCCCCAGGCTGTCTTTAAGTTCGCCCTCTTCTATAACCTGCAGTAGAATATTAAAAATATCGCGGTGGGCTTTTTCAATTTCGTCAAACAAAATCACCCGGTATGGGTTGCGCCTTATTTTTTCGGTGAGCATCCCTCCCTCTTCATAACCGATATATCCCGGCGGCGCACCCACAAGGCGGGAAGCATTGTGCTTTTCCATGTAGTCGGACATATCGATCCGCACAAGGGATTCTTCGTTTCCGAAGAGGTACTGCGAAAGTTTTTTGGCAAGAAGGGTCTTTCCGACTCCGGTCGGCCCCAGGAAAACAAATGACCCCATTGGGCGGCGCGGGGAAGAAACCCCGGCGCGCGAACGCCTGATTGCCGAGGCAATGCGGCTTATCGCCTCATCCTGCCCGATTACGGTCTTATGCAGTTCATCTTCAATTTGGAGCAGGCGGCGGGATTCCTGTTCTTCAAGGTGCATCACAGGAATTCCGGTGGCCTCCGCCACAACCCTGCGCACATCGTTATCCGTTACGGTTACGTACTCGTTTACAGACGCATGTTCCCATGCGGTATGCGCTTCTTCAAGACGGACTTTGAGCGCCCTCACCTTATCGCGGACTTCTGCGGCATGTTCATAATCCTGCGTACTGACAAAGGCGTTTTTTTCTTCACAGAGCTTTGCGATCTCGGCTTCAAGGCCGGCAATTTCAGGCGGCTCTTCGCGGGTTTCAAGTTTCCTCATCGCGCCCGCTTCATCAAGGATATCAATCGCCTTGTCGGGCATGAACCTGCCCATGATGTAACGATGCGCCAGTTTTGCCGCAAGGGCGACCGCGCCTTCGGTGTATTTTACACGATGATGTTCTTCGTATTTTTTCCTGATACCTTTGAGGATTTCCAGCGTATCTTCGACGTCCGGCTCTTCGACACTGACCGCCTGAAAACGCCGTTCAAGCGCGGCGTCTTTTTCAAAATGCTTGCGGTATTCGGCAAGAGTTGTCGCGCCTATGCAGCGTATTTCACCACGAGAAAGCCCCGGCTTCAGCATGTTGGAAGCGTCTATAGTCCCCTCCGCGCCGCCGGCTCCGATTATCGAATGGATTTCATCGATAAACAGAATGACGTTTCCCGCCTGACTCACTTCGCGCATTATCTTTTTCAGCCGCTCTTCAAATTCGCCGCGGTACTTTGTTCCGGCGACAATTTGCCCCATGTCAAGGGAGAGGACGCGTTTGCCCATGAGGGCTTCGGGGACAGCTTCGGACACCAAAAGCTGTGCAAGCCCCTCAACCACGGCGGTTTTGCCGACTCCAGGCTCTCCCACCAATATGGGGTTGTTTTTGGTACGCCTTGCCAATATGCGCACAGTGCGGTTAATTTCAGATTTTCTGCCTACGACAGGATCGATCTTCCCCGCCCTTGCAAGAGCGGTTAAATCGCGCGAGAAAAAGTCCAATGTTGGCGTAAGCACAGGGTATGTGGCGGGCTTTATTTTTGGGCTAGCTTCAGCTCCGGCTTTATGGTGAACCGGCGAACGTTCCCTGTGAATGTAATAGGGATGATATTCGTTTGCCGGAACATAATCGCCGTTGCTGCGAGAACCGGGCTGCTTGAAAGTGGTCTGAATTATCACCCGCATCATGTCGGTGTCTACCGCGCGCTGATTAAGGTAAACCTGAACGCTTGAATCCTGTTCCTGCATGGCGGCAAACAACAGGTGTTCAGTACCCAGATAATCGCTTCCCATTGACCGCGCCTCTTCGGTGGCGGCATCCAGCATATTTTTGGTGCGCCGTGAAGGAGGCACTTCCCCGCGTATGAAATTCCCCGGAATCCGGGGGATAGAACTTTCCAGAGTGTGCCTGAATTCCTGCAAATCTATCCGCAGGAACAAAAGCGCCTTGCAGGCGGTTCCCCCACCCTCTTTGAGCATGGCAATGATAATATGCTCCGGTAAGAGCTGATCTGAATTGAAGCGTTTCGCTTCTTCCTGCGCATACGCGGAAAGAAGCCGCTGCACCCGCTGAGTTAAACCCTTAAACACGAAAGTACCCCATTTGAAGCAGAATGTGCTCCTTTTGCTGTTTTTTCAAGTATAGGTTATTTTGGGGGAGGATTCAATGTTATTTTATACTTATAGTGTCAGGCGCCTTTGCGTTACCGAAGGGGAATAAATAACCACGGAGTTTTTTCTCCGTGAAACTCCGTGGTTTATTCTTTTTATCTCATCATCAAAGCGTAAACCATTCAATGACTATTTTTCCGTTACCGCCTGTCTTGCCGTCTCCCTCATAAGTCTTTCCGCCGCGTCCGCCTGCGCCTCCACTGTAACCGTCGATTGCTGTGTCCTTACCACCGGGTCCCCCGGAAGAATAGCCGCTTCCATTCCCGCCTTTTTTACCGTCAAAGGCTTCATATACGTTAAATGAGGGGCCTGGATTTTTACTGTGTGTTCCGCCGGCGCCTCCATTTCTGCTGTTGTTTTCATTTCCGGGCTGACCGCCGTTTGCTGTTATGGTAACATTTCCGTATTTGACCCAACTGTCCTGACCGGGTTGGCCGGCTTTGCCTTTGACATTGGTATTGGGGCTGTCAGTCCTGCCGCCACCGCTACCGCCCTTGCCTACAAAGTATTCAAGCTCTATGTCCCCGCTGGTAATAAATCCTGTTTTTACGCCGCCCGATGAACCGCCGCCACCGCCCGGATAGTTTGTTCTGAACAATGTTCCGCCTGTGGCGCCGCCGCCTCCGCCGCCACCACCGCCTATAACTCTGAGCTTAATCTGACGCAATGCACCGTTCGGTTCGGCAGGAAGATAAAACATATTTCCGCCAAGAGCAGTTATTTGTTGTATTGTTGGAGACATCCATTCCAGTTCCTCACCCTTCCTTATCGCCTTGTCATAGTACACGGTTCTTAAAGCCTCTGCCCGTTTGATAATTTCCCCGGCTTTGACAGGATCAGTCAGTGTAGCCGCGTAAGCAAAGAAAACCTCCCATACCGGGACATAGTTTTTTGTGCCGATAAACCCGGGGCTTTCTTTAGCGTTTGCGAACCAATCCTTGTACCCTTCAAAGAACTCATTCTCTGTCAGAAAATCGTTGGCGCCGCCATACGTGTAGATATAAAGGTCGCTATTGTTTTTTATTTCTTTGGCTTCTTCCGTCCAGGAGAGGCTGCCTCCGGCGTTGATATTATCAATAATCGCATTAAAGCCGCTGGTAATTTTTGTTTTGTCTGTTTTCTCACTGCCATGATAGTAGAAACGAAGATCGGCTGTTATGCCGATCTCTGCATCAGTTATAATAAACGGGCCTTTTATCAGTGTAAGAAACTGACTTGCGTTAAGCTGTAATAAATCCTCAACCGTTTGGGGGTTAAGGCGTTCCGCAAGAAATGCCGGAGAATTGTTGGCAAAGACCCGCCCCAGAATCGATTTTGACTTAAATACCATAACATAATTCGACTTTGTCGAATGAGTTGTGTTTTTGACACCGGCGGAAAAGCCAACTATCCCCAATAAATTGAAACTCGTCCCCGCATTTAGTTTTCTGTACACCTCTCTTTCGCTGGACTCAGTTATCTTATTTGTTGGCGTATCCGGGGCAAATCCATCACCTCCTGTTTGGTAAACTATATCGCCTTCCCTCCAGAGAATGATGCTGGCAGGTCTTATATCCGAACCGGTTTCATACAGAGCTGTAAGAGGATCAATAGGGGAACCTGGAATGGTATTTAATGTTGTATGTTGCGGTTTATCGTTACGCAGTTCATTAACAAATACCTCGGGTGGAGGTGGATCGTCATCATTACGGTCTGTACACGCCTTAAAAATCAAAGCCCCGCCCAGCAATAAAACAACCGACAAAGCCGCGATTCCTGCCTTCCGCTTTCCAAAAAATAAAAATCTTTTCTTCATAAATTAACCTCTCTTTACGCCGCGTGAGCGGCGATTATTATCGAACGCCGCCAACGGCGGCGAAAACTCCTTTTTTGTGCGCGTGAGCGCACTATTAAATCGAACGGCTCCGCAACGCGGAGACGAAAACCCCTCTTTATGCCGCGGCGTTGCGAAGCAACGAAGCGGCAATACTTGTTTTATGCGGTGCAACGCACCGTCTCTCCTCACTGTTCACTGTTAACTGCTCACTGCTACTGCCCCCACCGCGCCTCCTACAGTTCCGATTTACTTAGTGCCAAGGTTAATCCAGGAAAGCTCCCTTCACTATCATCTGTTTCGCTAACACACATTTCCGCGAAATTACTACCAAACACATATATTCCTACGCTGCGTGTACCATTTGTAATAGGAGTACCTTTGTAGGAAAATGTTTGGGTAAGCGTATACATGCCGTTTGTTCCAGAACCACTAGGAGCACTTATGATTGTTGCGCTAGTACTGGTAACCGTAGCCTTAGTAACACCGCTCTGGCTCAGTACCAGAGTATAAGTAACACCCGTTGCCGGAAAATACGTGTCCCAACCGCTAAGCGCTGCAACAGTGCCGAAATTAAAATTCACAGGGTCCGTTATGGTATTAATCGCCGGAACTGTTATATTCTTCGTCATCGGATTAACTGTTACCGTTACTTCATCAGCAGCGCTTGCGTCTCCGTTGATTGTCAGCTTAAAAACATAAGTCCCCGCCTTGCACAAATCAACGGTCGCTGTTGCGGTATTTGCGTTGGCTATCATTCCGGTTACTTCTGAAGCAGTGTATTGTGTAGTAACTGCGCCCTTATTGGCGGTGTAGGACACGCATGTCCAGGCATAGACAGACGCTCCTTTAGAGTTTGCGCCGTTCAATGTAATGGTCAAATCGTTTGCCAGAGTAACAGTTTGGTTTGTCCCCGCATTTGCGGTTGGGGCATCATCGCCGTCATCGCACCCCGCAAAAACCAGCGCGACAGCCAAAACTAAAACAATCTTTTTCATAAATAACCTCACTTTACGCCGCGTGAGCGGCGAATTTAATCGAACGGCTCCGCAACGCGGAGACGAATTCTCCTTGTTAAAATATTTCTCGAATTTCCTCACTGCTCACTGCACACTCCTCACTCTTTGATCACTCGCGTGATCCAAGCTAGATCACGGCTGTGATCCTGTCCTGATCACGCGTGCGATCTAAGGCTGATCACTCGCGTGACCAGCCTTAAATACTAACCACCTACCCCATTTGAGCAACCAGCGTAAAGTCAGAACGCATATCCCGCATCTTCTTCAATAAGCCGCTGCCATGTTTCACCGAACTCTGCGTATTAACCACCAACTGGTACGCCGTTCCCTCTACCAAATTAGAAGGCACAAGGATTTTAAGCGTCCGGGGTTCATTCACCGCTATTACCGATACCTCAGTCGGCACTCCCGTCTTCGGCTTGAAGAACACCGCAGCCTTGTTCGGGTTGTCAGGGGCAGTCTCCAGCTTCAGCCCGAACCCGTGGATCGTAAGGATGTTCCCCATTGTCGCTACCTCGTCCACAAGCCCTGTCGCTTCGTCCGTTGCTTCGGCTATTAAGCCTTCGCTTGAATCGAAGCCGTCAAAAATAGCGTTGATGTGCTCTTTCAGGTACTTGCGGAAGCGGTTACTGATCTGCATACGAGCCATCGGGAAAGTCCCGTCAGGCAGGTGCGTCTCAGAGCCGTCGTACTCCCCGGGTATGCGGATACGCAGATTAAACAAAGGCGTTTTCAGCTTGTAGCCGTCCGCAGTAAGGTAGTACATAAGTTCCATGCCCGCGTTCATCCCCTCTTCGATGATCTTCGGGCTTGTAGTGATGTTATAAACGTCAGCTTTGCTGGCGATACCGTGGATGTCCAGTTCCGGCTGGAGTGCTGCTTTCAGGTTGTAGGGTTTTTTAGCCTCCGGCAGGAAGGCGTGAATAAATTTCACCGCCACATTGTGCATGATGTCCTTAACAGAAAAATCTAAAGCCATGACAATACCTCTCTCTTTCTTGCGCGCAAGAGAAATATATTTGACCGCCTCCACGACGTGAAGACGAGGCCTCCTGAGTATGGGGGTGAGGAAATGGCGAGTAACGGCTTATAGTGAGCTAACGGAGAACGGAGAACGGAGAACGTGTCGCGTCCTGGTGTAAAGTTGACACTAGGAGAAGAAAATGAAGAAGGGATTTGTGACCTACAGCGAAGCGTTCAAAATGCAAGTAGTGGAGGAGATAAGCCAAGGGAAATTTGCCTC
>JAIRRJ010000019.1 GCA_031256035.1 Treponema sp. | reverse complement strand
GTATCGATGGAGGGCGGATGAAAAATCGCCGCCGTTCCGATTGCGGCGTGTCGCCTGAACGCGTTTCAACCCGCACGGGCGGAAAGGAAAGCCCCTCTTTTTCAAATCGGGTGCGGATTGCCGCAAGGGGCTCAAGAAGGTTACGCTTGATATCCTCGTTTAACGCTTTAAGAGGAGAAACATACAGCACCGAAAGTTTTTCCGCCTGATAGTTAGGTGAAACTTCATCGCACGGGTGCGTACAGAAGCGCGATATTGCCGAAAGAAAGGCAGTAAGTGTCTTGCCGCTGCCCGTGGGCGCAAGGGCAAGTACATTTTTGCCCTGCTCGATCAGCGGCCACGCTTGCGCCTGTACGGAAGTGGGCTTTCCGTAGGTTTCGGTAAACCAGTTACGGATTAGCGGATGGAATGTTTGCGGCAGCATGGGAACAACGGATTAGATGCCCTGATCTTATTTCATTAAATGCGGGATGTTCGCGGAAACAGCGTTCTGCCGCCTGCGGGCATCGCGGCGCAAAAGAACATCCGGCGGTAGGCGCGCTGGTGTCAGTTACTTTCGCGGTCGAAGAGAACAAAAGCTGTGTGTACGGGTGCAGAGCTTCTTTGTACAAGTCAGCGGCGGAAGCTTCTTCCATCAATTCGCCGCGGTACATTACGCCAATGCGGTCGCAGAAATAGCAGGCAACTTTTAAGTCATGGGCAATGAACAAAAAAGACATATCTCTTTTTTTACGAATGTCGAGTAACAGATTGAGAATTTGTCCCTGAATGGAAACGTCCAGAGCGGAGACTACTTCATCGCATATTAAAAGTTCAGGCTCAACCAAAAGCGCCCGGGCGATTGAGATTCTCTGGCGCTGGCCTCCTGAAAATTCTGAAGGCCGTTTTTCAAGATCGGCTGCCTGAAGGCCGACTTCTTCCAGTATGACGGCGGCTTTTTGACGAAGTTCCTTTTCATCAATGCCCCGCTTCTTCAGCGGACGGCGGCAGCCTGAAACCAGAACTTCGTAAACGCTCATCCTTGGATTGAGCGATCTTGCGGGGTCCTGAAACACATAACGCACTTTTTCGCGGTACTGTCGCAGTTCCTCTTTTTGCAATGCGCCGACAGACACAGAATTATTTCCATGATGATAATTGATCTGCCCCTCATCAGCTTCGTACATCCGCACGAGCATCCGCGCCGTGGTGGTCTTGCCGCAGCCGGATTCGCCCACAAGCCCGTAAGCCTCATTTTTACCGATTGAAAAAGAAATATCATTTACCGCATTGACGAAACGCCCGAAACGGGCAAAAAAGCCCGCCTCAAGATTAAAGCGTTTGTGAAGCTGGGAAACAGTCAAAACCGGCATGGGAACAGTATATCAGAAATACATTGCTACACAATCGTTTTTTCAGTATATTAAAGTCATGTTCAATAAATTCATCAAGGCGCTGTTTGGCTCCCAGCATGAGCGCGACCTTAAAGCCTTGCTTCCCATACTACATTCGGTAAACGAAAAAGAAATTTGGGCTGCTGGCCTTCCAGCGGAAGAATTTCCACGGCTGACATCCAAGTTTCGCGAACGTTACAAGAACGGCGAAAGCCTTGACAGTATTCTGCCCGAAGCATTCGCGCTGGCAAGAGAAGCGGCGCGGCGAAACTTGGGGGAGCGTCCCTACGATGTGCAGGTGCTTGGCTCAATTGTGCTGCATCAGGGTAAAATCGTTGAGATGAAAACAGGCGAGGGCAAGACTTTGATGTCGGTTGCCGCAGCCTACCTTAACGCCATTCCCGGCAGCGGTATCCATGTCGTTACGGTAAACGATTATCTTGCAAGCCGTGATGCTGAGTGGATGCGGCCTATTTTCAGTTATCTGGGGCTGACAGTAGGGACGATCCTTTCCAATATGGATAATGCGCGGCGCAAAGAAAATTATGCCGCCGATATTACTTACGGTACAAATAACGAATTCGGTTTTGATTACCTACGCGACAATATGCACCGTGATTTGGAAAGCCGCGTTCAGCGCGGGCATAATTTTTGCATAGTTGACGAAATTGACTCAATCTTAATTGACGAAGCGCGCACTCCGTTAATTATTTCAGGCGCGGCGGAAGACGATACTTTCAAATACGCCGAGGTCGATAAATTATTGGGCGGCCTTCGTGAGGTTGAAAAAAAGGAAAACGGCGAATACCCCGATGAAACCCGCGGCGAAGAAGTTATCGGCGATTACAAAATCAACGAAAAAAATAAAAATGTTTCCTTTACAAATCAGGGATTTGCCAATGTTGAAGAAATACTTAAAAAGCGCAGCCTTATTCAGGGCGCAATTGTAGATGAAGAAAACTTCGAATACATCCACTACTTCACTCAGGCGTTAAAGGCGCATAAACTCTTTCACATTGACGTTGACTATGTAGTGCAGGATGGACAGGTTCAGATTGTAGATGAATTCACAGGGCGCATTCTCCACGGCAGGCGTTATTCAGACGGGCTTCATCAGGCAATTGAAGCCAAAGAACGGATCAAGATCGCCCAGCGCAACCGGACTCTGGCGACTATCACTTTTCAAAATTATTTCAGACTCTACAAAAAAATATCCGGCATGACCGGCACTGCGGACACGGAGGCTGTCGAGTTCGACAAAATCTACAAACTTAGTGTGGTGGTCATTCCGACTAACCTGCCGGTTGCCCGTCTGGACGAGGACGATGTTGTCTACCTGAACGAGGCTGACAAGGATAAGGCTCTTTGTGATGAAATTGCCGAAGCGCATAAAAAAGGCCAGCCCATGCTTGTCGGGACCGTCTCCATTGAAAAGTCCGAAAAAGTATCCGCCCTGCTTACGCGCCGGGGCATCCGGCACGAAGTGTTGAACGCAAAAAACCACGCGCGCGAAGCGCTGATTATCTCCGAAGCAGGTGCGAAAGGCGCGGTTACAATTGCAACTAACATGGCAGGACGCGGCACGGATATAAAGCTGGGCGGAAATCCCGAGCATCGCGCAAGAAGACGCGCCGGTACGTCCGCAACACCCGAACAGTATTCCGCCATTTACCGCGAAGAATATGAAAAATGGAAAAAAGATTATGAAGAAGTCAAGGCTGCCGGTGGCTTGTATGTAATCGGCACAGAGCGGCATGAAAGCCGGCGCATTGACAACCAGCTTCGCGGGCGTTCAGGCAGGCAGGGCGATCCGGGAAGGAGCAAATTCTTTATCTCAATGGATGATGAATTGATGCGGCTTTTCGGCGGCGAAAAAATGAAAAATATAATGGCAAGGATTGGCATGGAAGGCGGGGAGCCGATTTATCACCCCATGCTCAACAAAAGCATTGAAAACGCCCAGAAGAAAGTTGAAGAACGGAATTTTGAAATCCGCAAACATTTGCTGGAATACGACGATGTGCTTAACCAGCAGCGAAAATTTATTTATGAACAGCGTGATGCTATACTTTTGGATCAAGACCTGAAAAAGCGGGTAAACGACGCGAGTGCCGCCAAAGCAGGCGATCTTCTTGATGAATACACCGCCTCTCAAAAACGTGATGTCAATGCGGCGATCAAGGAACTTGCCGAACAACTGAAAATCAAATTCGGTTATCATCTGGCTCTTGATCACGGCGCAGCCGAATTCAAAAACCCGGAACTGCTGGAAAAACGCGTCATCGCTGACCTTGAAAAGGACATCGCCGACAAGGAGGCGCTGATCGGCGCTCCCTATCTTAACATGATCATCCGCGATAATTATCTTCACGCTGTAGATCGCAAATGGCTGGATCATCTTGAAGACATGGAAGCCCTGCGCGAGGCGGTGGGTCTGCGCCAACAGGCGGGAAAGAATCCCTTAACGGAATACAAGGTTGAAGGCTTCCAGATTTTTGAAACCATGATCGAAGAGATCAGGCAGGAGATCGCCTCCCGCCTGCACCTTATCCGTATACAGGTCGCCGAAGGCGGACGCAGACCGGTAAGCCGCTCAATAGGCACGGTTCAATCGGCAAGCCACAGCAGTATGGCCTCTTTCGGAAACTCGTCCTCCGGCGGCGCATCCGCCAACCCCATGACGGCAGCTTCAAGACCGGACGGCGCGACCATTGTTCGCAGTCAGCCTAAAGTAGGTCGCAACGATCCCTGCCCCTGCGGTTCAGGGAAAAAATACAAGCAATGTCACGGCCGCTGACAACAGCGCCCTTACAAGGAGTGTTTATGAAAAAGTTTTTGGTAATAGCCGGTATTTTGTTGCTTTTGATAATTTCATGTGACGATTCCGGCGGTGCGCCGGAAAAAAAATTCTGGGCAATAGATTTCAGGACTGATACTTCTTACAGTCTTGATGCGGAGTTGCTTTCTGAAGGCCGTCATTGCAAAGTCTGGGTAGAAAAAGGTTCAGGTGTGAATGAGGCCGAGGCATGGAAAGTAGCCAATATTTATGACACTGACATCTATCCAAAAATGATGAAAACTTTTAGTTTTGCAATGAATTTATTTTATGAAGGAAAAATTGTAGCAAAGGATGCCATGGAATTAGCCGATTTCTATGGCGATGGAGACGGAAAACTCTGCATCTTGCTTTTGAAAATAAGAGACGGTTATCAAAAAGGCAAAAATGACGCATATATCGGCGGTTATTTCAACCCCGTAGATTTTTTTGAGTATGATCCAGCCTATCCCAAAAATAAGACAAATGAATGTGATATGGTATATGTCGGCGTCCACCCCGTAAAACCCGGTACAACAGCATCGAACGCCACCATTGCCCATGAAGTTCAGCATTTGATGAATTTTGTTACAAGCCTGGTAACGAGATTTGACGGTAAGGATCTTTTTCTGATGGATACCTGGGTCAATGAAGGGCTTTCGTGCGCCGCAGAATGGGTTTACTCAGGAGAACACCCTGAAGGCCGCTGGAAGTGGTTCAATAACGACCCATCAGGATTGATTGCAAAGGGAAACAATTTCTACTTGTGGGGCAACCGTCATGAAGAAAACAAAAATGCTGTTTTGGATGATTATGCCACTGTTTATCTTTTCTTCCAGTGGCTCAGGCTGCAATCCGGCAGCAACGCTATTTACAAAGAAATCATTACGTCAGAAGATTTTAATTTTAAGGCGGTAACAAAAGCCTTTGATAAAGCTGTCCCTGGTCAAAGTTATTCCGATTGGGGGACATTACTCAAAACCTGGCTGGCAGCCAACTACATAAACGCTCCCTCAGGTTCTTACGGTTATAAAAATGACCCGACACTTAAAAAGCTCAAGATCACTTATGCGCCTGAGGGAACAAAAAATCTTCAGCTTGCTCCCGGAGAGGGAGTCTACAGCTTGACAACTACCGCATCCACTACGCCATCACCGATGAATAACATCAAATATGCGGGCTTGAGTACCGGTAATCCTGTAAGCGATACCAATGTTTACACAGGAGGCGCTCTGCTTACCTATAATGTGAATACAGAAAAAACCCGTAAAAATGATGGCAGTGAAGACGGCAGTAAAGAATCAGGAACAACAACCGGCCTTGTACCTCCAAGCGCGAACATGGTTTCCGGCGGACGCGCCTTGCTTGGCGACGTGCCGCTTTCAGGCCCCTTCCCAATCGGTGCGGGTGACATGATGAGGAACAGACATGTGCTAAAAGGTTTTAAAATGTCAAAAATTGGTAAGGTTGTAACTATTTATGAATAAATGCCGCGTTTTGTTTGGATTGTTACTGCTCTGTGCCGCTTCGCTGTACGCAGGCGGCAAGAAGGAAAAGCCTGTTGAAGCTGTTGAAACCGTTGTACAGATTGCAGGAATTGTGCGGCTTGTTGGGAGCGGTCCTTTGCCTGAAATAGTCATCAGCGGAGAGAGCGAATGGTATGTCGCAAGGGATGATATGGATAAATTGCATGAATTACAGCACTGTACAGTAACCGTGGAAGGCGTAGAAACTGTAAGAGAACTAAAATTTGCAAACGGCCTCCCGGCGGGCAAACGCCGGGAACTGAAAAACATCAAAATTATTGCAATTCAATGATTTTTCATAGACCGTATTGACATTTTTTTTCGTTTTTGCGATACTGAAACAGCAAAACGGACTTATTCCGGTTTTTGCGGGAATAGCTCAGTGGTAGAGCGCGACCTTGCCAAGGTCGATGTCGCGGGTCCGACTCCCGTTTCCCGCTCGAATAAAAGTGAGCTAATTCATTGTGTAGCAAGGAATTAGCTCAATTCTTGAGCAAAAAAAGGTCTAAAAACAAGGTACAAAAAATCAGTTTGGATTTGAAGAAACGGTATATGTTTCTTCCATATTGTTGTATCATGTATATGGTATGTCAAAATGTCCAAATGAGGCCGCTTTGTACCTTATTTAGACCTCGATATTCCATTGCGTTTATTCTCAAGTGCCAATGAACCATTTAACACACTACAGTCAGTGGGTTGGTATATGGTCGGCACAATTTTCTTGCGGGAGTTTTCTCAGCTTTTATTGAGGCACGGAGCTTCGTTAGAGGATTTAATTGGAATGGTATATACTCAGGAAGAACTTGACCCGCTAACCGGAAAATATAAAAAATATTTTGACCTCATCATTGTAAAGCGTGACATTGTAAAATATTCCGAGGGGTTCTCATACAAAGTCCGCTATAAGATTGACCTCACCGGCACGAGGATACCTCAAGGCAAAGCGACCTATACTACCAAAACTGCGCTTGTAGGTGAGGCGGTAAAATTAGGGTTTGATAACCGCTTGGAAGTATTAAGAAATTATGCGGCTAACAAAATCAGACCGGAGCGGGGAAAAGCATTTTATAAAATGCTCATCAGTTATTATGATGATGATTCAAAGTTTCTGTTAGACGACACCGCAGCCAATAAACGTGAGGTTGTTTATAAATCACGGAAAGAAGCTCGCGCATTTATAGAAAATGACTTAATTCCGTATTTGCAGGAAAAAAAGATTAATCATATACAGGATATAACAGTCCCGATATACAATGGTTTTAAGATATACTTGCAAGCAAAAGGAGTAAAAGACAAAACCATAAATAACCGCCTTATCTATCTTACCCGTATTTTGGAATATCATTTACGAAATGGTTTGTTAGAAAAACCTCCATACACAAAAGGTACAACATTGCTAAAGATTAGCGGGAAACAGGAAAAAGAAGATGCTGAAGTTTTACCGATTGAAAAATTAAAGGGTATATATCCCCATAAAAAACTTATCGACCCTATCATGTTGATAAACTTTATGAACCCTACAGCCAATCCTTTGGTCAATGATGAATTGAGCATCAGAGAACGGAAAGCAATATTCAATTTTTATATAATTCCCTTTACGATTGGCATTTTAGCCATGAATACCGGAATGAGAAACAGCGAAGTAGCCAGAATAAGAAGGGAAGATTTTATCGGTGTAAAAGAAAAGGAGACTTTTTTATTGCGGGTATGGAATAAAAAAACTGAATATTTTAACAAAACAACAGAAAGTAAATACCGAAAAATCCCGCTCCACGCATATACCATTGAAGCAGTAAAATTATTCATACAGCGAAAGGAAGAACTTTATGGAACAATTAATGATACTGACTTTCTTTTTGGCAAAAATATTGTCGATAAAGATACCGGTAAGGATGATGGGTTTTTACATTCCAAAACTTTTGATAAAGTTGTCTTTGTTTTGCTTAAATTGATAAAACATAAAAAAGATTTCTCCGCCTTCTTTTCCAATGAAAAGGAACTGATAAATAAGTTGGAGAATGTAAAATCCCTACAGGAAGAATTAAAGGAAATGAAAGATGCCGGAAAAGGCATCTCCTTTTATTCTTTCAGGAAAACATTTCGAACTATGCTTGGTTTGAAAAATGACCTTGCGGAATACTATATGGGGCATAAGTTAGGTAATGATGCAAAGACCACGTATATACAAGTCAATTCATTGGATAACAAACTATTCGTAGAAGAATATGCCGCCCCCGTTATCTCAATGCTGGACAGGTTTGTATTTTTTAGTGAGGATGAATTGAAAAAACTTGCGAATGATGATAAAACCAAATCAAAAGAAAAGATTGATTTTCTGGCTTCCAAAATCGGGCAAGGTGCATCTTTGCAGGATGCTTTTGTTGATTATGCGATAAAAGAGTATAAGTCGATGGAGAAAAGCAATGATGGTTCTGCGGAAGGGAAGGGGTATTTTGAGCGGATATAATGCTAAGGGGGACATATGTTATTTTATAATGAAGAACGGATATTAGAAGGAATAGACAGTATTGAATTGAAGTTCGAAGATTATCTTATTGGGGCAATAAATATTTGCAAAAAAATAGACCCCAAAAATAAAATATCAATAAACAATAATTACGCTCATTTTCGTTTATCCGATGGAACTCCAGCTGGAAAATGGCATTTATATCTTCATATTACTGGTGAATATATAAATCCACAAATCTCATTAAAAATGACTATTGCAATGGCGGTACAACAATTAATTATGTTAAACATACTATCTATTATACATCCGAAAACAGGAACAGTTTTATCAGAAATGCCTATAGATGTCATTTATCATAATTTAGATTTATTTTTTTCTGGTGTAAGTACAATAGAGTTTTGCTTTGATTTTAAAAGAGAAGATATTTCAATTGCTAATGATGCAAAAATTATTGATAATTCAAACATTGAGTTTGTAAATCATTTAAATACAAAGCTAAAAGATAGACCAAAATGCTTAATCAAGGAAGGAAAAACAACATTCTATTCTTATGATTATAAGAGGGACACGAAAAGAAAATCAACTCTGAAATTGTATGACAGAGAAAAATGGCTTTTAAAAAAGAACAATGAATATTCATCGAAAATCATTAGAGATAATCCATATAAAATGAGAATAGAATTTGTCTTGAAGAGGAATAAAAACACATCATATTTATCACTAAAAAATTTAGAAGGAAATTATTATCAAATAATTGAAAGGTTTATACCATATTTATCAAAATTATACAGAAAATATTTTTCTGAACTGGTATTAGTATCTTCAAAGGTATCTTCAGATGATTATCCATTTTTTTCTGCAATATATATCCATGCCTTATATGATGCATTAAAAGCAAATAAAACATTGGAAAATATTAATAAAGCAAAAAAAGGAAATAGACAATCTGAAATGAATCGAAAGTTTTTAAAACTATTAAAATTATTAGAAATAGAGAATAAAAAGAGAGAGAAATTGCTAAAAGATATTCCTTTAAGTTATTATGCTGGATTTGCTGACATAAAAAATCTAAGTGAAGAACATTACGTTACTCCATATGATTTGCAAAATGAGGAGAATATACTATACAAAGATGAAGAGTATACATTCTTGAAAACCCCAAAATATTTACAGCTTCCGAAGTTTAGAACTATTGAAAATGATGATGAAACACCGAATTAATGAAGATAACTTCAGTGGAGGCTCTATCTTTGGAAACAACATCCCGCTTATTCTTCATTCTCCCCATCCAGTTTCCGCACCCTCTCGGTAAAAAAATCAGTAACAAGCTGGGTAACCGCCTCTCCAATGTCTTCAATAGCGGCCTTTTGAGAGTTCCGTAATACGGTTTCCGGGTCTATCTCTTTATAGAAAAGCTCCGTAGGGTCAATCCCGAGGGCGATGGCGAGTTTATGCACCATTTCTGAGGAAGGGAACTTCCCCTTGATTTCCAGGGTTCCGATATATTGGGTCGAAGTCCCGACCTTTTCGGCTAGTTTTGCCTGGCTCCAGCCCCGGGCTTGCCGGTGTTTTTTCAGGTTTACCGCCAATACTTCTCTGATATTTGTCATATAAGCGTACTTTGTACCTAATTTTACGGAAGAGAGGGCGGCCAATATATTTTCTTTAAGATGATAATTAGTGCTTGATAAACATATTCCTAAAGAATACAATAAAGGTGCTTGTAAAAATTGCCCAAAAAGGTGTTTTTCGCTTGTTAAATGGTGGGGGTTTTTATCAGTTTTTTTCAGTGGTATGACGTTATTTGTCGTATCTGACTGACTACGATATGGGGTATGCAAACAACAATTGCTATGAACAAAGAACACAAGGTAAGGACAAACAGGCTTCTCCTTATAGACAAAGCTATCAGGTCAGGAAAATACCCCAACACCAATAAACTTGCCGCCATTGCCGAGGTAAACTCCCGAACCATCCAGCGGGACATTGAATACATGCGGGATATGTTCGGCGCACCTTTGGAATACGACCCGGTTCACAGAGGTTATTACTACACCGAGGAAAACTACTTTATGAAAGGGGTTCCCCTTACCGAAGGGGAGCTTTTTTCCATCGCTCTTTTTGACCAGCTTCTCAGCCAGTACCGCAATACCCCGCTTGAGGAAGCCTTGCGGACTATCTTCTCAAAAATCGTTCAATGCTTGCCGGATAATGTAAGCGTGGATACCGGCTTTCTCGGTTCACAGGTTACTTTCATTCCCGACCAAGTAGGGAAGATAGACCTTAAAGCGTTTCAGATAATTTTCGAAGCGTTACGCAAAAAGCGGACAGTCAATTTTGAATACCGTTCGCTCGAACAAAACGAATACGGCAAACGTGCCGCCGACCCCTATCACGCAATATGCCAGCGCGGGAACTGGTATTTTATCGGCCACTGCCATGAACGGCGGGAACCGAGAATGTTTGCTTTTTCCCGAATTAAGAACGCCGGATTGGGAAAGGTTAATTTTGCCATGCCTGCCGGTTTTAATCCCAATATTTATTTTGACAAAGAAATGGGCGTTTGGGCTTCTTCCCGAACTTCACAAACAATCGAATTGCGTTTTGATAAAGAAATCGGCATCTATGCCCTTGACCGCCAGTGGCACTCAAGCCAGAGCGTTAAAGAAAACAAAGATGGAAGTGTTGATATAAAGTTTACCACGACACAGATACCGGAAGTATTGCGCTGGGTTCTGGGGCAGGGGCGTACGGTAAAAGTTTTACGACCGCCGGAACTGGTGAAGATGGTGAAGGGTGAATGCGAGAAAGTGCGGGGGATGTATGGGTAAACTTAATTCCCCAAAAAAGAAAAATGATACTCGAAAGAAAGATGAAAAAGCTAAAACCCTTGCAAATGTGGGTATTGCTAGTGCAGCCACAGAAGTTGTACAGCGGTATGGTTCCGCTGTGAAAGAACACTTGGTTATTTATGACGGTCAGGACAATGAAGCAGGAAAAACTCTAAAAAAAAGTCTCAAAAGCATTTCTAAACAAAAAATTAATCCTGATTATGAGTATCAAAATCTAAAACAACAGGCCGGATTTGCTGCTGAAGTAAAAGAAACCGCAAGAGAAAATGCAGAACGCATAATAAATGGGGATAAAACACGCATAACTCGTACCGATGATATTGGTCGTGTTAATGACCCTCTTTTTGACCATATTGAACTTGATAGTAAGGGGAAAGTAATTGCTGGTTCTGGCTCGCAAATGAAGTTTGTTGGAAAAAATCCCAAAGAAGCCTTAAATAAGCTCGCTTCAAAAAAGTTTGAAAAATATCTTGATGCTGATGTAGAAATTGAAGTACCGTCAAATTATTATGATGGCATAAAAACAGAAACGCAAGCAAAAATCAAAGACTTACAGCAACAAGTGAAAACTTTAAAATCCCAAGGTAACAATGAAGCTGCAAAACAATGTCAAGATAAATTAGAAAAGTATAAGAAAATTGACAAAAAATTACAAAAAAGTAAAACATCTACTAATGATGCAATGGAAGCTCGAAAAGCACCAGAAGTATCAACAGTAAAGGACATTGCAAAAATAAGCCACAAAGCCGGTCTTGAACAAGCTAAATGGGGTGCGGGGATTGGCGGTGGTTTATCTTTAGTCAAAAATGTTGTTTCCGTAGCAAAAGGTGACATTGAACCTGATGAGGCGGCAATATCTGTGGTAAAAGACACTGGAACTGGTGCTGTTGTCAGTTATTCAAATGCTTTCGCCGGTTCTGTCATAAAAGGCGGAATGCAAAATGCAAAAAATGGAACTATCAGGGCTTTGGCGAAAACAAATATTGCAGCGACAATAGTTACAGCTACAGTTGAAACAGGAAAAACTCTAGGAAAATATATTAAAGGTGAAATTGACGGCGTTGAGTGTTTAACTGAATTAGGTGAAAAAGGAACCGGAATGCTTTCATCAGCGATGTTTGCAGTGGTAGGACAAGCGGTGATACCTATACCGGTTATAGGAGGTATGATTGGCGGTATGGTAGGTTATGCGTTAAGCAGTGCCTGTTACAATGAGTTAGTCAGCGCACTGCAAGAAGCAAAACTTGCCCGTGAAGAACGTATACGCATTGAAAAGGAATGTGAAGAAGCTATCGCCATGATACGTCAATATCGCTTAGAAATGGAACAGCTTGTTTCAAAATATCTTGTAGACCACATTGAAACATTTCATATCGCTTTTGACGGCATTAAGGATGCGCTCGAAATTGGTGATATTGATGAATTTATCACAAGCACAAACAAGATAACCAGAAAACTGGGAAAGACACCGCCGTTTGAAACTTTTAATGAGTTCGACACATTGATGGCAAGCAACATGGCAATAAAACTATAAGGTTAATAGGAGGCAAAATTATGGATTACAATACAGAAAAGATTGCAAAGGTCGTCAACCTGTATCTAATGTTGATGTATAACGATGTTTCATACATCAGAAACGAAGTCGGGAAGTTTCTTAAAAATGAACTCCTTCCAATACTGAATTATAAAGTTGAAGAGGATGATGACGAAGAAGATGATGAGGATGAGGACAAAGAAGAGAAAGAAGCTTCCGAAGTTTCTGACCTTACTCGGGAATTAAGCAAAGACTGCCAGAGCATTGCCTATGATACCGCCCGTCTAAAAGGGAAGAACGACCGTTTTGATGTAATACTCAAAGAAATAAAGACAACAGCAGATGGTGTTTCAAACTATAACGACAAGCCCCTTGTCTCACAGTTGGTTTGCCTTTGGTACATTTTCACAATCGGAAAAAATGAGCATCAGGAGAAAGTTATTGATTTATTGAAAAATGAATGGAAAATAAAAGATGTCATTTTTGCTGAAATGGCTGACACTTATGCAACGCTGACTGAATTGAAAGAGAACAGCCAGAAAGTTGCCGGATATGCACCGAAGAAAAGTTTTTTTCTCAAACTTAAAGAATTATTTAAGAAAAACAAAATACCTGAGAAAAAAATGCTTTTTGATGATGAATATAAAAATAATGAGCAAATACTGTTGCAAAGTATTGTTGAACTATTTGCAACAGAAGCTGTAAAGGATTAAACAGAGATGATAATTTCTCTGTAATTACATATTAGGAGGTTTGAATATGCCGTTACCGTTAATTCTCGGGATTGGTGCAGCAGCAGCCGCTGCTTTAGGCATCGGGAAAGGTGTAAAAGCTTATAAAGACAATAAGAAAGCAAAACGAGTTAATCAGGATGCAGAGGAACTTATTGAAGAAGCAAAGGAGACGCTTGAAACTGCCAGAAAATTCAGCAGTGGTTCACTGGAAATCTTAGGCAGAAAAAAAGTTTTTACCCTGGACAATAACATGGTGCGCTTTATCAAAGTATTCAAAAAAATAAAAAACATTGATGTCCAAGATTCAATAGGGCTTGATGAATTAAAAAAATTCAGAATAGATTCTCAATCATTTACTGAGCTAAGGGAGTTAAGTGGTTATGCTTCTTCTATTGCAAGCGGAATTGTTGGTGGCGCTGTTGGCGGAGCGTTGGCCGCTTTCGGAGCATATAGCGGAACAATGACATTTGCTGCCGCATCCACTGGCACGGCCATAGCAACATTAAGCGGAGCTGCAGCAACTAACGCCACTCTCGCTTTTTTGGGCGGAGGGTCTTTAGCTGCCGGTGGACTTGGTATAGCTGGCGGAATGGCTGTATTGGGAGGTCTTATCGCTGGTCCTGCCTTAGCGATAATGGGTTTTTTTATCGGCGCAAAAGCAAGCAAAAATCTTGATAATGCGTATTCCAATATGGCTGAGGCAGAAAAAATCGCCGAAGAATTGGAAACGGCGTCATTTTTATGCAATAGTATCCGCCGAAGAAGCTATATGTTCCACCGTCTTCTTGTCAGGCTTGATATTCTTTTTCTGCGCCTCAATTATGAACTTGAGCAGCTTATCAAGAAGCATGGCCGGAATTACCGAAAGTATAAAACAGAGCAAAAACATACGGTAGCTCAAATATGTTCTGTCGCTGGGGCTATAAAAGCAGTGTTAGATACTCCGTTATTAACGGAAGACGGTTGCCTTACACCGCAGTCGGAGACATTGGCAATAGAACTGCAAAGCAAAGTGCCTCTGTTGGCTCAAGGATAAGTAATGACTTTCCCTTGTGTACAATGCGGTCTTTGCTGCCACGAAATAAGTAAAGTCCCTGCATTGGCAGAATATGACCGAGGTGACGGTGTATGCCGTCATCTTGAAAATAAACTGTGCGCAGTTTATAAAAATCGGCCTCTGGTATGTAATGTACAAGCTATGTACGATTTTTATTTTCGGGCAGTTATGGATGGAAAGACATTTATTCGGGAAAACCTTATGGCCTGTATGACGCTGGCTGAAAATAATCCTGAAATAAAATCAAAGATAGAAACATTTTATAGACAGGAGGTCTAATATGCCGTTGCCCCTTATTCTTGGAGGTGTGGCTGCTACTGCTGGAGCCGCATTAATAAAAGCCGTGATTAATAAAAAATCCGGTAATGTTTATTTTTTTATTAAAAATAAACGCAGCATGTATTTTAATGGGATGCTTGAGAAAAGGTTTCTTTTCATCAAATATCAAAAACCTCAATGGGTTTCACATTATGATGATGCTTTGGGGTTTGATGATGAAGAAGAAGCCGATGATTGTATTCAACAGAATAGGCTTCGTGGCGTTGAGATAATCGAAAAACGCTGTTAGAGAAAGATAGTATTCGCTAAAAGAACTACTACCCTCTATAATGTGTGTTTATAAGAATTTCATCTCCCCAACATCCTGACCGGATAAATCAATATATCCGTGAGCCTCATCCCCAAGGTTAAATATATCACCAGAGGTTGCAGAAGAAACACATATACCCAAAAAACAGCGATAATGGCCAAGGTTTTTCGCAAAATATTTCCAACAAGGTGCTCTCGTATCATGCGGTAGTGTTTTTCTATAAACTCGTTTTCAATTTCATCAGCATGGTTCACTATGCCTGTTTTGGCAAGAATGGAATGGAGCTTTACCGTAAAGCCATCAGTCATTTCACTATATTTTTTACGCCAGGCGTTTTGCAATGTATATTTAACAGCCATTTCAAATGAGTGTTTCTTAATAAAAAAAACAAAAAACTCATAAAATTGTTTACGGTAAATTATTCCTCTATGTATGTAGTGAACAAATATGTACAACGACCTGCCGGTTAGAACAAGTAAAAGAATAAATGCAATTATGATACCTATTGTTTTAATTGAAATAACCAAACCTGAAATCAGCGAAACAACAAGAAATAAACTGTTTATTACGGAAAGAATAAAAATATTTTTACGGTATTCGTCATAGAAATTATCTATTTTTGCTTGCGCTACATCAACAGATGCGTCTATTTTCCGTGAAATAAAATAATTGGGGATACCTTCATTAAAAGCTGCCGAAATAATTTCTCTAAACATTATTCCCACACAATACAAAAAAAATAATTCCAGAGCAAGCAAACACCCGCTCTGGAATTGGCATCAATTGACTGCATGACCGGACGGTTTTCGAACCATATCACATTCCATGTATGATTTTTTCCGTCATCCATTCAAAAGGAGCGCAGATTAAGTCACCAACTTTCATAATGCCATCGACAATGGTGTCGCCTATTTTGTCGGAAAGGGTGTACTCTTTTGCGTCTTCTTCGTCATCTTCATCCTTGCAGTCATTCTTATCTTTCAATAAGGGATGGAAGGGGAAAAGCGCTTTTGCAAAGTTTTTCCCAATATTATAGTTTTCAGCATCAATCGCCCGCTCATTGGTTATGCCAAACTCTTTCAGTTTGCCCCAGACTGCCTGTTCTTCTTTTTCAAGGTCGGAAAGCGCAGGTACAGCCTCACGATAGGGCATATCGCTGTCACTTATCCCTGTTCGCTTTTCGTTGATTTCGTTCAATGATTTAACTGAACTTTCAAGGACAGGTAACGCTGATGTGTTTATTTTCCATTTCCGCGCCAGATGTCTCAGGATACGTTTTTGATTTTCGCTGTAACTTCCTTCATTGAGTATCAGTCCGATGTAGTCGAAAAGAAAGTGAACCCCTCCCGGCAGTTTAATCGGCTCATCATCCAATAATCCCACCGAATGGCCGCCGCCAATACCGCAATTATCATCTCCGTCAATAATGCAGTCAATCTCGTCCATTAAGCTATCACAGTAGCTGTCGTTACGGTCAAGACTGTCCAGAAAAACACCGCACTCACGGACAACGGCATTACGCACGGCTTGAAGTTTATCGTTTTCTTCTGTATCACTGCCTTTTTCCACCGGTGCGATACCCATAAAGGTATCAAGTTTTTTCATGCTCATTGTATCCGGTTTTTTATCAACCGACATAAGCAGAAATGCAATAATCGCATACCGGTCATCAATGTCCCAAACAATGTTTGGAGACCCGTCATTGTCTTGTAATTCCATAAAAACCTCCTCAAAATAGAACCTGTATACACAGGCTTAAATAGTTAATACAAGTTAATTGTATTTCCATTGGTACGACAAATAACGTCGTAGGTAAATGATTATTAAATAAATCCGTTCACAAAGCAGCAGGCTTTATGGGCGGACGCTTAGATATACACCTCATCATGCAATGCTCCAAAACAGCGTCTGAAATCTTTTGCACCTTGCTTGAGATTGTCTTGATAGACATTCAGGATATTTTCAGCAATAGCCTTGATGATTTGACCGTTTTGTAACTCGTTCTGCATTTCCATAGCGGCATCAATGAGCCTGAAATGATAACGGTACAGGTCTTGCCGCTTGCCGGAGCGGTATTCGAAGCGGTTAGCCATTAATTGATGTTCCGAACGGATTTTTTCAAGGGATGCCGCAGTTTTCAGCCCCCTCTCTGGTCTGCTGGATTGTTCACGAACTTGTGCATATTTTGCAAGAACCCGCAATGACTTTTCAACATTTTTCCCGACACACCGATGGTTTTGAGGCTGCCGTTTGTCATTGGGATAATCGAACATGCGGTTTTTATTCACCGGAATTCCCTCGCCAGTGAAGAAAATAATACTCCTGCCTCTCTGCTAAGATTACCGTTTTCAACACAAACATCCACATCAATAATCTGTTTTAATGCTCTGGTCAATGAAATTGCAATTTCAATTTTATTGATGATTTCAAGCGGCACTAACCCTTTTTTGGTTACGGTTACCTGTTCGAGTTCGGCAAGCAACGGTTCAAGCCGTGAATTTAACACCGTTATCAGATGTTCCCCTTCGTCAATCCGATTGGCAAAGTTTTTGATATTCACTAAGACGGTTTTCATTTTTTCCGTTTCTCGGTCAAGGTTAGACACAGACGTTTGTGCATGGGAGAGGTTTCTGCTTCCGCTCATTCCCCAATCTAACCCAGCCGTCATGATTGCAGAAAACGGAAGTTTTGCTAAATTAAATTGAGGATTTTTAAAGCCGAAAGCCCCAACGGATAAAAATGGTGGGGAGTACTTTTCCTGCACAGCGGAGTTGATACCGGCGGACAAGCACGAAAATACATCACTTGCCTTTATCTCCGCCTTTTCAATATTGTCAATTTCCCCACGCATAAAATCAAGGTGCAATGGGTTATTATTGTAATGAGCGGAAAGATACACATTTTTGAAACGGGAAAGAATAGCAACCGACTTTTTAACAACGCCATTGTAAGTCTCCAGTTTGAGTTCTCCAAAATCCGAAAGCTTAATGTTTGCCTGTTTAATTTTCCTTTTGATTTTCTCAGCCATTGCCTGATAACGATTGAGGGCGGATTTTTGAACATCATTTGCCTTGCGGTAATCCATTAACCCTTTAATTCCCGCACCAATGCCGATGGCTCCAGCCCCTATACTGACAAGTTCCGCGATGCTAACAGCCTTTACCGCCGCTACCGCCGCAAAAATAGGTAAAGTGAACATAAAAACCTTCCTGAGTAAAAATAGGCCGCCCGATACGGGCAGCCGCAATTAGTTTGCCTATGCCGCCTGTGCTATCGGCATTATTACCGCTAACGGTACGTTGGTACTGTCAGCCTTTCCGGTTTTCTCCTTGAGGATGATTGCCTTCCGTTTTTCGTTCTGGCAAAAAACCGCCCACTCGGATTTTATCAAGTCTTCAAGATAGCGGAGATTTACCGGTTCACCTGTTTTGCGCACAAAGTCATTGAACGCCAAAGACAGCTTTTCCGTTTCTTTCCGGTTTTTTCCCAACCCTGAGTTTTTGAGGTTTATTACGCCTCTTTTTTCGGTTTTTTTAGGAATTGCTTTTGGCCACGAAGGGAACTGTACATTTTCAAGCGGCTTGCCAAGGCTGATAGTATCCTTAACAGCATACGGTTTATAATCGCCGCTTTTAATCTTTATAGAGATTTCCGCGACATGAAGCCTCAGCCCGTCAGTGGCGACAAGCCTGCTTCCGGTTCTGGTTTGTTCGACATGCAAAACCGTTTTATAGATGCTGTCACTGGCTTTATCACAAGCTTTGATTACAAAACGCATCCGCTCAAAATCTTCCGGGCTTTCCAAGAGTGAAAGTTGGAATGTAACCGGTTCCTTCTTGATAAGTACAATTGATGCTTCTTCATTTTGCACCGTTTCATTTCCGGCATCCTTTGCCGTGTTATCCGAAAATGATTTTTTCCATTTGTCAATAAGACTTACGGTTGTTTTGCGTTCCATATAACGCCTCCTTAAATAGATTGAAATTATTCTGTGTCCAGAACGGCAGTAAGCAGTATTTCCGCTGTGCCGCCGTCATCCGTCAATTCAGCTTTGATAGAGACCATATCTTCTCTGATGTACGGCCCAGCTACCAGAGGCAGGGGAATAATAATTCCGTTTTTCGGCATTGTTTCTTTACCGCCTGAGTGTTCCGAAGACATATTTGCCTTCAAAATACCTAGAACAGAATTAATCCTCGCCTCATACTGAATACCCAGCCCTGCCAAAAACGCATTTGGTTTTAACAGTTCTGATATTTCATTTGATATGCGTACCGGATACGGTAAGCCAACCGTTTCAGCAATCGCATTTACATCGTCTGAATTATCAATGCTTGTCTTTTTCATTCGATACTCCTTGAGTGTGAAAAAGGAAGGCCGGTATCGCATGGGCGTATATTCTCACGCGATACCGGATTGAGAGGAGAAATACTTTTTGTTATGCGTTAAGAGATGAATGATTAAGCGGCTTTTTTGGTTTCCCGTTTGGCAAGTTCGTCTGTAAGGAATGTTTTGAACTCTTTCAAATCGGAAAGACCTTTTTCATCAAGTTTGGTATCCCTGATAATCTGGCGCGCTTCTTCTTTTTCGTCTTCTGAGAAATACGGAGAGCCGTCATTAGCGGTAGTAATGATTGCCCCAATCTCTTTGATAATCCCGTCCCCTTGCTTTTTCAAATCGGGGTTTATGGAACTATTAACTGGGGTATCATTTTTTGGTTTTACCTGAGCCGCCGTTTCTTTCTGCGGTTTTACTGAGTTTGCCCCAACCGGTACAACTGGTGTTTCCACTTTGCCGCCCGAAAGCCAGTCGTATAACGCCATGCCAAAATCCTCACCGGGTTTCTCGATGGTCTCATCTTGAAACTTGCCTGTGCGGTCTTTAGAAATAACGGCGATATGTTGCTGGCTTAATTCCATCAAAAAATCAAACTCGTACTCGATGCCCTTGCCTTGTTCCGGCGCAAGCCCCAGTTTTTCAGGAGCGGTTTTTCCATTTTTCCCTTCGCCTATCACCCATTCAGTCTTACTCCGCATGGTGGCGATAATATGCCCTGGGTAATTCAGTATCGCCTCGACAAATCGCTTCTGTTTGGGGCTGACCTTCCCCCATGACAGCACACTATTTTTGCTGTTGCTTGCCTGTGTGATGCGGTCAACTTCCTCAGTCAATTCTCGCCACGCATGAGAGAGGCTGTCGATAACCAATACCTTGTAACCCGCTTTGGCGGCTTCGTTCATTGCATTGATATAGTCGTCAATGGTTTTCCGTTTAAGGTCTTCCACGTCAAACGATATGCGGTCGGCATACTTCGATGCGCTTCGTGCTTCGGTGTCAATAACAGCAACTCGATTATCAATATTACTTGCAATGCCTTTCGCAATGCGTAAAGCGGACATTGTTTTTCCGCTTCCGCTCGGCCCGAATAACGCGCACCGTAAATACAACTGGGTACGTTCTGCTTGTATAAACATATATACTCCTCTTTGTACGGAGAATTGCCGTACTTAATGATAGTGATACGAACCAACGGTTCGTTCATGTTTTGTCCTCATGCCGCAACCTGTTCGATATGGTTTTCCCACGCAACATTTTCACGTAGTAATTGCAGAAATTACAGCATAGACAATAATTTTGGCACTTCACCGAACCGCCCGACCGTTGTTCAATAAAATGCCCCTTGCCCAATTCTGCTGTTCTTTCTTCTGCCGATTTTTTATCATCAAAAAGTTTGACGGCGTTTTTTCTTCCTTCTTTCATCACCGCATACTTTGAGGGGCGTTCCCACCGTTCATTTGGCGAACAGGGCGGGATTTCGTCATCTGCCATCAGAAAATACTTCTGATACTCAGAAACTTTACTCCGTATAAAGTTCCCTGTTTTGAACAGATTACCGGCAGTTACCGGAAACTCATATACATACACCGGATTTTGCGGATAACGGTGGTCGCGCATCGCATCGGTCTTGCTGTGGTCTTTGAGCAGGGCAATAAAACGGCACTTGTTCACGGGAAACTTGTTTTTCGATAGCAACCATGCGTATATCATTCCCTGCGTGTACCATTCGCTAAAATCGTTAAACCGTATCTTGTTTACCGATGCCGTTTTGTAATCGGAGATAATATTGCTTTTCATATTGAAATTATCGATGCGCCCGGTTACGGTAATATCTCCAACCTTATAACTCATCTCCTGTTCGGTGAAATCATGCTCGCCTTCGTTTTCCAATAACGAATGCACCGCGCTTCCCCATATTGCCCAAATACGGTCGGCGGCATCATCTTCTAATTGTTCCCAATACCGGTCAGTCAGGATAATCTGTTTCACACCCTGCAATAAGGTGGTTGCGGATAGACACATTGCCGCATTGTGCCGTTCCGTGCTAACGGCTTTCACCAGCCCTGCCGGAAGATTTAATTTGTTGGTGATAGTCATTGCGTATTCCTTTTATGAGGGTTTTCATCCAGCAAGTAAAAATGAGAGCCGCCCCACGGACGGCTCTGCATAATCTGCCTTTTCAGGATGGGGAACATAATTATTTATGCTCCCTAAAATGTTGGAACTAAAGCATTTTCTGTTTCCACGTTTGCTTCCTCAGTTTCTTGGTCGTTCTGTTCGTCTGTTGCTTTTTTCGGAAACTCCGGTCTGAAATCCACATGTTCCGCAACAATAATGATGCGGGATTGCGCTTTTCCTTCTTTGTCATTCCAGCGTTCCTGCTTGAGCCGCCCGACTACTCGTACACCCCTGCCTTTTTTTCCCTTCTGATAACTGGCCTCGGCTAGTTTCGCCCATGTTTCCACATTGAAGAAACTTACTTCTTTTTCCATTGTGTCATCCTGTTTGAAGTAACGGTTTGATGCGATGGGGAAGGTGCAGATAGATGTCCCTTTTGTGGTGGTGCGTAATTCAGGTGCGCGTGCCAGATTACCCTCAACGAGGATAGAGTTCAAATTATTCATTGTCAATTCTCCTTTCAAAAATAGTTGAAAAATATTGCATTATTCAAAAATGCAAATCCGCTTCGATGGCATACCAGCCTTCGCCGTAGTCATAGCTGTAATCGTAACATTGGATGTTATACACCTGATGTTCCGTACAGAAACACTGTGAGTACAATTCCCCAGCTTTACGGTAGTAACGTCCGGCGATTTCATACTGTTGTTTTTCAAGCGCCTCGCTTGCTTGGGCAGTTAGCCGTTCCGCTTCCGCAAGATGGTCTTCTACGGGCAGTTTGTCTTTGACTTCGTTCAAAGGCTTATTCCACTCGGTTTCATTGTCAGGAACAATATCGCCGTAATCGAAATAGGCGTGTTCCCCGCACTCATTCTCACAAAAATCTCTCGCGATAATTTTTGCGTCTGCCAAAGTTTCAGCTTGTACAAGTAAAATAGAGTGATAGTGCATGTTACCTCCTTATTTATACACCGTCATCATCATCAGGGGCTTCTTCATAAAACCCCAATTCAACCAAATCCTCTTTGGTCATGTCCCAGCATTGGTCGTCCAGCAATACTTCCCCATCCTGCCATTTGGCTGTTGCGGTTCCGCGAAACGCCATGCCAAGTTCGTAATACTCAAGTTGAAACACGGCATCTTTGTACAGTTCGGCAAGTTTGCTGATAATGGGGACGGGCGGTGACCAAGCGGTATAAAACTCAATAAAATCATTTTCGATGAACACATCATATCCGCGCCATTTTGTACCCCATTTTTCAATTCGTTGCCCGTACCAGTCAGGTACATCACCAACAGGCGTTATACGCTCAAAGTCAAAAATATCTTCGCCGTTTTCATCTTTGCTGATATATTTTTCAATAATGAGCGGTAATGCGGTTTCCGATACTGTCAATGTGTTGCAGCAATGATTTGGCATTTTTCTCTCCTTGATTTAGTTTTTTTTGGTCATAAACAGCCTCGCCATAAAAATTAAGCCGCCCGTTGCCGGACGGCTTTTCACTTATTGCAAATGCGTTTACCGTAGATGATACTATTGACTTACTGTTATGCGGCAAGTTCCAAAATGATTTCCTGCGCTTGCTGCATAACCAGGTCTCCGTCAAGGAACATAGCCATTTTTTTATCAGCGAAAGTTAAAGTTTTCCTTTTCGGTTCGGCATTTGAACGATAGTCCGATATTGCACTGTACGCACCCCAAGCAGTGCCTCTGAAGTTTTGAAGGTCATCTTTTTCTTTGAAAAGATTTTTGATAAGTTCCTTCACTTCCTTGTTGGATTGGAGTTGTCTTTTCGACATATCCTGCGATACCGGAAACAGATTGTCCAGCACCTTGCCGATGTTGACTTTTTTACCAGCAAGTTCTGAGGCAAACATTTCAAGGTCATGGAAGTATTTTGAAGCCGCTCCCATCGTCAGTACCGCTTCGCTTTTTCGCCGTTCCATAAGCGAAAGATGCCTAATTGAGATTTTTCGTTTTGCGGTTTTAAGCGCCGCTGAAAGGGTGTTGTTGCACACGACACGAATAGCAGTCAGAAAGACCTGCAAACAGGCAGAACCGTCATGGGCATTTGAAAGGCAAAGGTATGGCTGATACTCGTCTCCTACGATTTTTCCTTTTGGCATGTCAACTAACATAAATACCCTTCTGCCATTGAACAGCGAACCTGCGGTTTCGTATTTGCATTTTACTTTACCGTTCCCGATAAGGTCATCTGCAAAGGCGAAAACATCCTTATTCTGCGCTACATGATACCGCTCCGATACGATACCCAACACTTCTTTGGTATCACTACGCACATTTGCAACATAACCGGGGATAGCGTCAGCCCAATTAGTTGCGGCATACACTGGAGTTTGCTCAACCTTCCAAGTCAGCCGTGCTGCTTTGATTGCTTCATCGGACGTGAGTACCCCGTCAAGTGTCGCGCCGATGCCGTGCCAAGGGACTTTTCCCCGGCCTGAAAACATATAGTCGTTCTCTAATATTCCGTGCATAATTCTCCTCCTTGTAATTGTTGTTTTCTTTGGTGATATGCACATAATATATATTGGGAAATGTAGGATGTTACAGGTAATTTCCACTACATCTTGTCAAAAATATTTACAAGAGATTATCTCTATAAATAAGGGAGGCCTTAATATAATGGTAATATTTTGTATGGACATCCAATATTATATGTTCTCAAGTATTCGATAATAAAATCCCTCATATTTCATCAATCCATCATAATATTGTATACATGTATACTTTGTGGGAAATAAAAGTAAATATATATACCCTGATGATGATGATTTGATGACCATAGTTGTGAAGAATAAAAACAAATTATGCATTGAAATAGTAAGAATACAGATTTATTTTTTTGAAGATATTGTAATTATTTTCCATGAACCATTAGTTTTTTTTATTAATTTTTCTTCTTCTTCCATTATTTTCAAATAGTTTTTTATAACAGTATCAGTGGGTGATGGTTTTCTTTTGATAAGCTTTTTTAATTCCTTAAAAGAAATTGCTTTATTTTTATAGTTAATAATAATATTTTTCATTTCTTGATATAATGTCTTTTTGTTATTATTTTCATCTACTCCATTCTTATCTAAATTATAATCAAGTTTATAAGTACAATTATCTTTATCAAGAAATGTTTGCTTTAGAAATAGTTCATTTTTTCCATAATCTCTTGAGTTTTCCTTCAATTTTACAATATATGTATCATCAATTTTTTTTTCTTCTATAAGCAAATATTCGTTATCAAAACACGGAGCAATTGCAGAATGATTTAACATTTTTTCTTCATTTGATGTTGTATGATGTATAACTAAAAGTGTCGCATTGTTTTTAACAGAGATACTAATGAGGCGTTCAATTTTTTGGCGAGTAATGGATTGAGAAGCGCCAAAAATAGACGTTAACGAATCTATACATAAAAAATCAATACCACTTTCTTTAGAAATTGTTTCTACAATATTTTCTATAACTGCAATCTCATCAATAACAGGCTTTTTATTGATGCCAATGCTTTTTAATCTTTCATTGAATATTTTGTTAAACCTTTTAATAAAATTATACATATCAAAATTAAAGCAATAAAATAGTGATTCGAAGAATGTTTTATCTGCTTCCATATTTACTAATTTTTCCTTAACTTCACTAAACATCTTGAAGTTTACAATATTTGCCTTATTACCTAACTTCTTATACCGTGAGAGTTGATAATCATCTTGGTCATCAACAATTATATAAATTGGATTTTTAATTTTTTCAGATAAACCAACTTCAATCGACAAAAACGATTTTCCTTTTTTTGTGGGCGCATAAAGTATATTTTTTTTATTCTGTGGAAATGCTTTGTCTAAAAAGAGGAATGGTGTGGGGCAGGTTTCATTTTTCTGTAAATTAGTATCATTTTTCGTTGATACAGTATTATCATTATGTGCCAATTTATTGGAAGTATTTATGTTTAATTTTATATCAAATATTTTATTATTCTTTATCCTAAGTAATGTGTTTATATTTTTTTCATTTTCAAATAATAATTCTACTATGTTTTTATCCAATACTTTCTCCTGTGAAAATGTATAATTATCTAATACAAGATATGAACTATACTTATTCTTGTTTACTATAATAGACTCTTTTGTTGTGTACTTAGTTTCATCAAAATCTTCTGCTATTTCAATTTTGAAACCATTATCCACAGTAATCTTATTGCTTTTATTTTTTTTAGAAAACTTTACATTTCGTTTTCCTGATTGGTCTATCACATAAGAAATAATTGGTTTGCCATCATCTGCGAAAATGCTAATTGACGTGTTTTTATCAAAAAAAACTATTCTATAAAAATAAATATTGTCACCTATAATTTTTTCAATTCTTATACTGTTTTCATCAAGAGTGTTATCTTCAATATACTTATCAACAGAATTAGCATTAATTTTTTCAATATTTATCGCTGTTGTATTCATAAACATTTCGAATGTTTTATATATTTTATGATAAGAAGACAATAATCTATCATTTTTAACTTCAGGAAGTAATTTGAGAAAAAAAGTTATGTTGTCAAGTATACTCTTGAGACTTTTATTTATTTTATCTGTATCTGAACTATTCAAAGCCACTTTACTCAACTTAACGTTTTCGGCAAATGATTCTAGTTCTTCCTTAAATAATATTTCGGACTTTGTTAATTCGTTTACCGGCTTTTTGTCATTTGATACTGGTGCAGAATGTTTGGTGGGTATGGTTTTTGAGGTATTTTTTTTAGGTGTTTGTTGTGCTTTTTTTGCTTTAGCTACTGGTTTTTTTCCAGTTGTTTTCGTGTTACCCTTTGGTCGAACCATTATGTTCCCCTGTCATTTTATTGTGCCATTTATTATGCCATTTGGCAAGATAAAGCAAAAGTGGTTAAACTACTCAGCTGTAGTACCGCCTATTGAATTACCCCATGTCTGCTTTTCAAGGCGGTAACGGGCTTGTGTTTCTTCTTCGGTTTCTGTTCCATCAATGACTTTTTGAACATCAAATCCGAATGTTTGCCCTTTGGCAGTTTGCTCCCCTAAATGGTCTACAAAAACTTTGCGGTGATACTTTTTCCTGAATTGAGCGATTTTTTCTGAGGTAGTGAATTGGGCTGTTTTCTCTATTGGATTGATAGTTTTTTGCATATCAAACAATCATCCCATATCACCCAATCTATACCGGTAAATCCTGCCGGATTTTCCCCTTCAATAACTTTCCATTGGAATATTTGCTTCGTTTGACACCATCTGCACCCCAAGTTCCCCACTGTTTAAAGAAAAATGCTGAACCACTTGATGCCGCTTGTTTTTCAATGTTAAGCACCCATTCTTCCTTCATAGGGCGGGCTCTCTTGCCGCTTTCCCCCCCGACAATAACCCAATGGATATTTGAGAGGTTGATTTTTCCTAAATCTTCCAACAAGGGTTCACAAGAAAGAAATCGTATGGGGGCAGGAATAGCTCTTAACGTGTCTATCCGATTTGTTATTGCTTTGGCCTCTACTGTAACACCCAACCACACATTTTCCGGAACAGAACGAGTTTCAAAATATTTAGCCATGCGATTATCACGTTTGGTTAAAAGCTGATACCTGTGCCATGGCGTTTCCCTTATGGTCTTCATTACTTTATCGATAAAGTCAAAAGGTATTTTTTCATGGAAAATATCACTCATTGAGCAAACAAAGATGGTGTGTGGTTTTTGCCAAGATAATGGTTCTTCCAGAACTTCTTCATGCAAGGTTATCTGAAAACCATTTATATACTTTTCCTGTCCCATTGCACAAAGGCGGCGAGCCATGTTTTCAGCATAACAGTTGGTACACCCAATAGAACGTTTCGTGCAACCGGTAACCGGGTTCCATGTTTTGTCTGTCCATTCAATCTTTGTCATCTTAGCCTTCCATCGCTTTCTTCTGCTTGGCGATGTACCCGCTTTGCGCTGTTCCTAAGTTAGAAAATCGTTGTTGAAGGAGGTCTTTTTCTATGAGGTCTATGCCGGGAGAACGAAGTATGTTTTGTATCCTAGTTTTGTGAGCATTACAAGCGATATGAAAAGCGTCTTTCGGAAACCCGCTTATACGATGATTTTTATGGTGGGGAAAAAGTTTATCACCTTCTTTATAGGCAGCACTATTTTCAACTACTTGCAAAGATAAAAATGCATCATCAAAACTTTGAATAGCCTGAGTGAGGCTACTTCGAGTATTCTTATCTGCCTCATCACATAATTGGAGTTCCTGAGATATGAAAGCATACTCAATAAGAATAATGGCTTGAGGGTCTGTTGAGGTTTGGGCTTTTTCGAAAGTGAACAATGCTTCAGCAATACCTTTTTCATAAGATATACGTCCTTCTTGTTCTTTTCCTCTGGTGGCAAAGCCCTTACGTCCAAAATCAATACTTATCGATGCTTCATTTATACTATCTATTAAGCCAGTCAGTTCCAAAATCTGCCTCTGCTTCTGATAAGTTCCAGCCGCCGTTTATAAGATAATCCACCCCCATTTTCTCTTTCATTACTTTTGCCAGATAAGAGGGCATCGGAGCTGACCTTATAAGTCGGCTATAACCTTCACGGTCTCCTGCTTCCAATAACTCGAAAGCCCTGTGTGATATGGAAAGTTTCTCATCAAGGGTCATGGTTTCTGCTTGTGGCATAATCTTTCTCCCGTCATTTTATTGTGCCATTTATCATGCAATTTGGCAAGATAAAGCAAACTATTCGCCATTGCTCCCTAACCGCCGTATTGACATTATTCGTCTCATTTTGTATGGTATTGTTACCCTTGAGGGTATGGTTCAATCGGCATTGCCTTGAGAAAACCAAGCGGAGTATTTTATGGGAATAAATGAGGTAGACCTTATTTAGACCTTGGGAAAATGCGTGTATGTAACTCCTTGTGTAGCAAGGAATTATGTATACGTTATCGGGTCCGACTCCCGTTTCCCGCTTGTTGTGGAAAACTTTGTAATTCCTTATGTAATAAAGAGTTACGAACATGGACTACCGTAAAAACGGCGCCCCTTCCCAAAAAGTTATGTAAAGACTCTTTCAAAGCGGGGGTGGTTATGGCGCGGGATTTTTATCTTTTTAAGAAAAAACGTTTTTTTTACGCTGAATTAAGGGTCAATAATTCAAGGATAGTAAAAAGCACAAAAACAAAGAACAGGGACGCGGCGGCGGTAATTGTAGGGCGTTGGCTTACAGAGGGAATTCCTGTTCATAAAACAAAAACTAAAAAACCGCCGCTGGAATTATTAGATTTTATCTCTGTTACGGCAGGTCGCAAAAGTAACAGGGCATAAGAACATGGCGCAGGCGGAGCGTTACGCAGATCACAAAAACGAAAACGAAATGATAAGACTGGGTAAAAAAGCCGTCAGCATTTTGAATTTCAAAAAACGGGCGTAAAATGAGGCGCTGCGGGGGGGGGGCAAAAA
>JAIRRJ010000116.1 GCA_031256035.1 Treponema sp. | reverse complement strand
TCTTGGTTATTTTGTATAATACCACAAAATGTTACTGGTTCCAATGAATGATACATGGAAACCAGGCTTGGTCTTTCATTTTTTGGATTGTTGTACGAATACATAAAGAACGAAAACCGATACTTTCAGCCGCCTCGCTCAATCCTAACAAGTTAACCCCATTTCGTAAAATAATCAGGGTTTAAACGCTGCGTAGCGCAGCGGAGTAGCGTTTTCAAACCATCGTTGGACTGAAGCTTTGGGAGCGTGCTGTTATCTATGGGGATTCAATAATTGGAGTGTGTTCTGTGCTATTCCTTTGGTGGACATTTTTGGCGGTATTTTTCCTGTTTTAAAAGTATTTTTATGTAATTCTTAGGTTTTTACGGATTGATTTTTGTTTAGGCTGCTGCTTTTTACTGAATGATTGATTTTATGATTCAGATATGTAATTTTTGAACAAAACAATAACCGCCCGCCATTTGAAAGGTTTAGCGGGTTAATGAATCCTTTTGTTCTAATTTTTTGTTGTTTAATGCATCAAGTATATTTAGAAAAGGAGGCGCATTCGCTCTGAAACTCATGATGATATGCATCTCGCCTTTGCCACAGCAGGGACAACGCTTGGCTTTGAAATCAGAACGGATGTAAACAACGGCATCTTTTTCCGGTTCCGGAACGTTCATCTTTGTCTGCAATTCTCTTATTTTCTTTTTGTTTCGAGAGGATAAAATTCCGTAATGACGAATCTTGCGAAACCCTTTCGGCAAAATATGCAGACAGAAGCGACGCAGAAACTCTGTTGCGAGAAGGGTCATTGTTTTGCTTTTTCCTTCATCGCCGTAATCCTTATATTTGAATACGACGTTTCCATTGTCAATGCTTTGTATACGGCTGTTGGATATAGCTATCTTGTGTGTATAGCGTCCCAAATACTCTATCACCTGACCGGCTCCGCCAAAGGGTCGTTTGGCATAAACAACCCAGTCTTTTCTGTATATTTCATGCCGCAATGCCTCTGTAAAATCAATGCCCTTAGATTGCAAAAATGCTTTCAACAGTTCAATGAATTTACCCCGAAACACCACACTCATTGCCTTGACAGGAAACAAGTACTTACCCTCGCAGCGGGTATGCCGCCAATTCCCCGTTTTGTCAATTCCGCCCGCCGGTACAATGTAATGAATGTGAGGATGCAAATCCAGTTTCTGTCCCCATGTATGCAAAATTCCGATACAACCAATCTCCGCTCCAAGATATTTCTCATCATTGCCAAAACATTCAAGGGTATCTTTTGACGACTTGAAAAGCAGGTTGTACATCTGTTTTGGATAATGCAGGCAATAGTAATTCAGGCAGTCGGGTATCGTGAAAACATTATGGAAATATTTGCAATTAAGCGCTTCCGACAGCCGGGATTCAATCCACCTGTCCCGCTGTGCGCCCTGACATTTAGGACAGTGTCGATTCCGGCAACTGTTATATGAAATATGGATTTCTCCGCATTCATCGCACTGTTCAACGTGACCGCCAAGCGCCGACGTCCGGCAATTTTCAAGCGCATTCAATACCCGTTTATGATAATCCAAAACAGGGTACTGCAAATAGAAACCTTTGCCGTATCGCCGGATAATATCCGCGATTTCAAACTGCGGCTTCATGCTAAAAATTGTATAGCGTATCCAGTGGACTTTTCGCTGTTTTTGGCAGTACTTGGGCTATATGAAGATACATGATTGTCGTCCGTATCTGATTATGCCCAAGAAGGTTTTGTATCGTATATAAATCAACGCCGTCTTCCAGCAGATGTGTTGCAAAACTGTGGCGAAGGGTATGCAGCGACGCCTGTTTCTTGATACCCGTTTTCTTCATCGCTTCTATTATAATATTCTGCATACTGCGCTCGCACATTTCATGTCCCGGTGTATTTCCTTCAAACAGGTATATTTCCGGCTTACAGGATTCCAAATAGCTCGGTAATTTTGTTTTGATATATTGGGAAAGTACAACATAGCGGTCTTTTTTACCTTTGCCCTGCCGTATTCGCACCTGCATTCTTTCTGTGTCTATATCATTGATTTTGACAAAGCGCAATTCGCTTAACCGCATCCCGGTTGAATAGGCAAATGCCAGAAAAAAACGGTGCTTAAACGATTTGGGAGCCTTAAACAATTCCTTGCACTCGCGCTTGGACAATACTTCCGGTAATGTGTGTGATTTTTTCATTACCGGAATCCTTATTGCTGCCTCCTCCTTCCCATACATACGAAGCCACATGCGCACCCCGAAAACGGTATGCTTCATGTAACTTTCGCATATTTTCTCATCTACTGCCTTGTGGTATAGATAGCAGTTGATTTCTTCAACCGAAACTGTCTCCGGACAGCGTCCGAAATGCAAGGACAAATGAGCCACATTACGTCCGTAATTTTCCAACAGTCCTTTGCTTAATCCTCTTAGAACAACCTGCTGCTCAAACTTTCTGTAGCCTTCCTTAAAGCCCGGAACCATATCCTGAGCCTGTGCTACAATACCATAAAAATCCGTTTTTCCCCACATAATATCTTTTATTAAAAATTAGGCGGGTAATGTAATGATTTTATTATCTTTGCAATATTTTGTAATTGAAATTTTTGTCGAAGCTTTTAGTCTATTTATTGCTGGCTACCAAAGGTTTAGTTCAACGGGCAGTTTCGCGCAAGCGGGGCGGTAACGCCGCGGACAAGGCAGTGCGTAAATGAACGGTAGTAGCCCGCAGGAAATGTAGTGTAAGCCCC
>JAIRRJ010000045.1 GCA_031256035.1 Treponema sp. | reverse complement strand
GGAGTGTTTTTGTCCGCGATTATGTGCACCCTTGTATCGGGAGCGCTGCGGTACAGCTCCGCGATCTTCCGTTCAAGCGAAAGATGATCGGCGGGGTCTCCGTCAAGGTATATTTCACCGTCCTTTTCAACCCAGATTTCAAGGTTTTTTTCCGCGCTGGTCCTAAGGGCGGTCTTTGCCTCGGGGTATTCGATTTTTACTGTTTTACGGTAATTGATCAGCGCAACCAGCATGATAAAAATTAAAAGCAAAAACGCCACATCGGACATGGAGTTAAGGGGGATGAAAAAATTGTCTCTTTTGCGCTTCAGCTTCACAAATGCTCCTTCTTCATGGAAAAAGAAAAGGAATCGATCTTCAAATCCTGAGCAAGTTCCACAAAGAATACGACTTCCTGCCAGCGCGCTTCGCCGTCAATGGTAATTATGACCGCTATGTTCGGATTGCCTCTTTGAGCGTCCTCTATTATTCTTTTTGCGCTGGAGATATTGATGTTTTCACTTTCGTGGACAATGTTTCCGTCTTCGTCCATATCAAAACGCAGAAGGTCTTCCCTTAATATCAGTCTTGCGGAATCTTTTGCCGGAAGGTTCATTAAAAAACCTTTGTTGATGTTAAAGGCTGCGATAATAATAAAATATATAATCAACAGAAAGGCAACGTCGCTTGATGAACTGGAATCAAGAAAGCGCTGCCTGTTGCCGCGTTTTATCTTCATGATTTTTCTTACCGCTTGCCGCTTTCCGTGCGTTCTGCAATCTGGGCGATCAAATCGGAGCAAACTCCTTCAACCTTTGAGGCGAACTTGTCAACAATGTGGCTGAAAATGGAATGAAAGATCATGGCGATGATCGCGATTATAAGTCCGAACACTGTGGTGATGAGGGCTTCGTATATGCCGTTTGCCACAATCTGCGCGTTTACTTCGGTTGCTTCCGCGATGGATCTGAAAGCGCCTATCATGCCCGATACTGTTCCCAAAAAGCCGGTTAATGGAGAGAGCGAACCCAAGGCTGTTAAAAAGTTAAAGCCGTTTTCCAGTGAATGCATGCAGTTCATCGCTTCGGTTTCGACTGCCTTTTCAGCGCGGTGTTCGGAAAAGCCCTGTCCCGAACGCTTGAATAACGCAAGAAGAATCCGCGCGCCCATCCGCCTCTTGGTCAGCGGGGAAAGATATTCAACCGCGCCGGAATAGTCGCCGTTCTGCGCAAACTCCGAAGCTTTTAAGGCAAGGTCATCCAAGCGCAGATTGTGGTAAAACAGATACACCGCGCGCTCAAGGGAGATGGCGATTGTCGCGATTGAAAAGAAAAGCAGCGGCCACATAAAAATGCCGCCCAGATTAAAAAGTTCAAGAACCGAGAAAGAAACAGTTTCCATAAAATTACCTCACTTTTTTCGTTGCAAAATTATCCGGCGGGAAAGCATTTCTTTTATGTTTTCCCACTCATATTCCAAGTATATCCAGGAAAGAGCGTCTTCCCAATCCCTCAACAAAGTGCCGGAATTCCTTACCGGCCATAATTGTTCCGGGAAAACACGTTCTGTATAACCAACATTCCAGCGTATATCCTCATTTTTGATATGTGCATCGCCTTCCTGCTCCCAAAGGGCCGGGCGTTTCTTTTTTGAAACCAATTCAGGAAACAAGAAAGGCTTCCAGTATTTTTCAAAATCTTTTATGGTTAACCGGTTTTGTTCTTCCAGTGAAATCATCCACTCGACAATAGCGGCAATGCGTTCATGCCGGTTGCGCAGGGCGGTAAGAGCTTCAGTTCCGGTTATGCGGGTATCAAAACGGTGGATGCGGCCTTTAGAAATCTGGACATTTTCAATTTCTCTGTTAATTGTCAGCTCCGGATTTTCACCGCCGGTAAAGCTGCCGTGACCTGAAAGGTCCAATGTGTATTCATTCCAGCCCTGTTCGCTCCCGCCCAGATACTCAAGCGAGACAAGGTAAATCTCTCCGTTTTCATTCGGTGCCGAACAGCGCAGTTTCATCATGGGGTATTTATCAATCGTGATTAATAAGAAAGATTCTCCTGCTTTGTTATTTATTTCAGCGGCTTCAAGTCCGTCTTCTGTGTTCTGGTAAATTGCGATTTTCTTTTCTGCAAATGCCGACCCGTCCAATACCTGACCGGCTTTCTCCACAAGGGAAACGCATCCGCAGAAAAGCAGAGCGGTACAGAGTGAAATAAACGATATAATCTTTTTATGTATAATCATCATTTTCCTCTTTAATTAATAACTATACTTAAACCCAAATGAGGGTATCGGAATGGGCATCTCATAAGCTGCCGAACTGCTGCCCGTTTCAACCTGGCCTGTGTATTTGTTAAAACTGGTATTCCCCTGAGCATTATACACCAGGGCAAGAACATTCTCAACCGCTACATATAATTCATATCTTGTTTTTCCGTTATTATTGTTTCCGTAAATGGAAAATTTTATATCCAGCGGAAGAGACGGGGTGGTACGGTTGGATTCATCCGCCACAAAAGGCCAGTAATAATTTTCTATTAAATAACTTTTACCCGGATTTTTTTGATCGTATATCAGTACAGGATAACTTTCCGGGCCGTCTCCGATTCGTCTTACCATTTGGCGCCCTGATGCAAGACCAAAACGGGTATATAAATTGATACGAGGTACAGGTTTTATGTTAAAAATCAGATTCAGGTTATGATACCGGTGGTACGGGGGAAAATACCAGTCATTTCCCCGGTTTCCGCCTGATATGCCCATTGTTGAATATATTCCTCCGGGGTCGCGGTACTGAGTCCAGTTATAGGAATACGCAAGCCAGCCGTCCCAGTATCTTGACTGAATTTTTTGCAGCATAAGGTCTATTCCCCACACTCTGCCTTCGCCGTCAAACTTCGGCTGAATATCCAGATCGTCAAGTCCGATGCCTACCGGAACATACATGCGGTCAAAGATATATTTATAATAAGCCTCAATATTAAAACTAAACGATTCGGAAAATTCCATTCTTATCCCCAAAACAGAAGTCCATGATCTGTTTGGTTTCATTTCCCGTACGTCGTATCTTTCTTCCGCAACGAATACATTGTCGTTTATTGATGAAAACATACCCGTGCCTGCGCTGATGTTTAACGATTGAAGGAAAGAAATATTTTTTAAGAGATTATAATCAAGATTAAGGCGCGGATTTACGGCAGGTTCGCTCTGGAGTGTGAATCCTTTTCCCAGTAAAACAAAGTGATCAATGCGCAGTCCTAGTTCCGCTGAAAGCCGGCTGCCGGTATAATATTCAGCGAGAATGTAACCCGATGTAGTGAAAAGATTATTTTCGGAATCGGGCGAGTAATTTAGCGGAGTGCCGATCCGCAGATTTTCCAGTATAGCCAAATCATCCGGGTTATTGGGATCAAGAGAAAGAAGATTTATCAGGTTCTTTTTATCTTCATCGCGAAGGTTAGAAAATCTTATATCGGCAAATCCGCGCTGTACGCCTGCGGCGCTGAAGTTGTTGTACATTTCCTGCACGCCCGCTGAAATCATAAGGCCGTCCGAAAATTCCCAGTCATAATCAATACGGCTTTGCGCATTGAATAAAAAGTCATTTTCACTTATGTGAGTAGAATTTTCAAACTGGTATGCATCAGTTTTTAGTAATCTCCCGTATTTTCTTTTGAAATCATCTGAAAATTCCTTGTTGTAAATACTCAGGCTCATATCCCCGTCAATTATCATATCTTCATATCCCGTACCCGCAGAAAATTTTAACAGCATATCATTGCGCGGATTCCAGGAAAGAGAGGCTGTAATAAACCCTTGGTAATTGGTCCAGTCAAAATCAATGCCCGAAGCGCTTTTAAGTTCGCTTGTGTTACTCGTATTCATAAATGATACGCCGACACCGTCCATGCCCCAGAAAAATGTTGCCTGTAATTCAAGATTATCCGAAAAACGATAATTACCGCTTATAGTTGTACTTCTGATATACGGCGCCACGCGTACCGAGTTAATCACTTCCAGTTCCGGTATTTCATTTGATAATCCTTTTGCAAGTTCGACTACCGGATCATAATAAGTAGTGCGTCCCATAAACAAAATCCCGCCGTTTGTAAACGGAAGCGAAAGGTTAAAATTAGCCGCGCTGGTATTAACCCCAAGCTCGAATTGAGTTTCTTCGGAAGAAGGTTTCTTTGAGGTAACTTCCAAAAGGCCGGATATGGTATGCCCGTAACGCGCCGAAAAAACGCCGTGACTCAATTGTGCGCTCTGCACCATACGCGGATCGAAAATTGAAAAACCTCCTCCCCAGTGGTAGGGATTGCTGATGTAATAACCGTCCAGCGCCGCGCTCATGTCGCCGGGATCGCCGCCGCGGATACTGGGCTGTGCGTTGAAAAATCCCGCATAACCTACGCCGGGCAGCAGCTTGATGGTGTTCATTACATCTTCGATAAGGCCAATTTCAGCAGTTTGTGCGATTTCCTTCGCGCCTACTGCGATACTGCGGCCGGTTCTGGTTTCGTTTGTCCCCGGCCTCTGCGCTTCGATAACAAGCTCTCTGCTTTCCATAATCCCTGAAAGGCGGAGGCTGATTGTAAATAAATTTCCCGTAACGGGGACGGCAAGCCTGCCTGTCTCATATCCGGGATACGCCGCCTGTACTACAACCTGCCTGTTGTCAGGCATGTTTATTGTAACCCTTCCGTTTTCATCGCAAATGTGCTCGCTGCCGTCCCATGAGCGTATCGCCGCTCCTTCCAGTGGAAGTTTCAAATCTGCATCTTCGACAGTTATTGTAATATCGCGCGCAAAAAGCGGCAGAGCGAAGAGAAAAAGTAATGATGCTATTAGTTTCATTGGACTAATTTGTAACACGGCATCTGCCTTAATTTGTGCAGGTTGCATAAATGAAGTTTATCAATTTTTTCCCTGATTGTCCTGTCTTCGCAGACGCCTTCCCTTATGTACCTGTCAAGGACATCGTACGTAAACCCGATATTCTCTTCATCGGAAAGCCCTGAAAGCCCGTCTTCGGGGACTTTATCTGTGAATTTGTCAGGCAGCAATTCCCTGCCGATGAGCTTTACCTCCGTTACGGTAAGCTGCGACAACGGGCTGAAATCGCCGGCGGAGTCTCCGTATTTGGTGGAATATCCAATCCAGTCTTCGCTGAGATTGCAGGTGTTGGCAACGCGTCCGTTTACAGTTGCGGATACAGCGTACAGGAGCGTCATTCTGATTCTTGCGGGAACATTGATGATTGCCTGCCTGTTTGCTTCAATGCCGCTTTTTTTTATTGAATCCAGGATAGAGTCAACGCTGTCCTTGATGTTAAAAAGAGAGTGTTTGATCCCCAGAAGAGAGACCAATTCCTGTGCAATGCCGATGTCATGCTGTTCCCCGCAGGGTATCAAAACCCCGTAAACCCTGTCCGCCCCAAGCGCCTGTGCGCATAACGCGGCAACAATCGAACTGTCCTTGCCTCCGCTTATTCCGATGACAGCTTTGCAAGCCTTGCCGTTTTCATCAAAATAGTCCTGTATCCACTTAACAATTTCATTTTTAACAACCTTTGAATCGAACATAATCATTATCCTTTAATTTCCAGCATGAACGGGATAACTGGCAGGCCTTCGCTGTTGTATAACTGCCTGTGCTTTGGGTTATTTGCCCATGCGTAAAATATTTTTTCCGGGTTACTGACAGAGGACAAATCAACAGAGATGCGATCCTTTCCGTCTATTTCAACAGGCAAATGCGAATATTTTTTGTCAGCTAATACGCTGACGTTGGTTTTTCCGCGAAGCCCTTCGGTACAGTTGTCAAAAGACAATGTTAGCTTGTTTCCCTTCCGCTCAAAATGACTTAACAGCGGTCCTGGTGAAGAATTGTCCGCGTTGAACAGCAATTTATCCGCAGCCAGAAACAGGCGCAAGCCGATGTCTTTTTTATTTACAGGGTGCAGGTCGTTCCATTCGCCAAGATCAAGAGCCGTTGCCATGCCAACAGCAGGCAGTGAAAGAGCGGCTTTTTGACTCTCTCTTAAAACTGCCCATGATGCGTTTTCATCATTTTCTGTTGGATTGCCGTAAACAGGAAGCTGTACAAAAAGGAAGGAAAGGCTTTCATTCCCGGATTTTTTCCTCCAGTCATGTATCATTGCCTTGATAAGTTTTGAATATTCTGCCGGGTTAGAATCATTTGATTCGCCTTGATACCAGATAACGCCTTTTAATGGATAATTTAATGTTGGGGCAATCATTGCGTTGTACGGTCCCATCGGCTGCCATTGAAAGAAAAAATCCTTGGGGCGGTTTTGAGTAACAGTAACTCCTGTTTTATATTTCCATGTACCGGCAAGCTCCGTTACAGCGGAATCAGAACTAATACGGAAGGGTTTTTCCCGTGTAACGCCGCCTTCGCCGTTATTGCAGACAACTCGTATTGTTATGCGGTTTTTCCCCGGTTTAAGAAGACCGTCAGCGATAGCGTATTTGCGCGGCGGATAGCGGTAGCCGGTGCTGCCAATTTGAACGCTGTTAATGAAGACAGTATCGGCGTCTGTTATTGTGCCAAGTTCGGCATAACAGCCGGAGAAAGCATCATGTCTGTCAAAATCACGCGCAAGCCAGATACTTCCGCAAAAACCGGAAAGCCCAGCGTCAGCAAAATCGCCGGGCAGGGATATTTCATCCCATAACGAAACATCGAGATGCTGTTCATGCCATACTGACAAGCCTTTGTCTTCTTTCGCGATGCGGGATTCCCATTCCTGTATTTCAGCCTGATTTTTATCGGTGGTTTCCCGGCATTTGGCGGCATCGGCATATTGTTCGCCAATGGCAGCCTTGCCCGGAAAAGCCGAAAGCGCTTCCTTAGACATCCACGATTCAACCGGCGTGCCGCCCCATGCGGTGTTTACAAGCCCAATGGGTATCCGGTATTTATTGTACATGTTCTTTGCGAAGAACCACGCGGCAGCGGAAAACTCATAAAGCGTCTCTTTTGATGCGGCAGTCCAACATCCGCCCGTTACATCATCTCTGGGACTGGAAAAGTCCCATTCCTGCGGCACTTTGTACTGGCGGATCAACGGAAAATCATCAGTCCATTCTTCGGGATAAACATCGCAAAGACGCTCCATCTGCAATTCCATGTTAGATTGTCCGGCGCAGAGCCACACATCGCCGGCATAAATATCGTTTATGGTTATCTTATCTTTTTCCGCAGATTCAATATCCATGCTGAAAGGGCCGCCAGAGGGAACAGGATCAAGGGCAAGGCGCCATTCCCCGTCCGCTGGCTGCGCATTGAACGTTTTACCCAAAAAGGTTACAGACACCTTTTCGCGGCTGCGGAGGGTGAGCGGGATTCCGTGCTGTATAATCATCCCATCACAAAATAGAGACGGAAAAAGCATTTCCTTCACAATTAACTTGATATTATCACTGTTTTCTATATCATGGAATAAGGAGTAACGAATGATAACCAATACCGATAGTTCCCTAAGGATACCCTTTTCGCGGGGGGTGAATTTTTCAGCATGGTTTGAAGCCCGCAGCGTCAAGGAGATACGTTTTACCAAATACACAGAGCAGGATTTCGCCAATGTAAAAAGCCTTGGCGCTGACGTTATCCGGCTTCCCATTGCCATGCACAATTTTACACTTGGCGCGCCGGAGCATGCCCTCGACCCTGCATTCTTAAATTACCTTGACGCGGCGGTAGAGTGGGCTGAAAAGAACGGCATCCACCTCATTATTGATAACCATTCTTTTCATCCGGTTAATCCGACAGATACCCATATCGACAATATCCTGTTAAAGGTATGGGCGCAGGTTGCGCAGAGGTATAAAGACCGTTCTGGTTTTGTGCTTTATGAGGTACTCAATGAGCCACACGGTATTCCCGACAGCAGGTGGGGAGAGATTCAGGGCGCGGCAATAGAGGCAATCCGCAAAAAAGATAACAGACACACGATTATTGTCGGCGGCACTGAATTTAATTCCATCGCGAAACTGCAAGCCCTGCCGGTTTATGACGATGCAAACCTTATCTATACCTTTCATTTTTACGACCCGCATATATTCACTCATCAGGGCGCAACCTGGGGTTCGCCGTCTCTTGCTTCACTTTCAGGCGTTCCTTTCCCGCCGGACGAAAACCGGATACCCAAGACTCCTTCCGATCTAAAAGATACATGGGTTGAAAAGGCATTGGGTCATTATGAAACAGGCGGGGCTGAGGCGGCGCTCAACAGCACACTGGACAAGGCGGCGGCATTTTCAAAGACGCGTGATGTTCCTGTCTTCTGCGGCGAGTTCGGGGTATTCATGATCCAAAGCCCTGCCGAAGACCGTGTTAAATGGTATGAATTTACCTGCGCCGCGCTCAATCAACGGAATATCTCATGGACAGGCTGGGATTATTACGGAGGGTTTGGTCTCTTCAAAACTGCCGCGGGCGGCGATTTTCATAAAGACCTCAATATTGATGTGGTACGCGCAATGGGCTTTACGCCGCCTGCCTGAACCAGGAACGCCATCTGTTCCCTGCCTTGCAACTTCCGGAAAAAAAATGGCCGCGCGGAAGATTCAAGCTTTCAACCGCGCGGCCTGGACTAATAATCCCCTTACAATGAAGGGGTTGCTGCCGGCCTTCCCTTTATAAAAGGGCCCCACCCAAGACCGGCAGGATACCTCAATGAAATCAGGACTTACCTAATCCCACTTTATTGATTTCTTTTATAAACTCATCCAAATCTCCGAAATGTTTGTATACCGATGCGAAACGTATGTAGGCGACTTTGTCCAATTCGCCGAGCCTTTTTAACACAAGGTCTCCTATTATGGAACTGGAAATTTCGCGGCTGCCCTTGCTTGCAATCGCCGATTCATCCTCGATCTCGTTGATCAGGCTTTCGATCTGCATCTGCGAAAGAGGGCGCTTTTCCAGGGCGCGCTCTACGCCGCGTTCTAGTTTCAGGCGGTCGAATGGTTCGCGCCTGCCGTCCCTTTTGACCACCATGAATTGGGTCTCGTCAATCCGCTCGTAACTGGTAAACCGGTAGCTGCAACTTATGCACTCCCTGCGGCGGCGTATTGCGTCCCCGTTCGCCAGACTTCGGGATTCCAGAACTTTGTCTTCAATAGTGCCGCAATGAGGGCATCGCATATAGTGTTACCTTCCCGACTGCTCCCACATATAGCGCCGTATATACAGGGTTATTTCCCCGGATTTCTAGCGCCACATATATAGCGTTGTCGTTGATTGTACCACACTATATTTTGTGTTGCAATACTTTTTTAGAAAATTTTTATGAAATAGTCATATTCCACTAATATCCGGTTCATGGTATGCTCGATCTGTTCGGAGGATTGAATGAAAATTGGGCTGGATACCTTTGCCTGCGACGGCGGGTTGTCCGGAGTGGGTTTATATTTAACCCAGTTTTTGAAACGTATACCGCCTTCACAGGCTCTTTTTGAACTTTTCGGCTGGGAATACGACCGGTTCGCTTACAACGAGGTAGCGCCTAATTTCCAGTTTATCCCTCAATGTTCCATAGTCGGAAAGACTGCCAATTCCGTTTGGCATCTCCTTAAATATCCAAAATTTGCGGCAGTGCGCCAATTTGACGCCTGTTTTTTCCCTGCGGCGCACAGGAGGCCGCCATATAAGTCGCCCTGTCCGTCCATCGGTGTAGTCCATGATATGGCGGCATATTGGGGAACGCGCAAAACGAGGGAACATATTGGAGCGCTCTTGCGGGTGGTTTTGCCCAATTCACTGCGAAAGCTGGACAGGATCATTGCGGTAAGCGAATGGGTAAAACAGGAACTGGTGGGGCTGACAAACGTAAAGGAAAACCGGATTGAGGTGGTGCCGAACGGCATCGATCATTCCGCTTTTTATCCCCGGCAGCGAAACGAAGAAAGCGTTTTGTTGATACAGCCGTTCAGTTTCAGGCGGCCTTATGTTCTTTGTGTTTCGCGGATCGATCACCCCATAAAAAATCATGTGCGGCTTATCGAAGCTTTCGGTGTTTTCAAAGAACGTACCAAGTTTCCACACAGGCTTGTTCTGGCTGGAAGCGACAAAACCAACGCTGCGAAAGTCAAAGAAGCCGCCGCCGCTTCCCCCTGGCGCAGCGATATTTTTTTTACCGGGCATTTCCCTGTGAAAAGCCTTCCTGAGCTTTATGCGGGCGCGGATTTTGTGGTATTCCCGTCAATGTACGAAGGCTTCGGCATGGGAGCGGTTGAGGCTATGGCGTGCGGCGTGCCGGTTCTCTGCGCCCGCGCCGCCTCTCTGCCGGAAGCAGCCGGACACGCCGCCCTGTACTTCGATCCGCTGAATATCGAAGACATGGCTGACAGGATGGTAACGGTCAGCTCCGACAGCGAAATTTACCGCGAATGTCGCCGCCTTGGTCTTGAACGCGCCAAATTATTTTCATGGGATCGCTGCGTGGAGCGCACTCTTCAGATAATTTACGAAACTGCGGAGAAATAACTTACCAGGAAAAAGTTATTCCCAGCCCCTGTTTGCGGCTGAGTATTTCGCCGATACCGGTAGAAAGAGAAACTTTTTTTCCTGACAAAACAGTTTCCGCTCCGGCGGGAGGCTCTATCGTTCTACCCGTCTCATCGCTGAATGTAATTTTGGAATTTCCCTCAGCGCTGAAACTGATCTTCAATTTGTAACCGGCGGATACTTCCTTCATCAATTCCAGAAGATCGGAGTTTATCTGCGGAGAAACGCCGTCATAGAGGATCATGTGCAGTCTGTTGCCGCCGTTTTCTTTGCTGAAAGAAGTGCGCCTGTGCGAAGGATCAAAAAACGAAAGAAGGGCTTCGGTATTTTTATATTCCAGCGTTACGCGGTTTACAATGTCTTTGCCCGGCTCTTCGCGGGAAGAAAACGATGCGAGTTTTATTCCGGGAATGCGCGCAACGGTTCTTTCAAAATCGGCGCGTCCTGCGGGGATTACCGGCCATTTTTCATTGCCGTCAAGCCTGCCTATGATTTCAGCCATGCGGGAAATGCGGTATTCCAGGAGAATTTTTCCCGAGCCGTCCTTGCGCATCTGGATGTCCGCGGATAAACCGAAGCAGGAATTCAGTATCAGAATAAAAATTATGAGCAGGAAGGGCAGTAGGCGGTTTTTCATTAAAATTCCTCCGAATAAATTTTCATGTCGTGAATACGGACGGGCGTTTCTTTTTCGATCATGTTAAAAGCTTTGCGCAATACGGTTTCACCGAAGGTTTTTGAATTGGAAACCAGCGCCCCTCCGATCTGCGCAAAGGAAAGAGAATCCTGAAGGTCAACTTCCGCCGCGCTCATGTGAAAACGGCTGCGCATTTTGTCCGCTGTGGATTTGATTATCCGCCGTTTTTCCTTTATGCTTGAGACATCGGGAATTTCAAAAATTATCTGTATCATTGAAACAACCATAGCTAATCCGAAGTCTCAGGATTTTCTTCCTCATGTTTTTGTTCGGCGCGGCGCTGCATATCGTTAATGACAGTCCTCAATTGATCCTTGTTTCCGGCGCTCAATTTTCCGCTTTTCTGTAATTTTTCAACAGCTTCTATATCGTTAAAACCTTCGCCCACTGCGATTTCCAGTTCGGTTATGCCTTCGCTGTTTTCGCTGTCGGCTATAAGAAGCACTCGTGCAAGCGCAAAACGGACATCTCCGCGGACGGGGTCTGCGGAATCAACGGCTGTTTCCGCAATGGTTTTCCGGTATTCTTCCAACGCTCTTGCGTACAGTTCATGCTGTTCCAGCAACTGTGCGTATTCGTACCGGACTTTGTTGTCGGTGTTGCCGTCAAGCCATTTAGCGAAACTGTCGATAGCTTCTACCTTGTCTAATGCTTTTTGGCAGCGGGCATACAGGAGCGTCATTTCACTGTTATCGGTCAGGGCGAAAGGATACTTTTCCAGTGTTTTTTCAGCATCGCCGTAACGTTTCAGCGCATACAACACAAGGGCATGGTTGTATCCGTCATCGGCGCTTTCGGGAACCAATTCCAGCAAATGGCTGTAGTGTTTTTCCGCAAGAGGAATATCGCCGGTCTTGATCCGTGTGAAAGCGGCGGCTTTTAACGCAAGCACATTGTCAGGGTCTCTTTTCAGTATACTTTCAAAGTATCTTGCCGCGTCTTCGTACCGTTCCGTCTCAAACGCTATGCGCCCAAGGTTGTACTGAGAAGCAATCATTGTTTTATCGGCGGATTTGGCGCGGTTAAGCCATTTTTCAGCTTCGTCGAATTTTCCAAGATCATAATAAGCCATACCGATGGAAAAATATTCTTCAGCCGATGCCGCCATTCCAGCGCAGCCGGAAACTGCGGAAATAAAAATAATTGCCGCGACAGTGAAAAAGCCGCGCAGCAATGCTTGCCGCAGTGAAAATCCCGTCATCTTGTCAACACCGTTTTTTCAATTTCACGCAGCTGCGCCCGGTATAAATTCGCTATACTGACGCCATAATCCGCAATTAGCTGGATGATGTTGCGCGGACTGCCTTCATCGTCCCTGCCGTTGATACGATCTCCCGCGTCTCCAAGCCCCGGCATGATGTAAGCCGATTCGTTCAAAACCGGATCCATCCAAAGGCTGTAAACATCGCAGTTTTCAACAGCCCTGACTACACGTAACGCGCCTTTCAGAGCGCCGATCACGTTAAAAAACTGAATTGAACGCGGCTTAACGCCCGCGCTCAAAATATATTTTATAACTGTTACGAGGCTTCCGCCTGTAGCGTTCATGGGGTCTGCGAAAATCAAATCCTTTCCGTTCATCGAATCAAGATTGAAATAAGACTTTTCAAGATCAAGAATGTACTGCATATTGTTTTCTTTTCTGCTGTCATCGCGGCTGATCTTAAAAAGTGCAAAAGGCGTTACATAACCGTTAGATGAGTACTCTTCAATTTCCTTGCTTATGATCATTGATGGCAGGAGCGCGCCCCTGAGCATAACGCACATCACAGTATTTTCGATTTTTTCGTCAATGTTCGTAATTTTGTGAACCGCATAATTCTGCTCAGGTTTTGTTACAGGCGTTTTTACGATAAGGTAATTTTTTTCATGCGTGTGAATCCCGCCCCATGCAAGTTTGAAAAGCATTTCGTAGGCGCGCTGGATATAGTACACAAATTCCTGATTGTCCGTGCGCGTATCCCTTAACTTCGCAATTACGCGGGAAGCCTCCGGGCGGTTTTCATGATGTGCAAGGAATGAATAAATGTGTATTCGTGGGACTTTGCTGCATATTTCCTGCATCAAAGCCCCCATTTCATTGTACAGGCTGATGAGATTTTCTTCGGCGCTTTTTTCAGCGGAAGACAGACAGGGGAACAATTTAAGCGCCTTTTCATAAAGCGCGTCCATGCCCCTTAGGTATTCCTTGTCGGCGGCTGTCAGGTATCCGTCCAAATCTTCGGCTTTAATGATTACCTTGTCCATTACAGACAGTATATGCTGATGGGGGAAAACAAACAACAGGACGAAACCTTACCTGTAAAACAGGAATATACTTTCAGGCGGCTGCGTACAACCCTTACGGGAGCTAGGACGGCTTTTGATTTTACTCTTGTTGAAAGTTAGATTGCCTTTGCGGTCAAATTTATATGCCGTTTTAATTGAACCCGCACCGTATGCTCCCTTCAGGGGTGTACGCAGCCGCCCAATAGCCTTTTTCGGCTTTTGCAGGGAAAATTATCTACATGAGGGATTATCTATCACACTTACGGTAAAAAAATATATGCCCCATAAATTACTTGAGGGGTGGCGGAGGTAAAAGTGCCTTGCTTGCAAGGTGCTTTTGACCTCCGACAGGACCCCAAGAAAAATGATCAGGCATACATTGTTGTTCTATTTCTTAATGCTGTAGAACGCTTTCTTGCCCGCGTACTCCGCGACGCCTTCAAGCTGATCTTCAATCCGCATAAGCTGATTGTATTTGCAGATGCGGTCGGTGCGGCTCATTGAACCGGTTTTGATCTGTCCGGTTTCAAGGGCGACGACAAGGTCTGCGATGAAGCTGTCTTCGGTCTCGCCTGAGCGGTGGGAAACAATCGCGGTGTAACCGGCTTTCTTTGCCATCTCCACAGCTTCGTAGGTTTCGGTTAAGGACCCGATCTGGTTCACCTTGATCAAGATTGAGTTACAGGCGCCCATGCCGATTCCCTTCTCAAGCCGCTTGGTGTTGGTAACAAAGAAGTCGTCTCCGACAACCTGTATTTTTGAACCAAGAGCCTTTGTCATTTTTACATAACCATCCCAATCGTCCTGATCAAGCGGGTCTTCGATTGAAATAATCGGGTATTTGTTCACCCACTTGGTGTAAATGTCGATCATTTCTTCCGCGCTGAACAGTTTGTCGGGATTGGATTTCCAGAACTTGTAGCCTTTCTTGCCGCCTTCGCCGTAAAGCTCCGAGCTGGCGCAGTCAAGGGCAATCGCCATCTGTTCGCCGGGTTTGTAACCGGCTTTTTCAATGGCTTTCATTATAAACTCAAGCGCTTCTTCATTGCCGATGTCAGGGGCAAAGCCGCCTTCGTCTCCGACTGCGGTATTTTTCTTGGCGCTGTGCAGCAGATTTTTTAGATTATGGAACACTTCGGCAGTCCAGCGCACAGCTTCCCGGATTGATTCTGCGCCGACCGGCATGATCATAAATTCCTGGAAGTCGATCAAATTGTCGGAGTGCTTGCCGCCGTTGATGATGTTCGCCATGGGAACGGGCAGCAGGTTGGCGTGGAACGCGCCCAGGTACTTGTACAGGGGTACGCCGAGGAAATCCGCCGCGGCGCGGGCAGTCGCCATTGAGACGCCAAGGATTGCGTTGGCGCCCAGCTTGCCTTTGTTCTCGGTTCCGTCAAGCTCTATCATGGTGCGGTCAATATCGACCTGTTCCAGAGCGTCCAGCCCCATGAGTTCAGGCGCGATTATGTTGTTCACATTGTCAACCGCTTTTAATACGCCCCTGCCCAGATAGCGCGCCTTGTCGCCGTCCCTAAGCTCCACCGCCTCATAATCGCCGGTGGACGCGCCGGAAGGAACCGCCGCGCGGCCCATTGAGCCGTCTTCAAGCACAACATCTACCTCTACCGTGGGATTCCCCCGTGAATCAAGAATTTCACGAGCCTCCACATATTCAATAATACTCATTTCGTCCTCCAAAAACTAATATGAGATAATGGTGCGTTATTTTAGCAAGTAAGTCAATAACGGTTCACGAGCGCAAAGCTCACGAAATATTACTTCCTAAACTTTCCTTATGTGTTTCTACGTAAAAATATTATGAGAAAATTATCTTTTCGCTTTTGCCTTTTTTACAGCCTTGCCCTTAACTGAGGCTTTTGCCTTTAAAGTTTTTTTTGCTGTCTTCGCCGGGGCTTTTTTCCTCTCTTTTGCGTATTTACGATTTAAATTTGCCTGATAATCACAGCAATCTGTACATAAGGTATAGCCTTTCTTTACCTTGCCGCCGCAACGGGGACATTTACCCTTGGCGATACGATTATTGTACCTTTCCTTCCTTTGTGCGTTGATTTCATCTCTGTGGGCTTCACGGTATTTTCTCTGCCGTTCCCTGTTTGCTAGACGTGTTTTCGCATCAGTCATCTCTTACTCCTTTAGTATATTTGTGATGATATATATAGTATTTATTATAGCATATTTTTTTTTTTTTGTATATGTTTTTTAGTAAATGTTAACAATTTTGGTTTTTTGTCTATGTCCGTAAAACTACACCCCAGTACAGTTATATTACTGGTTTTACTGTTCTCAGTCCTTATTTTTTTTGTTGATGAACTTCCTGTGGCTGCCGGTCTTGTGTTTTTGCTTTTGGTTTTCCGGGCGGCGGCAAAAATACCGTTTCGCGGCGGCAAATTCATTAAGCCACTCTCTATGTTAGTGTTTTTCATGATTGTAATGCAGACCCTCCTGGGGCCGGGGGAGAATTATATCGTTACCCCCCTTTTCCCACCTGCGTTTCCGCTTTTAGGCGGTATGGGTAGCCTGAAATGGGAGGGGTTCATTCTTGGTATGGTAATAATTTGCCGTCTTGCGGCGTTGATGCTCCTTTTGCCACTGCTTACCGGGACTATTTCCCCGCACCGGATTGCCCTTGGCCTTACCTGTCTTGGTCTTAATTACCGCGCCGCTTTTGTCATTACCGCCGCTTTCAACCTGATTCCGGTTTTTACGGAAGATGGGCGTACAATCATTGACGCCCAAAAACTGCGCGGTATGCGTACTTTTGAAGAAGGCTCTGTTTTTGCCAAACTAAAAGCATATCCCGGTCTTGTTGTCCCGCTGGTGTTAGGTGCCATGAGGAAGGCGCAGGCTGCCGGAACAATTATGGATTCAAGGGCTTTCGGCGTTTATAAAACCAGAACTTGGCTCGAAAAACCTTCAATGAAAATTCATGATTTCCTGATGCTTGCGGTCTGCTTTATTTTTGCCGCTCTTTCGGTTTGGTTCAATTATTTGTTAAAATAGTAATACCGGTGCCGCAAGAAATTATCGTTCTTGAAAATGTTTTTTACTCTTACCCTCGTGAAAAAACATGGGCTTTGGAGAATATCAGCCTTTCGATAACGGAAGGAGAGTTCCTTGCCGTGATGGGTAAAAACGGCGCGGGCAAGACTACTTTCTGCAAACTCATTAACGGCATTATTCCCCACTCTTGCGGCGGGCGGCTTTTGGGGACGGTCACTGTTGACGGCGAATGTACGGCAGAAACGCCAGTGCCGCAGTTGGCGCGCAAAGTCGGGATGGCGCTGGATGATCCGGACGCGCAGTTGTTTACATCTTCTGTCCGTAATGAGGCCGCTTTTGGCCCTGAGAACCTTATGCTGCCGCCGGATGAAATTGAAAAACGGGTTGAGCGCGCCCTGAATGCGGTCGGCCTCTCCGGTTTTGAAGAAAGGGAACCTAAAACCCTTTCCGGCGGTGAAAAACAGCGCCTTGCCATAGCTGCGGCATTGGCCATGCCCGGGAAAATTCTGGTGCTGGACGAGCCTCTTGCCCGGCTTGATCCCGCCGGGGCATCTCAATTTCTGTCTGTTTTAAGGTCAGTCCGTGAAAAATTTAAGCTCACGGTAATAATGGCGACACACGACAGTGCGGGAACAGCCGGTATTGCCGACAGGATTTGCGTGCTGAATGACGGTCGCATTGCCGCCTGTGATATTCCGCAAAAAATTTTCGCAAATTCCGCTTTGCTCCGCGATAACGGCATGCAACCGCCTGTGAATACGGACATCAATGAATATTTTTTACCGGCAGGGGTAGGCTTTTATGATACAGATACAAAATCCGAAGCGATCAGGATTACCGGTTTGTCTTACTTCTACGATTCTTCAAAAGCCTCAATAAAAAAAATAAATCTTTCCGTAAAAAATAACGACTTTATGGCTATTATCGGGCGTAACGGATGCGGGAAAACAACGTTGCTGAAAAACATCGCGGGGCTTTTGCGCCCCTGTTCGGGAGAAATTTATATCAACGGGAAAAATTCAAAAGAGCTTTCAATTCCGGCAATATCAAAGGAAGCCGGTTTTGTTATGCAAAATCCGGATAACCAGCTTTTTACGGATTCTGTTTATAATGAAGTATCCTTTGCGCTCAAGAATTCAGAGCTTTCAAAAACGGAAAAAAACAAGCGGGTGGAAGCCGCACTTTGCGCCGTGGGTCTTGAAAATCCTGATGCTTTTCCTCATGCTCTAAGCAGGGCGGATCGAACCAAAACGGTGATTGCCTCTGTCCTCGCAATGGGCTGTAAAATCATCATTCTTGATGAAGTTGATGTTGGCCAGGATTTTACGGGCATTGTTAAAATAATGAACCTTGTAAGGGAACTTCACTCTCAGGGTTTCACTGTTATTTTTGTTACGCACAATATGTACATTGCCTGCGAATACGCCGAAAGGCTTGTTATCATGGAAAATGACGGGATAGTAATGGATGGAAAGAGAAAAGGTGCTGCGAAATGAAAAAGAGGTTTTCCAATATTCATCCTGCGGTTATCGCGGTATGGGCGGCGATTGTAGCCGCAGGGCATGCGCTTCCCACCATTCCCATCTGGGGTACGGGCAGCCCCTTTTCCCTTAATTCCGTTCTTTCTCCCCTGTCAGGAATATTTTTCGGCCCTATTGCCGGCGCGTTCTGTTCCGCGGCTGGGGGCTTTATCGGCAGCCTCTTTGCCCCTCATACCGCATGGCTGGGACCCTGGACTTTTATTGTGGGGACTGTAACAGCTTATACTTCGGGCTGCATTGCCTGGGGGAAATGGCCGCCGGTAACAATCAGCGGCAACGGCAGTTTTATAATAAACGGGGGAGTTATAGTTTACATTACCGGAACCATACTTTGGTTTACTCAGGAAATTGGCAGAAGCGTTGTCATTTTTCCGATTGTCTTTTACGGATTGGGCTTTATTGCCTTCATCGCCGGAAATATTTTTTCTTCTATGATGTTTGCAAGTTCCAAAAAGTACATGAGATTTCCGGCAATCTGGTTATGCGCATTCGGCGGCCTTATCGGCGGCGCATCGGTGGCGAATTTTTTCTTTTTGATCCTGTACAAGCTGCCAAAGGAGAACTGGTATGCGCTTGCCTTCGCCGCTCCGGTTGAACGCGCCGTATTCGCGGCAGGAGCCATGCTTGTGGGTGTGCCGCTGCTTACGGGTCTTGAAAAAATCGGCATCTTTGCAGGACCCGGGCAGGATGCCGTTGACTTACCGGAGGCATGATGTTGAATATTGATTTTCATGTTCACATAACACCGCCTGACATCAGCGCCGACTGGCGCAGGTATGCCGAGAAAGAGCCGTATTTCTCTCTGCTTAGTGAAAACAAGCACAACAAATTTGCCGCGGCGGAAGATGTTGTTGCTACGCTGGGGCATGTCGCTGATGGAAAAGCGGGGGTTGTCTTTGACAAAGCTGTTGTTTTTGGCTTTGGTTTTCGAGATATGGGATTGTGCCGTTATGTGAATGATTATGTAATCGAAAAGGTTAAGGAGTACCCTGAAAAACTTATCGGTTTTATCTCTGTTGCTCCGTCCGGCAATGACGCTGCAAGAGAAATTGAACGCTGCTGTAACGCCGGCCTTAAAGGAGTGGGGGAGCTGTTTCCACAGGGGCAGGGGATAGACCTTGAGAATGAAAAATCAACAGCCGCCATCACCGGTATTTGCAGTGAGTTAAGCCTTCCTGTGTTGACACATGCGAATGAACCTGTGGGGCATTATTACCCGGGAAAAACTGATGTAACCCTCCGGCAGTTGGAAACATTTATTACAAACAACCCACGCCTTAAGATTGTCCTTGCACACTGGGGCGGGGGACTTTTGTTTTATGAAACCATGCCCGAAGTAAAAGAAAAATTCCGTAACGTGTACTACGATACCGCTGCCACTCCGTTTCTCTACGATGCGCGCATTTATCGCGCTGCAAAAGCTCTTGGCCTATGTGAAAAAATTCTCTTTGGCAGCGATTTTCCGCTCCTGCCGCAATCGCGGTATCTGGATGCCCTCAACGAGAGCGATCTTTCGGCTGAAGAAAAACAGCTAATTCTTGGCGGAAATGCGCAAAAACTGCTGAAGTTGTAGGCAACTCCACTGTCAGAAACATCGAATTGCGCTATAATAAATGTATGAAAAAAAATAATTCGCTGTTTTTGCTCTTGAGCATCTTATTTGTGTTTTCCCCGGTAAAAACGGCTTGTGAAGAATTTGAGTACAAACACGCCGCAGGCGACAGGTACCGGATTCTTTCAATCGTAAAAGAAGATGTTTATATTGACAAAATCTTAAACCACCGAGCGGAAATTCTTAACCGGATTTCGGTGGAAGTAACTGATATGGTAGGCGGAAAGGGGTGTCACAAGGCTCTTTTTCAAACTTCCGAAAGGGCATTGATTGTACAGCGCGGAACAGCAGGCGCGGAAACAGGTTTCCAGTGGTCAAGGGAATATGAAACCGTCTTTGATCGCGACAAGCTGGGATATATTACAATTGACCCGAAATATTTTATGCCGGTTGTGCGGAATGTGCCTGTGTTTCCCGGCAGGGATTTGAAGCAGGGGGAAAGGTGGAGCGCTGAGGGCCATGAGATGCACGATTTCAGGGACAGCTTCGGTATTGAACAGCCGTACCGCATTCCGTTTACTGCGAATTATACTTTCCTCGGAGACCGCCAGTGGAAGGAAAAACCATACCCAGCTTTTTCTGTAAATTATCGGATTATTTCCCAGCCTCAACAGGTACGGGGGCGGCTGTGGCCTCGGCGCATAACAGGCTCATCCGATCAAACAGTGTATTGGGATCGTGAACGCGGTCAGCCTGTCGCCTACGAAGAAACTTTCCGTATTTCATTTGAGTTATCCAATGGCAGAATTATCGAATACCGTGGAAGCGCGGAAGCGGAAATTATTGATTCTGAGTATATGGACAAGGAAAAAATCGCCACAGAAATCATGGAAGATATCGACCGCCTCAATATTCCCGATGCCAATGTCCGTGTGGTAGACGAGGGAATTTCCATCAGCCTTGAAGACATTAAATTCTACGCCGATTCGGCAGTTATGCTTCCGGGTGAGCGTGAAAAACTTGACCAGCTTGCCGAGATTCTGAAACGTTATCCCGATCGGGACATCTTGGTCGGCGGTCATACCGCTCTTGCCGGCACAAGCGAGGGCAGGATGAAACTTTCAGTTGACCGCGCAAAAGCGGTAGCCGATTATCTGCTTGAAAAAAAAGTACGGGGCGCGGATCGTATGGTTATTCGGGGGTACGGAGCGGAAAAGCCCATCGCAGATAACCGTACACAGGAAGGTATGCGCAAAAACCGCCGGGTGGAAATTATCATACTTGAGAACTGATTTGTTCGGAAATTGGCGGTTGCGAACCTTCGGTTTGTTTCACAATTTTAGACGCTTTTGCGCGGCACTAATCTCATGGCGTTGAGAACCGCCAGCAGGGAAACGCCTACATCGGCAAAAACCGCCTCCCACATGGAGGCGATGCCCATTGCGCCAAGCAGCAGAAAAGTAGCTTTTATACCCAACGCGAAAAATATATTTTGCCAAACGATCTGTTTTGTAAACCGCGCAATGTCAATCACTTCCGCCAATTTTGACGGTTCATCGGTCATCAGCACCACATCGGCGGCTTCGATGGCTGCGTCTGAGCCGAGACCGCCCATCGCAACGCCGATGTCCGCCATTGCAAGAACAGGGGCGTCGTTAATTCCGTCTCCCGCAAAAACAAGTTTGCCTTTGGCGCGTTTTTGATTGTTGAGTGTTTCCAGCTTTTCAACTTTTTCATGAGGCAATAAGCCGCCGTATACTTCATCAATCCCCAATTCGCCGCCTATTGCTTCGGCAATTTGCCGAATATCCCCGGTCAGCATTACTGTTTTTCGCACACCTCTCGATTTTAGCGCGGATAAGGCGCGGCGGCTGTCCGGTTTGATTTCGTCTGAAATAACAATGCAGCCCGCAAAAACGCCATCCGCCGCGACAAAAACTTTTGTGCCGGTAACCTGCGGCTCCTCAACGGCAATTCCCTTTTCAGCCATTAGTTTTTGATTTCCCGCAAGAATTATGCTGCCGTTCATGACAACGCTTACGCCGTATCCTGAAAGTTCGGTATAATCCGAAAGGCAATTGCGGTTGATTTCTTTGCCGAACCGCATACAGCTGTTCGAATACTCCTGCATGACAGATAACGCAATGGGATGATTTGAAAATGCCTCAGCATGAGCCGCCAGTTCAAGCAGCGCATCATCACTAAAACCGTTTGCGGGCAGAATTGCGGCAACCTTAAACTCGCCTTTTGTTAAAGTTCCGGTTTTGTCAAACACCGCAATATCAATATGATTAAAAGCTTCAAGGTAGTTGCCGCCTTTTACCAGAATGCCTTTTTTTGCCGCCCTGCCTATTCCTGCGAAAAAGCCCATCGGGATTGACAAAACAAGGGCGCAGGGGCATGAAATGACAAGGAAAATCAGGCCGCGGCTTATCCAATCACGGTATGCGGCGCCGAAAAGCAGGGGCGGCAGAACGGCAAGCAGTACCGCAAGAAAAACAACGACGGGCGTGTAGTAATGCGCAAATGTGGTTATAAAATTTTCAGGTTTAGCTTTTTTGCCTGCCGCATTTTCAACAAGGTTAATAATTTTTGAAACGGTGGATTCTCCGAAAATCTTTGTAACTTCAATTGTTAATTTTCCGCTTTGATTAACGCAGCCGGACAATACCTCATCGGATATTTCCGCTTTCCGGAGAACGGATTCCCCCGTCAACGCCGATGTGTCAATCATAGACCATCCCTCAATGACAATGCCGTCAAGCGGGATTTTTTCTCCGGGTTTAACGATAATCACATCGCCTTTACATACGGTGTCAGGCGCAACTTTTTCAATACTGCCGTCTTTTACAAGATTGGCAAAATCAGGCCGTATGTCCATAAGGGTGGTTATGGATTTTTTTGATTTTCTGACTGCCGCCTCCTGAAACAGTTCCCCAATTTGATAAAAGAGCATGACCCCTGCCGCTTCCGGGTATTCGCCCAATGCAAACGCTCCGATGGTGGCTACAGTCATTAAAAAATTTTCATCAAAAATCTGTCCGTGCGCCAGATTTTTTATCGCGCGCAGGACAATGTTGCCGCCGAGTATGAGGTACGCCGCGATGAAAATGCCAAACGGAACATACCAAGGCATGGCAAAAAACCTGTCAATCACCATTCCGGCGGCAAAAATACCAGCCCCGATTATGAGTCTTTTGATTTCCCATGAGTGATTCATAAGCTACTGATGATGATGCACTTCCAGATATGAGCGCAGTTTGTCCATGACTTCGTTAAAGTTGAGCGGTTTTCCGACATGGCTGTCCATGCCGGATTCCAGGCACTTTTCAATATCTTCACGGAATACTTTCGCGGTCATGGCAATTATCGGAATCCGTCTGTGCCGATGGTGCGTTTTTTTGATTTCCCATTCAGCTTCAAGTTCTCGAATGCGCCGGGTCGCTTCAAAACCGTCCATTTCGGGCATTTGTATATCCATAAAAATCATGTCGTATTTTTCCGGCGCTTCTTCGAACATTTTGACCGCTACTGCGCCGTTTTCCGCACATACGATTTCAAGCTGTGTAGGCTCAAGCATTACAAGCACAATCTCGCGGTTTACATCAACATCTTCAACAAGCAGTATGCGCTGTCCCGGGAAAGTTGTTACCGTGTCCGCCTGCGCTTCCTGTAACTGTTCGTGGGTTGGATTGAGGCAGCCTGAAATGGCGGCTGCGACATCAGCGGGAAAAACAGGCTTGGGCAGGAACCTGTCGGCGCCTGCTTTTTTCGCCTCATTTTCAATCACGCTCCAATCGGCGGCAAGTTTCATTGCAACTACTGCCATGTCGGGAGCTTTTTTCTTTAAGGCGGTTGTAAACGGATTGCCGTCTGTACCCGGCACTTTCCAGTCAACAAAGCAAATGTTATACGCGCCGTTTTGCTCAATCAGGTTTAGCGCGTCTGCGCTGTTGACGGCGGTATCGCAGGAAACTCCGAACCTGTTCAATATTTCTTTTAAGTTTTTCAATGAGTCCCGGTCTTTATCAACCGCGATAATGCGGATGTTTTCAAAATTGACGTTTTGAGATGATGCTTCGTCCGGTTTGCCCTTGCTCCGTTTCAGCTTGATCGTAAAAGTAAAAACAGATCCCTTGTTAAGTTCGGACTCTACCCAGATTTTGCCGCCCATCATCTCTACGATTTTTTTCGAGATGGTAAGCCCCAGTCCGCTGCCTCCGAATTTTCGCGTTATGTGATGTTCCGCCTGCTGAAAGGTTTTATACAATCGTTCCTGCTGCTCCGCGCTTATGCCAATTCCGTTATCCGCTACCGAAACCTGAATGGTACATACACCGTCTTTTTCTCTCCATAAATGCGCGTCCAGGTTAATAGTGCCGCCTTCGGGAGTGAATTTGACAGCGTTTCCCAAAAGGTTTGTGATAACCTGCGCCAGCCGTTGTTCATCTCCTGCAAGAAAAGCGGGGATATGACCATCGATATGAACCGTAAAGTTATGTTTTTTTTCTTCAATGAAAAAAATGACAACATTCACAACCCGCTGAAGCATCTTTTCAAAACTGAATTCCGTCTGCGCAAGTTCCAGTTTGTTGGCTTCAATCTTGGACATATCCAAAATATCGTTGATTACTCCCAACAGATGACTGGAAGCGTCTTCAATTCTGGAAAGGCAGTAATTTTTTCTTTCAGAATCTTTTGCGGATAAGCCAATGGCAGTCATGCCGATAATGGCGTTCATCGGCGTGCGTATCTCGTGGCTCATGTTGGACAAAAAGATGGACTTCGCGTAATTGGCGGATTCCGCATCCTCAAGCGCTATTTTTAAATCTTCCTGTAGTATGTTTAATTCTGATGTGCGCTCCTGAACCAGTTCTTCAAGCCTCATGCCTTCGTTGCGCTTTCTCTGAAATAAAACAAAAAAGAATAACAATACCAAAAACAGGGAAGTGGCTCCGATCAGCCAGGGAAGCCGCGCCTGCGCCAGTTTTATCCGGTAATCATAAGTTCTGTGCATCCAATGGCCGGAGATTCCTTTTGTGTCAATAACATCAAGCGCTTTGTCAATAATCGAACACAGAACGGTTTCTTCCTTGTTAAACCCAAAAGAAGAATTAAAGCTGCGTCCGAACAGTATGTTTATTTTAAAGCCGGCAAGTTCACGGTAATTTGTCAGCACCATAAACATATGCTGGCTCGACATTACCATGTCCACATCGCCGCGTATGAGAGCGTCAAAGGCGGCATCGGAACTTTCATATTCCACAGTATTTGTATGTCCGGGAAACCATGTCTTAAATAATTCAGAGTACGCGGTGCCTTTTGCTACGCCAACTTTTACATGAAGAACCTCGTTGACATTGATGTTGCGGTGTTCGGACTTGGAAAGCAGCGCGTAAGTATCAGTTAGAACCGCTGTTTCAGGCCACAGAAACCGCCCCTTGCGGTCTTCCGACAGGATAAGCTCGGAAACCATGGAGATTTTTCCCTCTTCCAGCATTTTTATCAGGACAGACCATTCCGTAGGTTCTTTGTTGACGCGTTCAAATGACAGTCCGGTAAGCGTATGTATTTCAGGTAACAGATCAAAAACTATTCCCTGCCATTCCTTTTCCCTTGCGTTATAAAAACTTACCGGATAATTGTCGTGTTCCGCCCCGTACCGCACAACGGGGTTGTTGCGTATATAAGCCAGTTCTTCTTCGGTAAAACGCATGAACAGTTTTTGTTTTACATAATCGCGGTGTCCCTGATTGTACAAATGCGTCAGATACCTGATCGCGCCGTTTTCAAGCGCCTTTTGCACAACGTCAATTATTGGCTTGAGCGCCGGATTCAATGTTGTGAGTGAAACAGAGCCATAGACCAGAGGCAGAAAATCCTCGGTGATAACATCGCCGTAATGGTCAAATGCCGCTTCCAGAATGCCTTCTTCCAGAAAAGCGTCCGCTTCTCCGCTTTGTAACATTCTGTAAGCGGTGTCGTTGTCATTGGTGAAAAGAATTTCATAACTCTCGTATTCAATTAAAGTCTCGATATTTTTCAGAGTAACGGAGCCTTCATACACAATCAGGCGCAGCGGACGCACACCCGCGATTTGTGAAAGCGAGCCTGAGCCGTTCAGCCTGTAGTATTTCAGCGAACGCTCCGCAATGGCATCTGTCATGTAATAAATTTTCCGCCGCTCGTCAGTCGGAGTTATGTCGCCTGTAAAATCGATCCTGCCCATCTCAAGCCGCGGAAGGAGGCTGCCCCATTCGCTGAAAACCGGAATAAACGGCATATCGAACAGTTCGGAAAGCCACGCGCAAAACAGGGCGGAATATCCGCCTATCCTGCCGTTTTCCGTATAGAACGCCTCGGTGCTGGGAATTACCCCGTAAAAGAACGAGCCTTTATGTTCCCTAAGCAGGTCTATTGCCCTGATTTCTTCCGCAGTAACGCCGGGAATTTCCCTGAACGAAGTAAACACATGCGGTATCCGGCTGTTGTCTGTTTTTTCGCAGCCGGAAACCAGCCACAGGACGGCGAGAAGTAATATGAGTGTAATTCTTTTTAATCGCAGCATCTTCAGAGCAAAATTATGGCATAAAAGTGATTTTTCGGCTAGGGCTGTGGCAGGAGAGGTTGCTAAAATATTTCTCGCAATTCAGCACGCCAAGACGCAAAGATCACACTGTACTATGATACGTCTACACTCTTGGCAAGAGTTGAATTGCACTCTTAGCAAGAACGGTATCTGTCCCCTTGCGCCCTACTCAACTTTCAGGTCCCAAATTGTAATATTAAACGATCCTTCTCCAGTAACACCTGTTTGAGCTTTGAACTCAATATCCTCGATATTGTTTTCAATAAAGTCTACAGGATCACCCCAGTTCTGTACCAACTCATCATACAATATATTTATTGTTTGCTCTGTTTTAGATGCCACAAATTTGAACCCGTATTCGCCTGTGTCTTTTGTTCTAACGAAAAAATGGTATAACTTACCGTCTCCTTTACATTTGAACGAAATTCCGTTTGTATTTTTAAGAGCTGTCAGATTTGCACTATTCGGTACAATAGCACAGCCTGCTCCACCCCAAAGACCATCTTCCATGTATTTTACATTGCCAGTAAGATTTATTTTTTTACTATCATTACCAGCACCTTGTGTCATGATAATAGTAGATGGTTCTGCAGCCCATGCATAGTATGTCCAACCATCAATGGTAATTATTTCTTCTTCCTCTTCTTCCGGTGCTTCTTCTGGACAGCCGACAACCATCATCCCGAACACAAGCGCTATTGCCAGCATTCCCAAAAACCCAAGTTTCTTTTTCATAAAAACCTCCTTAAATATCAACAAGCCTGCTACCCCAATGGACAGCAGGCGGACGCGCTGTCAACGGCGGCGCACAACACTACTTTGCATTCAGATCCCAAACCGTATAACGAAAAGCTCCTGCACCTGTAGTACCCATAGTTGCCTGAAGTTGAATCCCGGTGATGTTGCTTTTCTTAAAGCTCACTTGCTTACCCCATCCAGGTTGTTCCAGATCGTCAAACGATACTTCTATCGTTTTTTCTGTTTTTGGGATTTCAACTGTACAGAGATAATAACAATGATCAGTAACATCGGAAGTTTTAACTTCCACTACATAAAATTTTCCGTCTCCCTTGCATTTGAAGGAAATTGAACTTGCCTTTTTAAGAGCCGCCAGGTTAACATCATCCGGTTCGGCAGTACACCCCGCAAAACCGTAGTCTTTACCCTTTATCTTGGCTATGTTACCCGAAAAAGTCAGTTTTTTGCCGTCTTGTGTCATGGCAATGGTTGATGTTCCGCTGTCTCCACTGTCATCCCATACCCACCATGTCCAGCCGTCAATGGTTATTCTTTCATCCTCTTCTTCACACCCAACAACTGTCATTCCGAATACCAGCGCTAGTGCCAGCATTCCCGTCAAAATAAGCCCTTTTTTCATAAGAACTCCTTAAAACAGCAAATTTGCCATGCTGTAGAATTATCTTGTATTAAAATACAAGCATATTGCTAGAATATAATGATATATATACAAGCGTCAAGCCTGTAATAATGAATAAAAACTAGCTATTAGAATGAATAAATGGAGATACAAGCCCTTTTTACGCAGAACCTGAAAAAGTACCGGAAACAGGCAAAACTGACCCAGGAAAAACTTGCGGAATTGTGCGGCACCGATTTCCGCTACATTGGGCAAATTGAAACAGGCCGCCGCTGCCCTTCACTGGATTTTGTCGGCAAAATTGCTTCTGCCCTCAATGTTGCGCCTTACCGGCTGTTTTATGACAAAAATGACACGGCGATAAATGGTTTTGAAACTCTTCACAAGGATCAAAAACAAAAAATAAAAGCCATTATAATAGAGAATGCAACAAGAACCTGTTCAATAATTGATGAACAATGCTAAACTATGATAAAACCGGAGGCGCATTATGAAGAAAAAAATAGTTATTATTGTACTGGCAGCTTTTGTACTTTTGGGCGGGGTTATGTTTTTCCGGCTGAAAAACCCTCTTAATGCAGGTATCCAGCCGTTGCAAGCCGCGCAAAAACAGATGAACGGAAATTATGTTGAGATTTCTTTTTCGTATACAAAGCTGTCCACAATTGCCTCTAATCAATTTGCAATCTGGATAGAAGACATGGACGGCCGTCATGTGAAAACACTTTATGCGACACGTTTTACAGGCCTTGGGGGTTATCGCAGAAGGCCAAAGTCGCTGCCGTTATGGGTTTCAACCGCAAAGCCTGATTCAATGCCAAAAGACGAAATTGACGCTTTTACCGGGGCAACTCCGAAGACGGGGCAGTACTTTATATATTGGGATTTTACTGACAACAAGGGGCGTCCGGTTACAGGTACTCAATATCGCTATGTTTTTGAAGGCACAATGTACAATGACGATAATGTTCATTATAGCGGCATCATATTTACAGATAATGAGAAATGGGAAGATATTCCAACGCCGACATACAGCAAGGATAACAGTGATAAAAAATCCATGCTTGTTAATGTTAAAACTGTCAGCACAAAATAACTATGGAGGCTTATATGAAAAAAATAAAATTGCTGAATAAGTTGATAATTTCAATGTTGTTAGTTGCACTTACAACCTGCGCCGGACTTGAGAATGGAACATCTGATGTTGTAAAAGAATGGAAACCGTGGGATGGGGATAAATTCCAAGTACGCGATGATCTTACAACTCAGCAGCTGATTGAGGAAATGGGGCTGGGAATCAACCTCGGCAACACTTTGGAAGCTTGCGGGGACTGGATTAACAACAGCAGCCTTCTTAATTATGAAAAGGCATGGGGCAGCCCCGAAATAACAAAAGAAATGATAGAAGGTTATGCAAAAGCGGGTTTTTCCTCTCTCAGAATTCCCGTAGCGTGGTCTAACATGATGCTTCCCGGCTATATAATTAATCCTGACTTGCTTGCTCGTGTAGAAACAATCGTAAACTGGACAATCGACAGCGGCATGGTGGCTCTTGTAAACCTGCATTGGGACGGCGGCTGGTGGTCAGATTTTCCGAAAACTTACGATGAATGTATGAAAAGATTCACCGCTATATGGACACAAGTAAGTGAACATTTTAAGGAATACGGCGACCGCCTTATGCTGGAATCCATGAATGAGGTCGGCTTTGATTCTGTGTGGACTCCGTGGGGCGGCACACAGGCAAATAAGAAAAAAGCGTTTGACATTGTGAATGATATGAACAAAACCTTCGTAGACATTGTAAGGGCGTCAGGCGGCAATAACGAAAAACGGCATCTCCTGATTGAAGTTTACAACACAGGGTTGGAATACGCCTACGACCCGCTTTTCAAAATGCCCGATGATCCGGCAAACCGTCTGGCGGCAACTGTGCATTATTATACGCCTTCTGTTTTCGCCATTCTTGAAGAGGATGCGGATTGGGGAAAGGCCCGTATAACATGGGGGACAGCGGCTGATTTGAGGGAACTCAACAATAATATGGAATTACTGAAAAAAAATTGCGTGGATAAAGGTATTCCCGTCATTGTCGGTGAATATGCTGCCTGCGGTAATAATAAAACTCAAGAGATGAAACGGCTGTATGCTGTTTCTGTAACCGAGGCAGTGTATTCACGCGGAATGTGCCCCATGCTGTGGGATACGCCGGGAGATCAATACAATCGATCCACAGGCAGGTTCAGAGACCCTGAGTTTATAAAAGCGTTTAACGTAATTCCGGTAAAATATCCGCGCCGTTGATGAATCTGTTTCCCGGAACCGGAATGCCTGAGTTGTTATTCGCCCTAAAATTTCTGCCTTAACACAGAGCTGTCAAGGATGATTGCCACCCTGCCTTCCGACAAAAGGCGGCGGTTTTCATTTGATGAAATAATGGTCCGGGCATCTTCGCGGTCAATGATAAGATCAGTGGGTTTTGTCCCGAATACGCCGCGGGCGAAAATCCGCAAGGGGCGTTCTCCGACAAGAGCTTTCAAATCATCGGAAAGGCCGGACGGGTTATTCTGAAAGATACTTTCCTGATGCGAGTAACTCGCCATGGCGGCATTTTTTAACTCAAACATATTCCGTTCATAAACAAGATTCATTTCCGTATCCCAAATTTTGGGGAACAGGCAGGGAACAGGCAGCGCACTGCTTTTCATGCCGTGAGCCGGCAGGCTTTCCGAAGCAATGATGATTATCCCGGTAAACGCTTGAGCTGCTATAGGGTTCAGCGTCCTCATTATCTGGGAAGGCTTTTCATGGCGGAGCAGGGCGGAGCTGACAGCGGCTATATTCAGCGTGTAGGATGCAAGCATATTCTTAAAATCAGGTGAAAGGACGGCAGGTACGCGCTTGGCTTGTAGGGCGAGGGTTTCAGCGTCCGCAAGGCTGAATTCCCCCCTTTCAACAAGGTCGCCTATGGTGGAAGAAGAATCCACCTGTACATCCAGTATGCCTGACCGTATCATTTTCAAATAACCGGAATAGACAAGAGCTTCCCCCTGAAACCTTCCCGCCGGAAGTTTGATGCCGGCGGAGGCTAATTCCATGGAAACAGCCGCTTTTATCTGGAGGGTATCCCATTCTACAGAACCGTTAATATCGTATTTTGCGTCCGCAAAAGCCGCCGCCGCTGCAAACACTATCAGCAATATTGTTGTCAGTTTACGCATTAAATCTCTCCATTCCTATTCCCCTTCTATTATCGGTACTTTCAGGTTTTTCCCTTCGTTAAGGATTTGATTTAATTCCATATTATTGACATCCGCCAGAGTTTGAGGGTCAGTCCCGTAAAATCTTGCAAGAGACCAGAGTGTTTCTCCCTTTTTGACAATGTGGCTTCCGTT
>JAIRRJ010000033.1 GCA_031256035.1 Treponema sp. | reverse complement strand
CGCGAAATGTTCACCTGAGCTGCGGGAGGCAGGGGCTGTATCTGGCCGGATGCCGGAATAATGACAGTGTCTCCTATCTTCAGTAAACTGCTATTTATATCGGGGTTATGCTGGGTGATGGTGTCAAGATGTACGCCGTAATGCCTCGAAAGCGCCCATAATGTGTCCCCATGTTTTATCACATGACGGTGATAATATATCAGCTTCAGGTCTTCCCGGTCCAAAACCACGTTTATTTGAGCCAGTTGTGCCGCAGGTACTTTTAACCGGTAGTTTTTGTCAACAGGGCTGATGCCCTGAAGCAGCTCCGAATTAAGCGCCTTAAGCAGTTCCGGGCTTACATCCGCTTCGGCGGCTAGTATTTCCAGTGAAACCTGCCGTTCCAGCGGAATGGCGATCCACTCAAAGGCTTCCGGCCACTCAATGCCGAAGCGCCTTGGCTGTGAAAGCACATAGGCAACCGCCAGCAACTTTGGCACATAGTTAATGGTTTCGGGGCGCAGTTCTTTTCTTTTGCACAGTTCCCAGTAATTATTAACTTTTGTTCTTTGAACTGTTCTGGTTACAGCTCCAAGACCTGCATTGTATGCCGCCAGCGCAAGCGGCCAGTCTCCCAGTGTCTTGTAATTATCATTGAGTTTTTGCAGCGCGCCCCATGTGGATTTTTGAAAATCCCGGCGTTCGTCCATGTAATCATTAACTTTTATGTTAAAGGGTGAAATGCTGTTCAGCATAAACTGCCATAACCCCACCGCGCCGGATCTGCTTCTTGCAGTGCTTACAAAACCGGATTCAATTATGGGCAGATACGCCAATTCGGGCGGCAGTTTCCGTGCGGCGATTTCTTTTTTTATAAACGGAAGGTAGAGGCTCCCCCGAACAAGCGTCGCGTTTAGCCAGGCGATTCCTGAAGGGCTTGTGTACTGGGCGATGTACTGCTGCGTCAGAGCCTGTTCAAGAGCGGAAGCTGTCAGCAGTTGATAGTTGGCAGGCTGTTGATGGTTGGCAGTTGGCAGCGGAGATTCCTGTTGCACAGAGTGCAATTGCACAGTGCGCAGAGGCCGCCCGGGATCGGATTGCGCCCATGCCATAAATCCGGTAATCAGAAACAAACTGAGCTTTATCCATTCCCTATTCCCCATGCTAGAATTTCTCTCCGTAGTAAATGCCTGCCCATTCCCAGCGGCCGTGGATTTCCGGGTCTTGCGGGAAATATATCTTTCTGAAATACAGATACCAGACTGAAATGTACAGCGACCAGCCGGATGTCCTTAAATATGCTTCGGTTGCGTTTGAAGACGCATCCAGATTTGCGGCATAACGGATGTTGCTGCTGAGCATAAAATCCGAGAGGTTAAAGTCCGCCATCCCGGAATCATCTGTTTCCATCTGTTCCCATGACCGGGCGAAAAAGTTAACCTTTGCCTGACAGCGCCTTAATTGTCTGGCGCTTCCGGCATTCAAGGCGTCTTCTATGGTCTTTCTTAAGGCGGGGAGGCTTTCAAATGTCCAGTCTTTCGGTGACTTGCTGAAATCAATCAGCTGCTTTGTATAGTGATCCGCGTTCGGAAATCCGGGGATAATCGTCCCCGTAAACGGCTGATATTTGGTATATGCCTGAATTGCGCTGTTCCAGTCCCCGATACGTTCACATGACTGTCCCAGCATAAAGTAAGCGGTTCCCAAATCAATTTTTTCGGGGAAACGGGATATTAATTCCTGGTAATACCAAACCTGATGCTCGGGATTGTCGTTCAGTTCAATTAACTGTTTAAGGCATATAAGGTGAATGGACTCTTCATTTATGGTTAGATCAGGATAATTTTTTATTATTAAATCAAAGTACCGGGCGGCTATCGGCGCCGAATCAAGCTCCATATAAGCATAGGCAACCATGAGCAAATAGTAGCCGTTATAAGGATCAGCAGGATTGTTTATCGCTCTTGCGCTTAAAAAATGAATAAGCCTGCCATAATCCTTCATTCTGGCGAAACTGGCGGCAATTTCCCTTGTAACGGCAAATTCACCTTCACTGCCCGGGTGTTCCTGTTTTAGAAGATGAAATAGTTCTTTGAAGTATTCCTTCGTTGCACCTGTTCCTGTGAGGTAATACGGGTCAATTTCCGCGCCTTCCTGCCGTACGGAGCACGCTGTAATGCAAATAACCAATAAAAGCGGTATGATTCCCCGATTTTTCTCCGTTTTCATTGTTAATAATCCTACCATTGTGGTATAATTTTGTATATGTATCATCTGTTTACCCGCAAAACTGCCGCAAGGATTTTTTTCATTATCGGTCTTTTGTTTGTGATTCTTGGCTGCGCTTTTCTTCCGGGTTCAAAAATACATATTTCCCGCCATGTTGTATTGATTTCTTTACTTTTCCTCGTTATTGGTGTGGGCTGCGCAATAGCGGCGATAAAGCTGTATAAAAACGCTGTTTATTTGTTTTTTGCCGCATATTCTTTGCTGGCCGGGTTGTTTTTCCTGCTTTCCAGCCTTGATATTCTGCCGCTGCCATTCTCGCGCGCCTGGCCGCTTTTGTCTGTTTTTTCAGGAATTGCGCTTATTCCCGCAGGCTGGTACCGTTACGAAGGTGTTCGCATCAAGTACATAGTGCCTTCCCTCTTTTTTATTGTTCTCGGCTCCGTATTGCTGGTTTTTTCTCTGGATTTGGTTTCCTTTTCGCTTGCGCAGTTTGTTAGAGACTGGTGGCCTCTTTTAATTGTACTGTGGGGACTGATATTAACGCTTGTTTCCCTGGGATCAAAAAAACCGGGGATATAAAAAGGTGATCAATTCATTCCGCTTGCTTTCTTTTTTCTTTTTGGCAGCGTTGCTTGTTTTTTCCTGCAAAACCGCGCCTGTACAAACTGATACGGATGTTACTGCGCCTGCGGTAAACAATGACGGCAGACAGTCTTCCGGCATTGCGGACGAAATACGCAGCCTTACGGAAACAGGCGTTTTATCTCTGATGGCTCAGGCTCTGGAACTTATCCGGGCAAGGGAACTTGGCGGCGTTGACTTTGGCCGCGTAATGAACGCTATCAATGCGCTGTTGATCAGGCTGGTTTATCCTGATTCCAGAATCAGGCTTTCTCCTGTTGATCTGCCGCAAACCCATAACTATTCAAAGATTATAAGAGATGCGGAAAGGGGAAACTATATCAGTCCGAACGGAGAATCAACTGATTTTTTTGAATATATCCTGCCCTTCCTCGCCTTTAACCATGAAGCGGGTACTGAATTGCCGTTAACTGTCATTGACGATTTGAGCATGGCTGCCGCATTGCGTCCGCATTCGGTGCTGCCTTCTTTTTTTCTTGGCCTTGTAAATGAGCGTAACGGGCTTTACAAGGATGCGGAAGCTGCATACCGGAAGGCGTATGACATTTCCGGTGAATGTTATCCCGCTCTTACGGGCATTGCCCGCGTAATGAGGCTTTCACAAAGGGTAGAGGATGCGGCGGCGCTGTTATCTGATTTGGTGATACATTATCCTGATTCGCTTGACATCAAACGGCAGCTTGCGATTACCCTTTATGAAAACCGCGACTGGTCGCGCGCCGGGCCTGCGGTGGACGAGATTTTGCAGAATGATCAGCAGGACGGAGAGTTCATCCTGATGAAGGCGCGCATTTTAATTGAACAGGGACTTTTCTCACAGGCGCAGCCGCCCCTTGACGCTTATGCGGCAATAAATCCAAACAAGAGAGACTATCTTTTTCTGCGGGCGAGGGTACAGGCAGAAGGAAACCGTAACCGTGACGCCGCTCTCAATTACCTGCGCTCGATTCTTCGCGCCAACCCCGATGACGAAGAAGCGTTGATTTACGCCGCCTCCCTGCTTTTGGAATCTCAGCGTCCCGCAGATCAGACGGAAGGCAGGGAATTGCTGGCGCGTTTGCAGCAGCCTGACGGTTCTTCCGTAGAGGTATTGAGCTTGAGCCTCAGGGATGCCGTTCACCGGGAGAACTGGCGGGAAGCGCAGGGTTTCTTGAACAGTATCCTTGCTGTCCGCCGCAACATTCAGGATTTAACTGACGGATATTATGTGGAACGCGGATTGGGAAACAATGCAAAAGCGCTCGGCTATGCGCGTGAACTGTACGACAAGGATACTTCCAATAACGAATACATTGCGGTCTATATTTCCGCGCTGATAGATAACGGCAGAAACGATGAAGCGTCAAAAATGCTGGAAACCCGTCTTGCGGCATCAACCGGAGCTGTAAAGAGCCGTTTCTTTTTTCTGCGCAGCCGGATTCAGAGCGGCGATGATGCCGTGCTGGGCGATCTCCGTTCCAGCTTGTTTGAAGACCCCAGAAACCTGCAAGCGCTTATCGCCATGTTTGAATATTACCACAAAAGGTATGAAGAACGCCGCGCGGTATATTATTTGAGGCAAGCCCTCGCCATAGCCCCCGACAACACCAGACTGAAACGCTACGAAAGAGAATACGCATCATTGCTTGAACGGTAATTTTAGAATATGATGCAGCGCCGCCGTTGGCGGCGTTCGATATAATTTGCCGCGCAAGCGGCATAAATAGGAGTTAGCCATGAAGAACACGCTTTCACGGGAAGATTTTATTTTCACTATTGGCTATGACGGTCCTGCCGCAGTGGTAGACAGTCAGGCAAAAAAGCGTTATTCATCGTTTACTGCCGGTGAACTTGCGGAAAAGGGACTATTCCGGGCAGCTTATGCTGCCGCAGTCTGGTCAAAAGACCCGAAAGAACTTGAAACGGTAGTTGGAATTTACAATAAAGTTTCAGGCTCTTCTGTGAGCGATTTTGCGTCTTTACAGAGGCTCTTTGGGGTTTTCCCGGTCGAAGTAAAACGTTCAATCATCATATAAAAAAAACGCCGGTGTCCGAAAAGTTAGAAACTTGTTCGGACACCTTCCTTAATTTGATGTTACCTGAGGCCCGGTAATTTGGGCAATGTCGGCGTTTGCGGAGTCGGCGCCTTGCCGCCCAGAGCGTCTTTTACCGCCTGATCAGCCTGTTTCATTGCTTCTTCTTTTGCTTTATCAAAAGCGTCTCCTGCCATATTTTTCACTCTTTGTTCATACTCGTTTTTCTTGTTTGTAAGGCCTGTCTTTGTCTGATCTATTGCCGCCTTGTCGCCTCTGGCTGCCCTGAAAAGCGTATCCAGTTCTTCTTTTGAAGCAAACCTGCCGTCAATATACTGTTCGATTCTCTGGCGCAGGGCTTTTTCAATTTCGTCCATTGCCTGTTTAGCATAGGCTTCGACTGCGCGGCGAAGAGCGCGCGCCAATAAATCGGCGAGATTGGTTGTGATTTTGAATTCATCACTTTGATCGATACGGTGATTGTAAGTGATGCCCATATCAATTCTGCCTGCTTCATTGATCGCCGTATCAAGCGCTTCCGCCAGAGTGCCTTTTGGCTCAACAAGCCGGGGCTTGCCTATCTTTACATCGCCGCCTGTTGAAAAACCGCCGTCTGTACGTCCGCTCATGTTGACCGAGAATGACGTTTCACCGGTAAAGCCGTTTATTCCTACCTTACTCAGTTCATTGCCAAGCCTCATCTGAAATCCGCCGCCCGACAACGCCGCGTTAAACCGCTGAGGGGGATTGGTTCTGAAATCCGCTTCTCCCTTAAAATCCACATTTCTTTTTGTACCGCCGCTTTCTTCATTAAGCCCGAATGTTAATGAGACCGGTCTGCCTGTCAAGTCGGGATTGGAACTTATGTCCCGAAGATCAAAAGCCCAATTCCATGCGTCAATCGTAAAATCAGACGCGAGTATGCCAAGGTAAAATGCAGGATATGCTTTCTGAGGAAAGTACACGTCCCGTCCCTTAAAAACGACTTTCGGCTGTTTCTTTGGCTTTTCAGTTTTCGGCTTTGCATCGGACATTGCCTTTAACTTTTCCAGAGCTTCCAATGCCTGAATGCCGTAATCAAGATACTGCTCCGCCGTGTCGGACAGCACTTCACGTATGAAGGGTTCCAGCGCTTCAAAAGCCGCGCCGCTTCCCAGATCGACATAGGATTTTAAGTGGTTAATGTCGTCTGTCAACGCAGTCCTTGCGTTCTGTTCCAGCCGCCGTGCGGTGTTAATATCGTTTTCTATTCCTGTAACCATCTTGCCGACATCGTCCGCCGCGCTCTGTACTGTGTTAGCCATTGTGGTGATGTCCTGCACAGTGCGCGTAATGGTTTCAATATCGCGGACACTGCTTGCGTTAAGACCGAGAATGGGCTTTGCCGCATTTTGAAGCTCGGTAACCTTCGCCTTCGCTCCGTCAGCTTCCCCCTTCCATTTTGTAAGGGTGGTGTTATAGGTATCGATTGCCTCATCGTACAGTTTCGGTGTTTTCAGCTTGTCGTACTCGCGGTTCAAAAGCCCCATGGCGTCGAAGTTTTTCAAATCAACAAGAGGCGGCGCATCGCTTTTCGGTTTTTCCTGTTTCACCTTTGGCGGTTTTGCAGGCAAAGCGCCCGATGTTTTCCTTTCCGTTCCGAAACGAATTGCATCGGCGCGAATCTCTTCTATGTAAACTTTCCCGCGCAGTACAGCTTCGGGTTTCAGGCGGATTTCCGTTTTGCCCATCTCGAAGAGATTGGTCATGGGTTTGTCTTTGTTCGCAACGGTAATGCTTCCGATAGCGATACGGAAACGCAGCAGGCTTAGGTTGAACCCGCGGACATCGGACTTGGCGTCAAAAATCGCTTCCAGGCCTTTTTCCATAGCGTTTCCCAGCAGGGGATTTGCAAAGATCGAAAAGAATATGATCGCAGAGGCGGTAACCGCTCCGGCAAAGGCAAGGGGGATAAGGTTTACAGGTAACTTAAATTTTTTCATATTATGCATTCCTCTTTTTTTCTGCGGCAGCTATTGCCTTGTTAATTGACGACAGGAAAGGCAGCTTGATGAGTTTTTTGAACACCTTAGAGTTTTTTATTTTCGGCAATACCTTTTCCTGGTACAGCGGAATGAGAGCCATAGAAAGAAAGAAGGCAGGCAGCCAAAGTACAGCGCCCCCCACAAGCCCTCCGGCGACCAGCGTGTTGTTAAATTTGGTGAAAGGCACAAACGGCATATTGTACATTGTTATAAACATCCCCTGCAAAGCGTCAATGTGCAGCACCCGCCAGCCTACAAGATCGATCAGGGGCAGGAACAGCGGCGCAAGCAGCTTGATAACTATAAGGGAAATCATTTTGAAACCGTGATTGTGCCTGAAAAAGAAGGAAACTATGAACAGCACAAACCAGCAAATATTGCCCAGTGGGACAAGGCCCAAAAGCAGCCCCCAGGCAAAACCCGCCGCAACCTCACTCTTCATTTCATTGCCGTTCAGGGCAAGAATCAACTTCGCTATTGACTTGGTAAACAAGAGACCCTCCTTTTGTTTTAGGGTAATTGTAGCATATAACTGCGCGGATGTATACGATTACCGGCGCCCCTGTTTTTGTCTTTCCTTTTACGTTTTTTTTTCCATATTTCTTTGATATTTTCACCTAAAGGCGGTATAATAGTACCAATAAACTATATGGAGGTTTATATGAAAAATACAATCAAGTTGTTCGGAATTATCGCTCTTGCTGCGATAATCGGATTCGCAATGATAGGATGCGACGGTGATGGCGGAGGCGGAGATGACGACCCCATTGACCCCATTGACCCGCCAGGTGTCTACATAGCCGGTTATTATGTTGACGCCGATGATAACAGCATTGCCTGCTACTGGAAAGACGGAGTAAAGAAAGACCTGACCAACCCATCGGAAATGCAAGCCTTGGGTGATTTGATTACGGTAGCTAATGGCAGGATCTATGTTGCAGGTTCTTATGAGGACGAGGATAACGATGGCTACTGCTACTGGACGGTAAACGGCACGACCATAACGAAAACAAGCCTCACCGATTTAGACGAATTTCTTGACATAAGCGCAGCCGGGAACAATGTCTACATTTTGGGGGTAGCAACGGATAGCAAGCCCTATTTATGGACAAACGGGACCAAGGGGAGCGAACTCGTTCCGCCCACAGGTTTTGAGAATGGCGCCTTGTCCGGCAGCGATGTCTATGTGGTAGGGAGAACGAACACCAATAGCTGGTACCAGAAAGGCGTCAGCGGCGCCAAAACACAACTGAACAACGCCAATGCCTACATCATCGCCGTATCCGGAAACAAAGTGTATACAGCAGGGTTTTCGGGGTACGACAACTATTACTGGGTAAACACCACCAAAACGAAAATGAACTTGCCCGCAGACGCCGAGGCTGGTCAATCCGCCTGGACTGGTCAAATCAAGCGCATTTACGGTTCGGGAAACAACGTTTATATGCTGGGTTCTTATGAGCATACCGATGGCGAAGATTACGACTGTTACTGGATAAATTCGACGGCCTACTCCTTAAAATCCAGCCTTAGTTCTTTGACCAAACCCATAATATATAATATAGCCGGCACGGGCAGTGATGCCTATATTACCGGTTATCATGGATCATCCGGCAATTATAAAGCCTGCTACTGGAAGAACGGGACAAAGACAGATCTGCCCGCAGTTACCGGCTCCCCAGATGCCGAAGCTCGTGGCATTTTCATAGTGGAATAGACAGCGAGCGCGGTGGGCGGTGGTGACAGGCACTGAAATGCTGTAGTGCCGGTGCCTGCTCACTGCGCTATATGTGGCGTATACGCAAGGGTGGCTGACATCATAGGCGTATATTTAAGAATTTTTACCACAAACCACACCAACCAACACGAACAAAGAGAAGATTTCGGAGTAAAGGTTCGTGGCGTTCGTGATGGTTCGTGGTGAATGGCGCGGGGTGACAGGCACAACATCATAAATTTAAGAAAAACAGTGTCCGCGGATTACACGGATTAACGCGGATTTTAGGAATAACGTCCCGGAAATCCGTGAAAATCCGCGCTAATCTGCGGATAAAAAACCTTAAGTTTACGATGTTGTGACAGGCACCCTTTCAGTGAAAAACGTACATCTCTAAAATTGACAAAAGGCACACAATGTGCTATTTTGAAAACCATTTATCCGAGCCGAAAATACACGAAAAAATATTTAGGAGTAATGTATGACGAAAACAAATAGCAAATATCTGGACAGAGAAGAACAGAAACTTATGAAATCGCTTGAAACGAATGAATGGAGACCGGTAAAAAACCTTGCATCATGGAAAACCAGTCTGTCCAAAACAGCAGCCAATACATTAACCAAGGATCAGCGAATGAACATTCGTATTACCCGAAGTGATCTTGAAGGTATCAAGCTAAAAGCGGCAGAAGAAGGCATACCGTATCAAACATTGGTTGCCAGCCTCATTCACAAATATCTTACCGGCAGGTTAATGGAAAAACAGGTATAAAATAACGGAAAATATATAGTCCTTTTTCACATCTGTCAATTGGAGGTTTTTCCTCTTGAATACTTGACTGACATCAACGCGCTGGTCTAGGCAGCGCCAAAATATCTTTTTGCGTTTTCAAAAGAAATATCACGCGCTATTTTTACAAGCCGCTCTGTGTTTGAAGGATACTCTCCGTTTTCGACCCATTTACCGATAAGGTTGCAAAGGATGCGGCGGAAGTATTCATGCCGCGGGTATGAAAGGAAACTGCGGCTGTCTGTTACCATTCCCGTAAAGACAGGCAGCATTCCCACGGCGGCAAGAATGCGCATCTGCTCTTCTATGCCGTCCTTGTGATCGCAGAACCACCACGCGCTGCCGAACTGTATCTTGCCTTCTATACCGGTGCGATTTTCTTCTTTTCCGCGGTTATCCTGAAAGCCGCCCATTATGGTCGCGATGGGGTAATAATCCCTTGGGTTTGCCGAATATATTATTGTTTTGGGAACGCCTGATTTACTTTCCGATTCCATGCGGTCAAGGAGCGCTGCAAGATTGCCGCTCAAGCTCCTGTCGTTAACCGCGTCAATGCCCGCATCTGCGCCAATGCGTAAAAATAACCTTGTGTTTACATTCCGAAGCGCCCCGATGTGAAGCTGCATCGCAATACCGCGCTGTGCGTAAAGTTTAGCCAGACTGGTAAGTATTTTTGTTTTATAAGCGTCTGCTTCAATTTGAGATACCGGCTTTCTTTTCATTGCCGCCCTGAAACATTTTTCTATCTTGCTTCCGGGCATGTCGGCAAAAGGCGCGTATTCAAGACCATGATCCGATGCGCGGCAGCCTGTGGCGGCAAAGAAATCCAGCCGTTTTTCAAGGGCGGCAAGAACGTCCTCTGTTGATTCAATCGGTATCCCGCTTGCCCTTGAAAGGCAGCCGATATAATCCGCAAAACCTGTTGAATTTATGTTCAGCGCCTTGTCAGGCCGGAAGGTGGGGATGACCTTTGTTTCAATCCTGCCGATGGGTGCGCTTCCTTCCGCGATTGAGCGATGATGCTCAAGAGAATCCGCCGGGTCGTCTGTTGTTCCCACCGCGTACACATTGAACTTTTCAAATATCCCCTTTACGGACATTTCTCTCTTTTGAAGCAGGGCGTTTGCCTTCTCCCATATTGCAGCGGCGTTTGTTTCAGTTAACGGTTCGTATATTTCAAAATATCTCTGCAATTCAAGGTGAGTCCAATGGTACAGAGGATTCCCCGGCAGATTTTCCACAGTGCGCGCCCATGCAAGGAATTTTTCATAGCCGCCGGCATCTCCTGTGATATAGTATTCGTCAATACCAAGAGCGCGCATCATGCGCCATTTATAATGATCCCCCGCCAGCCACGCTTCGGCAATGTCCTTGAACTGTCTGTTCTCTGCTATTTGAGCGAGAGGAAGATGACAATGGTAATCATATACAGGTTCGTTTTTTACCGCATTAAATAAACTTCGCGCTGTCTGTGTTCCCAAAAGGAAATCATTGTCCATGAAAGGCTTTGCCATGTCTATATTGTATAGACACATTATAGGCTCGTATACTATCAACTAACCGTCTCTTATGCCGAAATTTTAGTAAGTGCAGGCGTTTATTTCCCGGAAAAAGTCTTTTTTTATCTTCTTGATTGGTTTTGCTGTTGCGGCAGGGGTGATGTTTCTTTTGAATTATTACCTTGCAGGCCCCAAATTGGGGCGGGTTTATGACTTTTTTCTTGATTTACGTGCTCCCCAGCCGGTCCCTCGGGAGATACTGATAATAAAAACAAGTGAAAGCGCGGAAAGCGGCGATGTTTTTTGTGTCTTGACTGCGCTGACCGAGTTTGACGCTTCATGCCTGATTCTTGAAACGGGGGTTTCAGGTTTTTCTTCCTCTTTTACCGGGTCAAAAGCTGAGATACGCGAAAAATTTCACGATGAATACTATTTGCTGGGATCGAATATCCGCACATTGTTTGACGGTATCAGGAGGGGTTCAGTTACGCCTGTGCAGGCGCCTCAGTATATAGAGCGGCTCATTGAATTGACGGAGCAGGGCAGGGATCGGCTGGTTTCCGTGTTTACGGACGGGGATGAATACCTTTTTCGCTCCGCTGAAGTATTCGGTAATTTATTTGTTTCCGGGGAAAGGTACAGCCTTGATCGAGACGGGAAATTAAGGCGTGTAAATCCGTTTCATCCGGAAGCCAGGCTTCCAGAAGAAGCCAAGCTTCCTGTGTACCAAAGTCTGGAAAGCAGGTTTGCTTCATCGCAGATAGAATCTTTGGAACATGGTCAGGTTTTATACCTGCTCATGTCTAGCGGTAAAGAGATCGATATACCTCTGGACAGGGACGGTAATATTATCGCGGGGAAACCCGGCGCATTCCGCAGTGTTGACATCGCCATGTTCCGCGAATATGAAGAAAAAGACCGCGCCATGCGGCGGGCTTTAATCGAAGCGGATGAACTTGGCGCTTTTTCCCAAACTTCTCCCGATGATTCTCCTGTTATTCTTGGCAATTATGTTTTTGACTTCCGCGAAGAAATGTTCAGAAAAGGGAATGCGCAAAAGCGCGGCGACTGGATAGCGTCCCGCAATGATTACCTGAAAAGCCTTGATGAATTTCTCTATGGTCCGGCGGAGATGAACCTTGTTAAAGGTTATGAAGAAGTTATTGCCGGTGAAAAATCATTAAGTAAAGAGGGAATTGCAAAATTAACAAATATGCGGGATCAATTGATCGGCTCCTTTTCTGTAATGCGCGAAAAGCACAGTGAATTGACGGAAATACATGTTTTTTTGAGGGATGAGGTCTTTAATTCATTTTGCATAATGGGGACTGTTTCAGGCAATAGCAATGCGGAGTATTCCGCTCTTCTTGCGAATGCGCTGCTTACGGGTAATTGTATAAAGCCGGTGATCACTAGGTATGTGTTTTTCTTTTCAATTGTCACGGCGTTAATTATTTTATTGATAATTCACAGATTACGCCCTTTGTTGGTTTTCTCTTGCGGTCTTGTTTTATCCTTATTGGCTGCGGCGGTTTTCGGTTTGAGTTTTACATTTAGCGCATACTGGCTCGATCCGTCCATTATCTTTGGAACTTCTCTTTCGGGAACGCTTGTAATTTTTGGCTGTAAAAAAATAATCTCCGGCGCCGAAGCGCGGCGTTTGCACATTGCCTACGGAGAGGCTGTTTCTCCTGTTATTCTGCGCAGGATAATCCGTTCAGGCAAACCGCTGGTTACTGAAACCTCAGTTGCTTCCGCGGTTGTAATCGCCATTAAGGATTGTGAATTGTTGAGAAAGGAAGCTCTGGAAAAACCAACAACTGCGGCAAAACACAAAAAAACATTTTATATTGAAGCCAGGAAGATCATTTTTAACGCCGGCGCCGTTATTGCCGGCTGCGAAGGAGATATAATTCTCTGTTGTTTCGGCTCTCCTCTTGATTTGGCAAAAGACGCAAGTGTCAAAGCGTATGAGCTGATAAAAAAAATGTCGGACAAAAATCAATGGCGCTTTGGCGTGGATGCCGGGGCTTGTTCTTTTTCATGGTCAAAAGAAACGGGGTTTTGCGTGAGCGGAAGGGCCGCAGTCCGCGCAAAGGTACTGGCGTCTAAAACTGTGCGCCTGAAGGCACGGGCGCTTGTTACGAGCGCGGCGCTTACAGATATAAAAAAAAGCGCCAAAAGAATTGGCGCTCTTCATGACGAAAACGATTTCTTTTACGAATTACCGTTGTAGCTGACCCATTTTCAAAACTTGGGTTAGTTTTGAAAAAACATCAGATTACAGCTTGTTCTTCGGCCTTACGACTATTTTCTTGATTTCGCTGTTTTGTCCCATCCACATACGTGAATTGGTCTCAATGTCTGACATTTCAGCGGTAACAAAATAAGTCCTGACAGTCTCATTTCCGGCTTTGTCAACAATTGCCTTTACAGAACCCGTGAGCATAAAATCAGCTCCGGTTTCATTACCCAGCGCGGCGGCGGACGCTTCGCTGGCATTTGCCTGCTGATCCTGGCGTTCCGCACGAAGTTCATCCCTTGTAGCGCCGCCGGCGACAAAGTCCAGTTTGCCGCTGTTAAAAATCGTTGTTTCCATTATTGAAGAAATAATGGAAGTGTCGATGTGCTCGCTGCTCTCGTTCTTGAACCTGCCGATGATTACTTTGGGTGTTCCGCGTTTTGCCTTAATTGCCTGATCAACTCTCGCGCTGCTGAGGCAGTCTTTGATCAACGCTTCACAGACGATTTTTACGTCGGTGTCATTCCAATACCCGCTCAAATCCGTTTGAGTGCTAGCGTCTACTCTGGAAACGCTTGGTCCGCTGGCGCATGCGGACAGTATAAAAAGAACCGCCGCCATTAAGCATAAGATTTTTTTCATGCCTATCTCTCCTTTAAAAATGTTTTAAGGTTATGCTTCACATATATCGCTTTTTAATTGTTTTGTCAAGTGGCTGTCCAAGAAGTCGGTTACTTCTTGAACAGCCCTTGTTTTTTCTCCCATTTCATTCTGAAACGGTACGAAAAAACTAAATTAAGGAAGGTGTCCGAACAAGTTTTCAACTTTTCGGACACCCCCAAAAACAGGGGCCGTCCGGGCTGGCAACAAAAGTTGACAATCCCGAATAACCCCCGCTTTTTCTTACTTCAGGCTGACCGCATCAAGCAGATTGAGCGTACCTGCTTTTACTTCGATTTGCTTCTCCACGTGGGCGGCGACACTGCCGCCTGCCATGAAGTCAATCCTTGCAGTATAGTTTCCGGGATCAAGATTGATGCCGCCGATATATGCCTTGCTGGGCAGATACCGCGACATTCTGATGTCGGCGCCTTCGGTTGCATCCAGCGCTTTCTTTGCGAGTAAAGCCGCAAGCCTGCCGCCGCCTGACTGAGTCGCTGCAATATCAGCTGTGGCATACTTTAACAGAACGCGGATGTAGGTTTTGAAGAACAGATTCGAGAAACGGGCGGCGAAGGTTTCTTTCATAACCGCTCCCATATCTTCAATCAGTTCAAGTTCAACTGATTCATCTCCGACTGTGAGTTTCACACCGGTGATTGCGCTTGGCCTGTCTTTAAATACGGGAAGCTTGAAAATCGGGGTTTGCAGATCAACGTTCTGCATAAAAGGCCAAACCTGTTCAAATAACCCTTCTTCTTTTACCGGGGACAATCCGGCAAATCCGATGACATTAAGCCTGCCTTTTCCTGCGGGAACAGAACGCGCATCCGCAACGGCATTCGGAACATCGTTTTTATAAATGTTCTTGTTGGAGTCGAATGCCGCCTGGACCTGATCAAACTCTATCCGCGCACTGTCGGTATTTCCATCACCAAGGAAGAAAAGGGCAGAAAGATAATGCGCAAGGGCGGATTTTGAAAAATTGATTGCACCTGGCTGCGGCAGCGCATCACTGAGTGTAAAGCCGATTTTGTTAAGCTGTTCCATTACCTTGTCTCCGAAACTCTTGCCGGCTTCTTCATACTTGCGTACAAGCATATCCAACTTGCCGCTGGACATACTTAGTTTGCGAATCTCTACCAAAGCGCTTTCAAGATTACCACTCTTGTAGTAGTTCAATGCGTTAAAAACATTAAGGTAAATGTTTTCAAAATCTTCACCGGGAAATTCTTTTGTATTGTCATTGGCAATGTATGAGAATAAATCGGCGGAAACGCTCTTGGTATAAGCGTCATCAATTAACCTTTCCGCTTCCTGCAGGCTTGTTGAAGATTCTGCGTATTTCCCCGCATAATGTTCCAGCATTCCTTTGTCAAGGTAAAGCATTATTGAATTTTTCTCGGGATAAATCGGTTTTTTTGCGTCCTGCCCATTAATTATTGCCTGAATTGCTGAATCAAAATTGTTCCCTTCAACCGCATGATCGATTTCCTTGTACACATCCGATTTGGTTGCGCAGGATACTGCCAGAAGCGCCAGAGCAATCACCAAGACGCTTATTACAATTTTACTGACCTTTGAAAAGCCATGTTCCTTTTTCATTTACAATCCTCCTAAAATCATAAATAAATAAAATTTGTCAACCTGATACTGATTGATGTTTCCTAATTTATCTCTTTTTTTCAGTTTTGTCAATGTCGGCTTAATTTTTTTATCACAAAAACAGAGTATATTCCCAGGTAATATTTTGAGTTTTTTGTGTATATGCTATACTCTGAATCATGAACATAATCCTTTTGGAAGAATATGAGCTGGGGCATAACCTTTCAAGACGGGACGATAGGACAATCCACCTTTTAAAAGTTCTGCATAAAAAAACTGGCGACAGCTTCGAGGCGGGGATTCTGGGAGGAATGAAGGGGACGGGCAGAATTGAAAAGATAAATCTGGACGGGTCGATTTTTGTATCGCTCAATGTGTCAGAACCTCCGCCGCCGAGGGCGCGGATTAGGATGGCCGCCGGGTTTGTGCGTCCAATTCAGATACGGCGGCTTTTACGGGACCTTTCCAGCATGGGGGTATCGGCAATAGACCTTGTGGGAACTGACCTTGGGGAAAAAAGTTACCGCGATACAAAACTGCTTGCTGACGGCGGGGCGCGGGAAGCGCTCATTGAAGGCGCAATTCAGGCGCGGGATACTTGCGTACCTGCCCTTTCAGTGTATGATAATCTGGAAACATGGTTGAAAGAGCGCCCTTGGGAAAGCGGCTGGCGTACCCCCTTGTTGGCTGCCCTGGACAATGCAGACCCGGAAGGCTCTGTTTCGCACCTTCGCGCCACAGACCGGCCTGCGGTGCTGGCAGTCGGCCCTGAGAGGGGCTGGTCGGACAGGGAGCGTGCGTTGTTTAAGCAGGCGGGGTTTTTGCGGCTGTCAATGGGAAACCGCGCCCTGCGCACGGAAACCGCCTGCGTTGTAGCAACAGCGCTTATGATGGATAAGGTAGGGGAGTTTACATGAATCAGGACAAAGTTAGAGAAAAACTGCTGGCTATTGAAGACGCACCGCTTGAATTTGCGCTGGTGTTTTCGGGGAAGAAAAGCTCCAAAGTGAACGGCCTTTACAAGCCGGATTCAAGGGAGATAATCATCCATAATCGCAATTTCCAACAGGACAGTGCAGGTGAAAATCTGCTGCTTTATACGGCAATCCATGAATACGCGCATCATCTGCACTCATGTTCGCGGGGCGGCACACTTTCCCCCCGCGCGCACAATACCGAATTCTGGGCAATCTTTCACGCCCTGCTTGAAAAAGCTGAAGCCAAAAAAATCTACCATGATGTTTTTACTGCCTCTCCAGAACTGTTAAAACTGACGGAAATTATCCGCGCCAAATTCCTTAAAAACAACGGCGAGCTTGTGAAGGAAATGGGGAAACAGTTACTAAAAGCGCATGAACTCTGCACCGGCATCGGCGTTCGCTTTGAGGACTATGTTGACCGTATGCTGCGTATCCCCCGGACAGCCGCCAACATGGCGATGAAAATGTTCGAGTACGATATTGCCCCCGAAGTGGGCGCGGACAATATGCGCTTCCTTGCCGGTATCCGCGATAACGACAACCGTCAGGCGGCAGAGACCGCGCTCATCAAGGGAAAAAGCCCCGACACGGTAAAAATGCAGATGCGCAAACAGAGCGAATCTGAAGACCCCGTCCTGCGTCTTGAAAAAGAAAAAGCCCGGCTGGAACGCACAATCGCAACCCTCACCAAAAGGCTTGACGATGTAAAGAAAGAACTGAAGACAAAAAAATAACCTTAATTATTCTGCTTGACAAGATTCCGGTTATGCACTAATAATTAGTGCATACTATGAACTGGCAGGTTGTATACGATCGGAAAAAATTCTTGAAAAAACGCTTGCCGGAAATGGTATCAAAAACGATGGAATTGCTCATTGCTGAAATTGAGCAATGCGGCCCGGTGCGGGGAAACTGGCCTAATTATAGCAAACTGCCGTATAACCGGCACCATTGCCATATAAAGAAAGGCAGACCCACCTATGTCGCAGTGTGGGAAGAAATCGGCGAAAACAAAGTAAAGCTTGTGGAGGTAGTATATGTTGGCACACACGAAAAAGCCCTTTATTAAAACGGAATGTCCTGCCGCGAAACGCTCCGGCGCTGTCGATATGCAGTTCTTCGTATCATGTCCTGCGCCAAGTGCATATCGTATAAAGCATTACCTTGAGGAGCATGGCTGTGTATGTGCGGATGCAATCCCTGATTACAGTCATGAATTGGCGGACGCGAAAGGACTGTTCGCCGAACGTACGCCCGGCAATCTGCTTATCGGAGCAAGAGGCAAAGAAAATATTACTCAAGTACAGCTTTCTGAATTGACCGGTATTCCTAGAAGGCATATCTCTGATATGGAAAACGGCAGGCGTCCCATCGGCAAGCACAATGCCCGGAAAATAGGAACCGCATTGAACATCAGTTACCGGGTGTTTTTGTAAAAATGTCAGGCGATATAATCGACTTTCACACCCACATTTACCCGGAAAAAATCGCCGCTAAGGCAGTTGCCAGCATCGGGGAATTTTACAACGTTGGCATGGCGGGCGGAGACGGCACTATTGACGGTCTTTTGGAAAGCGGACGGCGCGGGGGCATTGGTCGTTTTGTGGTGTTTTCCGCCGCCGCCATTCCCGGCCAGGTGCAGGCAATCAACGATTACATCGCCTCCGCCTGCTGCGAACATTCCCAGTTCACAGGGTTTGGAACGCTGCACAAGGACATGGAAAATCCCCTTGACGAAATTGAGCGGCTCATTGGCCTTGGGCTAAAAGGCTTAAAATTCCACCCAGACATGCAGCGTTTCAATATCGATGACGAAGCTATGATGGACATTTACGCCTCCATTGAAGGCAGGCTGCCCGTTATTTTTCATACCGGCGACTACCGTTACTCATTTTCACACCCATCGCGGCTGGCGCGCGTATTGGATAATTTTCCGAAACTCTGCGTGGTGGCAGCCCATTTCGGCGGCTGGTCAGTTTTCGATATTGCCTACGATTATTTTCACAACCGGCGCTGTTTTTTCGATGTTTCAAGCTCGCTTTCTTTTATCGGCACAAGGCGGGCAGCAGAGCTTATACGCGCCTACGGGGCTGAACGCTTCCTTTTTGGCTCCGATTATCCCATGTGGGATCCCGCCGCCTGCCTTGCCGAATTTATGAGCCTCGATCTTTCAGACAGCGAAAGAGAGCTGATTTTACGGAAAAACGCTGAGAGGGTGATTGGCGTGTAGCTTGAAAACATATTTGATGTTAAAATTATATCTATAAAATATACGGAGTAAATAAATGGCTAAATTAACAGGTAAAAATATTGCAAAATATGCAAGATGGATTGTTTTGGCACTAATATTGGGCGGTACAATGCTGATCCACTATCTGCATATTAACAACAGCAGGGTGATGTTACCATCAGTTCACGCCTTATGCCCCCTTGGCGGGCTTGAAAATCTGTGGTCATGGATTGCGGGAAACGCAAATTTGCAGAAAATATTCAGCGGCACTATGACCTTGTTTTTCTTTACGCTTGTTTTTGCTTTTCTTTTTGGCAGGGCATTTTGCGGCAATATTTGCCCTTTTGGCGCGCTGCAGGAATTTACCGGAAAGATTGCCAAAAGAAAATTCACAGTGCCTGTAAAAGCGGATGCTGTTTTGCGCTTTCTCAAATATGCAGTGTTGGTTTTTGTTACCGTCATGGCGTGGGTAACGGCGTCAATCTGGATTTCACCTTACGATCCTTACGCCGCGTTTGCCCATATATGGGCAGGAAAGGGATTGTTCAGTGAAACAGGAACTGGCTTTGTAATACTGGTAATTGTACTTGCAGTTTCAATATTTATTGACAGATTTTTCTGCAAGTACCTTTGCCCTGCGGGAGCGTTGTACGGCATTATCGCAAAAATAAGCCCTGCAAAAATCAGGCGCAATGCCTGCACCTCATGTAACTGTTCCGCATGTGAACAATGTTCAAAGATCTGCCCAATGAATGTTGATGTCAGTAAAACTGATGCGGTAAAATCCGCAGAATGTATTGCGTGCGGCCAATGTATTACCGCCTGCCCTTCTCAAAAGAATTGCATAAGAATGACTGTGTTTGGAAAAACGATTAAACCATTAATCTTTGTGATTGCGACAGTAACAATTTTTTTCGGAAGCTTGTTTGTATTTGACAGGGCGGGAATGTTAAAATTGACCGTTCCAAGCATTGAATCGGTGAGGGAAAGCGGAGAGCCTCTTAAAGCATCGGAACTTAGAGGTATGATGACCATTGAAACAGGGGCTGAATATATGGGGATGGAATTATCTGACTTTTATGTTTTTATGGAAATTCCTGAAACAGTTCCGATGGACACGCCGCTTAGGAATGTAGGCTCTTATGTGCCGGGCTGGGATTTTCATGTCATAAGAGACACCAGATAGTGAATCTGATGTCTCTTATTAAAAGCAGTTAAAAATGTTTATACTTTTTTGACTGTATTGCCGAAAAATATTTCTTTCACCAGCTTTATAGCAAAAAGGATTCCCACAATTATCAGAACTATACCGAAGATACTTCCCAAACCATGGAACATACCAAATCCGTGATGTCCTGCAAATCCGTTATAATAACAACACATGGTATTCCTCCTTATGCTTTAGCTGTTTTACCAGCGTCCACGGCCGCCGCGTCTTCCGCAAAAACCGCCTGCCATTGTCCCGGTACAGCATCTGCCGCCAAAGCCACCGGAATTATTATTTGCGAGAAAATCATACGATTTTCCACCGGCGGTTATTTTAACCGGCTGCAATAAATTACCATAGGCAAAGCCTTCAATAGTAACAGTGTTTCCTTCTTTTAAGCCATCAATAAAGCCGGCATATCGTTCAATCATTGGGCAATAATAGGCGATGTTCCCGTTTATAATTGTAACTTGACCGTTTTGCAGTTGAAGTGCGCCGGTTACTGTAACTGAATTACCCCAGCCCTGAGCTGATGCCGTACCTGCTGCCAAAAAAATAATAGCCAATATAAATAAAAGTTTTTTCATATTTATTCGACCTTTGTCCAGTCGCCATTGAAAGACGAATTATTGCAATTTTTGATGGTAAGTGTGTTGCCTGTGCAGGTATACTCCCAGGATAGCTCTGTGCCGTCATTATTTCTGAAACCGCACGAACCGTTCCCTTTTCCACAGTACCCATTACCGCAAGAGCCGTTGCCTTTACCGCAAGCCCCATAACGGCAATAGCCGTCCCACTGGGTTTCAGTGCCGGAGACTGTAACGCCGTCTGTACCAAAGTCAAGCGTGGCAGTGTTTTGACCAATCTGCTTGTACCATGTGGTATTTCTGAGGTCTGCCGGAATAGCACCTTCCAGGCTGTCAATCAGATCGTCAGAACATCCTGCCATTAACAGCATGCCACCTGCCAAAAAGGCAGTAATCAATAACAAACTAATCTTTTTCACAAAACCCTCCATAAAAAAAAGTGCCGGGGAGATGCCCCGCTGATATATTAGTATACAAAAAAAAGATAATAAAAACAGGGGGTATGTGGCAAGTTTACCAGCTCCAACAATTCCGCCTGCCGCGCATATTTTGATTTCTGTTCCACCATCTGTACATCTGAGGGACGCTGTTTTGGGGTGGTGAAACTATGGGATTATGATGCCCTGCTGTCATTATGTCCCGGTATAGTTCATGGGTATACAGTTCGAAAGACACCGCCGCCAAAGGATGTGAGAGAAGCGACAAATTTTGCTCTATCTTTTTTGCTCCTGCAAGATTGTCTTGGGCTATACGGACTAAAACCTGATTCTGCTCCGGAAATGACGGGGAGCGGGTGAATGATAGCATTATTTTTTCGTATGCGGCCTCTATACCGGTATTGTTGAGAGAAAGTGTTGCTACCGGTTCCACCGCCAGTTGGTTCAGGGGACGGACGGCAAATATGCGTTGAAAACGGTTATAGGCCAATTCTACAGCGGCGTTTCCATAGTTAAACTGGACATATCCAAAGGGATTATAATAGACGGATCGCAGAACAAGAAAAGCGCATAACAAAGCAGCGCAGGATAAAAGGCTGATGAGAGTAATTATTCTTTTGTTATATGAAATGGTAACAACCATTCCTTCTTCACAGTTGAGGGGGGAGGGTATTTCGCTTATTTTTCCGTTGTTCAACAGAACGATGCTTTTCCGCTCTCCGCGCTGCATGATTATACCTTTCACTGTAATTCCTCCTTGTCAAAGAACTGCGGCAGGAAAGAATGAATATATGGATAATCGCCTTCCAGGATGAGGACAATCGCCGATATATAACGGCGGTATTTTTCAAGTGATTTTTCCGATTGCCCTGAGATCGCGGATATTCGTTTTATGGGTAACTTTCCTGTTTTGAGCATTTCTGCAAGAAGCGGTTTATCCGCCAATAAGGTTTGTACCGCTTCATGACATGAACACCGGGAACGATTTTGTTTGGGGCAATTTTTTACCAGGTCTGACCAGGTAAACCCCCACTGTGTTAATGTACTGTTTAATTCTGTTATTTCCATTTGTGCCTCTTTGCGGGCCATTAGTTCGTAATATTGACGTTCGGCGCTTTCATATTCCCATTGTGTATCTTTTTTATCTTCCTGTGAGGTTTCTATAATGTGAAAAAGAGGTTTTTGGATTGCCGCTTCTTTTTTTGCGGCGTTGATAAGCCTGCTGCGGATAACTATCTGGGCATACGGGATGAACGCGCCTTTATCTTCATGGAATGTTTTTACGCTCTGAATGAAACCCAGCATGGCTTCGGTAAGATGGTCCCGCCGCATTTGCCCATTGTAAAAAACACCGGAGATACATTTTTTTATAAAGGGTGTATATTCTTTGATAAGCTGGTTAAGGCTGCGCTTGTCGTTTTTTGCCAGGCTTATTTTTTCTGACAAAACAACGGGCGGCTCATTCATCATCTGACCTTTTTCTGAGCAAAAACATGTTGAACACAGACATAGTGAGCATCATGCCGCCCATCACCGTCACAAAGGGATTAAATCTTTGAGCGCATATCATCGTGCTGCTGAGACAGATGCCGTTCAGCTTTGTTGGGATTAAAATGAACAAAGTGCACATCACAACAAACGCCATACTTAATCCTGAAAAAATCTCTTTTGACCGGTTGAACATCAGCATCAATGCTCCCGAAATACCGATTATCCCGGCAAAGCCAAGCAGGGTTCTCATCGTCCAATAGCACGGCATCGGCCTGTTGTTCATCTTCATCATCGGTACACAAGGGTAGAAAGCCGTGAGGGAACCAATGATTGTAAATATTCCCAGCAAGATGAACAGCGCCGCCAGAATATCCTGCCTTTTTATCGTTTTCCCGCGGACTATCAACATCAGCGCAATGCCTAAAACGCACAGGCTTCCGGCAGCGCCAACGATGGACTTCATTGTCCCAAGGTACATCATCGTTTCGCCCTTGAGCCAATCTCCCAGTATGTGTCCCTCTTCGGTGGTAAAGGGAAGGAAGAATACCGTTACGCCAAAAATCGTGAGCAGGCTCAGCGCAATGAGTACATGCGCGATAATATTTATTTTTTTCATGATAAGGACTCCTTATTTTACTTCTGACTAAGTATGCCGCTATTCATTTCAAAACGCCTGTTTGCATATTCCGTGGTATCAAGGTCATGGGTTACCATAATAACAGCCGTACCTTCATCAGCCACCTTTTTGAATATTTTCATAATGTCTTCGGTTGTTTGGGCATCCAGATCCCCTGTCGGCTCATCAGCAAGCAGAATGCCGGGTTTGTTGATCATCGCCCTGGCAATGGCGACACGTTTTACCTGCCCGCCGGAAAGACGTTTTGGCATTCTTGCTGCCAGTTTTTCAATACCCACCAATGCCATGAGTCTTTGCGCCTCTTTTTCGGAGTCGCCGTCACGCTTTGCCAGATAAAACGGGAGACGTATATTATCCAGAACAGTCAGGTCGGACAATAAACTATACTGCTGCGGCACACAGCCAATTTTGGCGTTTCTGTACAGTGAAATCGCTTCATCCGGGAGGGCAAAAATTTCCTGCCCGTCCAGGAGTACATTACCCGATGTGGGGAGGGTAAGCCCCGCAATGATATTCAAAAGAGTGCTTTTTCCGCTCCCCGAACGCCCCGTTACGCAAAAAAAATCACCGTTCGATATTGAAAAACTAACATCATTTACAGCCCTGAATGTTTGATCGCCCTGCGTGTACTCTTTGATCAGGTTCTTTATTTCGATTTTCATTTTATTCACCGTCTCTCATCGTTGCATAAGTCTCCGCACGGCTGATATTAAAGGCAGAGTATGCCGATGATATTGGCCCGACCGCGGCTGATAAAAATAGAGCAAACAGCAAAAGCCGCATTGAATCCAAAGCTCCCGGCAATAAAAGCGGCATACCCATTTGAATTCCGATATACCGTCCAAAAGGAAACACCGCCATCGCGGCAAATAATATCCCCAATGCCGCTCCGCATAAGCTGATGAACAGGGATTCTGTCAGTACTATATCTGCAAGTTTTTTGCGTTTTGCGCCTAAAATACGCAAAACAGCGAACTCTTTTTTTCTGCCGTTTGCAATGAGCGAGAATAAAACCGCCAGAATCAACACTGCCAAAATGCCTGATACAACAGTTATCGAATTAATCATCCCCGTAAAAAAGCGTAAGTTTTTTGCTATACTGGAATAAATGCCGTAACTTTCAACAATGTCTACGCCGGGAGTGTTTTTTCGGATACCGGAAGCAATTTCCGTAATATCACAACCGGGGGCAACGCTCACAAGTACTGAGGAAGCCGCACTGTCGATTTCCAAATCGCCGGGAATATGACCGCCTTCCTGCGCTGTCTTTGCAATTCTGCGCGCGGTATCCATACTCACATAAACAGTACTGTCCATACCCGTTGCCGTCCGATCCAGCCTTGCGGCGACATTCAGAACAGAATCAAAAAACATTACAGTATTATCGCTTTCAATGACAACATCACTGCCTACAATCACTTCTCCATCGCCAATTTGACGCTGAAGAAAGTTGGCAATCCACGGTGTAACAACAAAGTCGGTATCATAATCAATGCCGACAATTTGGATGCTTTGAGTGCAGCAGGAGGAATTCTCAAGAGTTGCCAGATAAAACTGCGTGGTAATTCGTTCAACGCCTGCAACACCGGCGACTTGCCGCTCCAGATTACTGTCAAAATAGAAATTGACCGGGGAGCCTGCAAGAATAATGTTTTCATAATCGGCCTCACTGCCCAGCGGCAATACCGCAATATCCGCGCCCAGACGCGCTTCAAGACTGTTTATTCCGTTATCCAGGCTTTGCGAAATAATCGCTCCGCCGAATAACGCAAACGACATAATAACAACAACTGTTACAAGCGCGGCTGCCCTGGCCGGTTTTCCGCTCAGGTTGTTGTAAGCGATTCTCACAGTAGTCAAAGGTTTCTTTTTCATTTTCATCCTGCTTTTTTGTTCAGTTTTAATAAAAGCGCATTAAGCGCAGATGCGGTAAGCATCACAGCGCCCATTCCCAATGCAAAGGGATAGAATTTTTCAACGCATATATGGACTATGCAGACCCCGCTTATTTTTGTCGGCATCAGAAGAAACATAATGCTCAGCATAATAACCGCGATATTCAGGCCTTTAATGCGATCATGGGACTGATTGAACAAGAGCATCAAAATCCCGGAAACGCTGATTGCACCGGCAATGCCAATCAGGGCTTTCATTGTCCAGTAACAGCGCATCGGCCTGTTGCTCAACATCATAGTGCAGGGGTAAAAGGCCGAAAGAAAACCAACGATGCTCAAAACACCCAATGCAACAAACAGTACGGCAAAAACATCATGTCTTTTCAGTGTTTTGCCCCGGCCAATCAACAGCGCTGCGATGCCCAGAGCGCAAATGCATCCGGCAGCGTACACGATGTTTTTTGCTGTTCCTAGATAAATTGTTGCTTCTTTCTCCTGCCAATTTCCCAATATTTTTCCATCTTCTGTGTATGTAATAAAATGGAAAAACAGCGTTATGCCAAGAATCGCAAGTACGCCCAGTGCAATGAGCAGGAATGAGATTATATTAACCTTTTTCATGTTAAAACCTCCTTATATCCTTGCCTGAAATATCATCTTTCACCGCAGTTTTTTTGTTACTACCGGTGAATAATCAGAGGCAAGATATTGCTGTCCCTCAGTTATTCCGTCAAGCGATTTTATCTTTGCTGTAACTGCTGTTGCCATTGGAGAATCAGGATGATCTTCAGGCGGATTTTCCGGCATCAAGGTAATTTGCACGGTCGTTGCGTCAATAATTTGAACAGCGCCGTTTCTGCCGTCGCTGAACATGGCATTGGTGCCTGTGTTTGTCGCGGCAAAACGTTCTTTGGTGTTTATCATCCTGTTGCCGGAACCGCAATTCTCGCTTGTGGTAACAATCTCGTAACCCGGCGCATTGGGTACCGCATCCCAGGTAATGGTCATAAGCCTGCCTGCAACTTCAATGCGCAGGTTTTCAGGCGCGCTTAGTTTGATGCCGCCGCCTGCTTTCGGTCCAGTGGCACAGCCCGTCATTAATAACCCGATTGCCAGAGCGCTCAGCCCTAACAATTTCGTAATCTCTTTCATATTTCCTCCTATGAATGATTGTTAATCGCAGCAGCTTCCGCCGCCTCCGCCTGCCGCCTGCTGGCCTCCGCCGCTGCCGCCGCGCCCGCCGCCCGGCACGGAAGGCATTAGTGAACACACGGCGGATTCAGACGGCCTACCATCCGCTCCTATGAAATTTTCTCCTCCGGTTTTTACTATTGCCGCAGGTCCTGAAATGCCTCTAAAGACGGCAGTCCCTTCGTTCATTTTAATATTATGCGCGTCAAATTCAAAACTGGTTCCCTGTACCAAAGCGGTCGCGCCGGAACTTTGTACAGTGTAGTTTGCCTTTGTTCCCGCTTTCGGGTTTGCATCAACTTTGACTCTTCCGGCTTGCAGATTGACGTTCAGGTTTTCCGCAAGAGTCAAACGGGTCAGCGGACGTACGGTAATAAGGGTATCTCCGGTCTCAATAACGGCGGTGCTTTTGAAACCTGTTGATACGATGGTGTTCATCTCGATTTCATCACCTGCACGGGCGGCGATAAAAACCGGAGAACCGGCAGTCTTTAGTTCTACATTGCCGGTTAATTCCCGGATTACTCCCGCAGTTTGTGCAAAAATTCCGTAAGCCGCCATGCAAAACACTAACACGCCGCAAAAAGTTTTTTTCAAGTAACGCCTCCTTAGCCTTAAAACAAAGCGAAAACTACGGATAGTTCTACGCTCCACCACGGTTTTTCATCAGATGATGCCGCATTGCCCAGCGCGGGAAGAAAAGCCCCGCCTCCAAGATTTATTTGTAAATCAGAAAACGGACTCCAAACAAGCTGTGCAAAAAACTCAGTTCCCAAAGAGCTGCCCGCATTATTTTCGGTGTTAACGGGGTAGGCCTTGTAAGTTACCATATCGTTGCGTATAAAGTGTGATGCGTTCAAGCCCAGTGTAAAAGCGGGAGTAAACCGCATCGTGTAATTCAGGCTCAGCACGGAAAGGCTCGACAGCTTTGCCTTGAGTATATCCCCGTAGAATCCGTTTGTCAGGGGAATAAAAGCTCCCCCAATTCCAAGAGTGTTCCCGCTTAGATAACGGGCGGTCAGCGAAAGTAGGCTGTCGAAATTTGCAGGAAGCATCCAGTAAATACCAGCATCACCGGCAAGGGCAATGTTGGTATCTTTTACTCCCGCTATGTCAAGTTCCGCCGTTTCAAGACTTCCGCCCAGTTCAAACGTAAGACGGTTAAACGGGATACTTGCCTTGAGTGTTATATACTGGCTGTTGTATGTGTCATCATCGTCTGTAAGATCAAATTGCGCGGTAAGAGCCGCCTTTAGGTGCAGTAATTGCGCGGCGGACGGATGCTCCCAATCCAGAGACGCCAATAATCGCCGTGAGGCGAAATATGTTTGCGGATCAGCAAGGTCAACTTCAGCAGTGTAGGCATCCTGCTCCGCATCGGTCATGGTGATGTAGGCGCTTTTTTTGTAGAGCAGACCCGTGTACCATGCGCCTATACTGATAATACCCGCCGTTGAACTGTACGAAAACCGGGCGCCGTCAAAAAGCCCTGCTGCAATAAACCCCAGAGGATCGGCATAACCCATGCGTCCGGCTCTGATTTCCGCGTTGCCCTGCCGCCAGGAAAATTCCGCGTTCAAAAGTTCGGGCATCCAAAAAAAACCATCGTCATTGTTTTTCCATCCCAGCGTTATTCCCGCCGACAGGAATAATTCACCCGAATCGCCCAGCAAAAATTCAAAGCTCGGCAATAGATCCGCGTCATACTCAAAGTTCGTGTCATCGTTTCTTTTGTTGTCAATTCCGGAATATTGACTGATAACCAGTCCGAAATCCTGAGCGCCAAGAATAAAAGGCATCAGAAACATGAGTATAAAAAATATCTTCCGGCGAATTGCTCTCATGCTAATCCGTTTCCTTTTCTTTTTCGGAAAGCATTCTGCCGGTGATGGCAAGCAGACGTTCGCCGCTTACATTCATGGCGGGACCGCATCTTCCCTGAATGATTTTTTTGTGTACCAACTCACGGTAGGCATAACGATGATTTTTGGTAATGGAATACATTACGCCGCCCTTCATGTCAAATGAATGCATGAGCAGTTTGGAAATGCCGTCAAGCCGCGCCGTACCGTCTGCGGCTGTGTTTTTGGGCAGCCACTTTTGCCACATCGCATAACGAAAGGCTTCCTGCGGATCGGGAGTTACAATCACATCGGCAGCTTCAAGCAGAAAACGCGCCGCTGCCGCATAGGTAACCGCTTCGGTAGACAAGAGAGTTTCAATTTCTTCCGCCGCTGACTGTGCCGGTAAAAAATCCGCGCAGAAAATAAGCAATAAAGCAGCCGCTATGTAAACAGGTTTCATGAATTGCTCCCGAATTGGCGTTAAGGCGGCAGGATATACCCCGCCGCCTGAAACGTTATTCTGAAAGAGATTTGGTTTTTACACTTGAATAACCAGAGTCCAGGTATTCATCTCCTCCGACTTTTCCTCCAAGCGCCTTTACCTTGGCTGTAACCGCCGTTGCCATTGGCTTGCCCTCTGCTAGGGTAGGAAATGGGCCTGTACCCGATTCTGGCATCAGGGATATTTCGATTTTGGTTCCCGGTTTAATTTCAACGGTTCCGTTTGTAGTTTTATTTCTGGTACCAGTAACCTCACCGGTGGTGGCATTGATGATATCCGCTCCAGGCAGGAAATTTCCGGCACCTTCCAGATTTTTCGCGGTACCGGCTTTTGTGTCAATCAACCGGTTGCCGGAAGCGCAATCCGCACTGGTTGTAGTGATCTCGTAACCTTGCGCATTGGCTACAGCATCCCAGGTAACGGTCATAAGCCTGCCTTCAACCGTTATTTTTACATTTTCAGGCACGGCAAGATTGAAATCTTCCGGGTTCCCTTCGTCGCAGCTTGTTAAAAAAAGCCCAATTATCAGCGCCAGAGCGCCAATTCCGATCATTTTAGCAAAATTTTTCATATTTCTCTCCTTAAAAAGTGTAGTTGGAAGCCCTACAGTCAAAATTTACAGGGTCTTCTCAGTGTCTTTACAGAATTTGCGGCTTTTAAGCCTACACTTTGGGAGGTCTGAATATAAAATAAGATGTTTTTTGAGGGATAAATCGTTCTTCACAGGCTATGCCTGACAATTCTACAAGAAAAAGACCGTTACAAATGCCTGTTTGTACATCACTTATATTGTCACGATAGACAGAGTTGTTGTGTGTCTCGTGAAAAACGGACGTTTTATTTTGGACGGGAATTTCGTCAAAACAGCAGTCCATTTCTGACTCGCCTTCGGCACAGCAATGCCCGGTATAAAGGCTTTCATTATTTTCGATTGGGTAGGAGCATGACATTCCCGGACATATACAAATATCCGTGGAAACGGCAACGACAGAATAGCATACGTAAAACGCCATTACCGCAATTGAGATGGTTTTAAATATTTTTCTGCGCCCGTTCTTTAGCATCTTTACCTAATATATCAAGCAAAATGTTGAATGTCAATATTCAATCGCAGCAGGACCCGCCGTCCCACTGCCCTTTAAGGTCTTCAAACATGGCCTTGGCTTTTACCAGATTATCTCTTGAAATGGTAATGGTCGAAGCGGTTACTGTTTTCCACTCCGGTAAAACCGGCTTGGGGTGGCAGCCTTCTTTTACAACTCCAACCATGTCCATGGTGTAGCGTCTTTCGCAAATGCAGATTAGCTCCACGCCTTTCTGTACATAAAAGCCCAGCACCGGATGCTTCGGCGAACTTTGGTAACACAGATGGCAGGCGTTAAAAGCGGTGCGTATCGTGCCGTCCGGCGCCTTGACCGCCATCACCTCCATCTTCAAGCTGTCGATTTCAACAGGATAAAAGAGGGCGTTTTCTGTGATATCCGCAATTTGGATAACCAAATCACTGTCGATGATTGCCGGTTTTCTCTGGTTGAGGCTTTCGGTCTTGCCTCCGGCGAAAGCGGACACGCCGCACATTACTGTCAACATCGCCGCCAAAACTGCCACCGACGTTGCCGAACGCATCTTACTGAAAATTCTTTGCATGAAATATATTTTTCATATTTGTGGTTTCATTGTCAAGCTGTCTGTAATGCGTCAAGTAAGGTAGTGTTCCTTAACTGGTAATTGTGTTAACATGGTATAAAGAGGTATAACATCAAAATCGAGATTTTTACACTTTGCGACTTTGCGCAGCATAACGGCGGTAAATTAACCATCGTAGGGACTTTTGATTCAATTGTCTCCCGTAACTTTCCGTGTATTCATCCGCAGCTTTCTGTTGTGATACGACTGCGTTTTGATATTTGGGAATACACCAACCACACTTTTCGTATTGAGACCCGCGATCTTGACGGTGAGATGAGCATGGAGACAGTAAGCGGCAATCTTGAGGTGAATGGAGTTGGAAACGCGACTACGGTCTCGAATCTTGTGTTTGCAATATCGAATCTGCATTTTAAGAATCCGGGTGTGATTAACTTTGTGCTTTTCCTTGACGATAAAGAAGCGGCTTCCATTCCCCTGTATATCAGAAAAGGTTAAAACTGGCTTCAGCCCGGCTGAAGCCTTGCGGCGCGCTGTAGCAGCATAAAATCAGCAAGAACAAGGGCAGCCATCGCTTCTACTACCGGCACGGCGCGGGGAACAATGCACACGTCATGCCGCCCCTTAATTTCAATCTCCCTCATATTACCGTCTTTGTCTTTGGTTTTTTGAGGCTTCCCGATAGAAGGCGTCGGCTTGAAAGCCGCGTTGAAAAAGATTTCCTGCCCTGTTGAAATGCCGCCAAGGATTCCGCCTGAATTGTCTGCCGCGTTATTCTCACTGCCTGTCATTGCGGCGGCGGCAAATCCAGCGCCAAATTCTATTCCCTTACATGCGCCGATGGACAGTATCGCGGCGGCAAGGCGCGCGTCCAGTTTGTCAAAGACAGGTTCTCCAAGCCCAACGGGAACTCCCGTTATCTGACATGAAATAATGCCGCCCGCGCTGTCGCCTTCTTTGCGGAGCGCTTCAATTTTCGTCATTACTTCCTGTGCATCCGCCGGGACGCGAAGGGGATTGCGTTCAATCTCATCAAAAATAAATCCATCTTCTCCGGGAACGGGCATTTTTAGCCCAGCAATCGAAGACGTCCATGCCCTTATGTTGATGCCATCTCTCGCAAGCAATTTTTTCGCTGTTGCCCCTGCGGCAACGCGGCACAATGTTTCCCTGCCGGAACTTCTGCCGCCTCCCCGGTGATCCCTCGAACCATATTTCGCCTCCCATGTAAAGTCGGCGTGTCCCGGTCTGTAAATGTCTTTAAGCGCGTCATAATCGGCGCTGTTTTGATTGGTATTACGCACCACAATGGCGATGGGGGTTCCCAGGGTTTTGCCTTCAAAAACACCGGATAAGATTTCCGGCGTATCAACTTCATCTCTTGAACCGGACGCGCTGTTAGGCCTGCGGCGTTTTAATTCTGTTTCAATGTCGGCGATAGACAGCTCAAGCCCAGCCGGGCATCCGTCTATGACGCAGCCCATGGCAGCGCCGTGGGACTCGCCGAAAGTTGTTACCCTGAATAATTTGCCAAAAGTGTTTCCCGCCATGTTGTTATGTTACTCCATGATTACCAAAGGTGATAGTCCGTATAAAGTGTTGATTAATTCTTCGGTTACTACCTCAGGGGCGCCGAGGGCGGCAATTTTTCGATCATGGATGGCAAGAACCCTGTCCGCGAAACGAGAAGCCTGATTGGGATTGTGGGTAGAAAGAATGATGCTGCAACCGCTTTTGGTCAGTTCTTTTATTTTGGCGCTTAACCTCTGCTGATTGCCGTAGTCAAGGCCGGTGTCAGGCTCGTCCATGACCAGTATTCGAGCCTTTTGAGCCAGCGCACGCGCAATCAGTACAAGCTGCTGTTCGCCGCCCGACAGTTCCCTGAAATCCCGGTCTGCAAGCGTTGAAATGCCTGTTTCTTTGAGGATCACGGTTACATCTTCATAGTGGCGTTTCAAAGGCAGCCTTCCTCCTGATGTCATGCCCATCAAAACCATATCCGTTACAGAATAATTAAAAACGCTCTGAATTTTTTGCGGGACGTATGACATAAGACGCGCCATTTCCGCTGGTTTTTTCCCGCGTATGTCCTCGCCTTCAAGGATCACTTTTCCGTTGTAACGGTTATCTAGCCCCAACAGGCAGCGGAACAAAGTGCTTTTCCCGCTGCCGTTAGCTCCCAGCACCGCAAGCAATTCGCCCCTGCGCAGTTCAAAATTGATGTTTTCAAGGATGGATTTTTCACCGTATGAAAAGCAAAGATCGCGAACTTCCAGAACATTCACCAAATGTCCCCTTTTCGCGTAACAAGCCACAGGAAAAATGGCGCGCCGAATAATGACGTAAGAATCCCCAGAGGAATTTCCGCGCTGAAAAGGTTACGCGAAATATTGTCGATGACGAGCAGAAACAGCGCGCCTGCAATCATGGAAGAGGGCATCAGTGTCAGGTAATTATTGCCGGTAAGCTTGCGGCAGATGTGGGGAACGACAAGCCCTGCCCAGCCGATAATCCCGCATACGGAAACGGCGGCGGCGGTTATCAGGGTGGAAGAAACAATCACCAAAGCCCTTGTGCTTTTTACATTGACGCCCATTGATCTGGCTTCGTCATCGCTGAAAGTTAAATGGTTTATTTTCCAGCGGCAGATAAAAAGCATAACAAGGCCTGCGATCATTGGTATAATCGTAAATTTAATTTCTACAGGCCTTACTTTTGCAAGAGACCCCATCAGCCAGAAGACTATTTCAGGCAGGGTGTTGTGCGTATCGGCAATGAGTTTCATCCAGGAAACCGCGGCATTGTGCATTGATGAAATCATAAGCCCGGCAAGGACAAGCGCGATGATCTTCTTTGATCTGACTTTTTCTCCCAAGAGCATTACAACAGCAATGGTTATAAGGCTCATGGCAAAAGCAGAGGCCGTTACGAGAATACTTGGCAGCCTTAAAAGAATTGCGAGCGCCGCTCCTGTCGCCGCGCCTGATGAAGCTCCAAGCATGTCGGGGGAAGCCAGAGGATTTTGAAATACTCCCTGAAAGCTCGCTCCTGCCGCCGCAAGAGCCGCTCCGGCAAGGATCGCCATGAGCACCCGCGGCAGGCGCACGGTGAAAAACACCGCTTCCATTTGCGGCTTTGGAAAACTGCCGTACACAATACGCTGCCAAAGAGCGGATAACGGAATGGGGTAGCGCCCGGTAAGGAGGGACGCAAGGATTGCGGCGGCAAGAAGCGCCGCAAGCACAAGGATTATCCTTGCCTGTTTCGACATTACCGGCCTGTCAATTGAGCGAAACGTATGCGGGAAAGATCATATCCATAGAAGAGCCTGTAATATTCCGCACATTCGTCATAAAGATCGTAATCCGCAAATTGGGGGTAGAGCTGTTTTGCAAGCCAGAGAATCCCAAGATAGCGGTTTATCGAAGGGGGAAACCCCATCCAGTTATACGGTCCTTCAGGTGTTCTGAAATACTGATTAGTTTTGAATGCGCTTAACTGCTTCCAAAAAGGATCGTCCTTTAAGTATACGCTTTCACTGCCGAAAACAATCACCTGCGGGTCAATGAGCAAAATCTGTTCGGGGTTTGTTTCGTTTCCCGTGGCGCGCGCGGAAGGGTTGTTCACGACTGCGACATTATCTGCAATCCAGTCAAAGGTCTCGCAATGAAAAGAACCCTTCGCAAGCACGCTCATGCCGCGAGGCCCTACGCAGAAGAGAGCCTGTTTTTTTACAAGTCCCGTTTTGCCCATAACGTTATCAACAGCCAAAAGCGTCTTTTCGCAGAAAACGGCAAGAGCTTCGCATTTTTCTTCAATGGAAAGTAAACTGCCCAAGAGACGGAAGGCATCGGGGGTATTGCGTAAATCTGCCGTTATGTGAATAACAGGAATCCCTGTTGATTTTGTAAATGCGTCCATATCGTCTGCGATGTTTTCTTTTGCAGCCCCTATGTCGATGATGACGTCCGGTGCAATCCGCGCAATCTCTTCGGGGTTAAAGGCGCCTTGCCCGTAAAATGTTCCGGTAACAGGAAGGTTGTCAAAAGACGGAAGGAACTCTTTCTCCGCGGCGGAGAGCGGGACGCTTAATGAGGCAAGCATATCAGGCGCGGCTGAAATCAAAAAAATCTGCGCAAGCCATCCTGACGGGGATATTGTTTTTATTTCCGCCGGAAGCTCTATCCGCCGCCCCGATGAATCTTCAAAATAACGGGAAGAAGAACTCTTCGTTGTCTCTTTGGAAAAACAGCCGGACAGCGCAAAAAACAATACAAGCGGAAACAGACCAAACTTCGCTGGTTTTCGCATAACGCAGGCTATAAATACCTTTTTTCTTCGTCATCACGCACCTTGGCGTATAACTCAATGTGCGGCTTGGCGGTACTGTTTGCAATCTTGTGCAGCAGAACCTCTTCAACCTGAAAAAGGCCGACTTCGCTTGACATATGCACGTCAACACGTACAGGTTTTTCCGCGCCTGCGCTGATACGCACTTCTTCGATTGAATTGGCGGAGTACTGATGAATGTGTCCTACCCGCGGAGTATGAAGCAGGGAGATGGGGATGCGCGCGCGACCCTTGGTCATGTCGCATCCGTCCGCAACCTGCACAACTCCGGCTTCAAGAGAAGAGATGCTGATGCTTCCCATGTGCCCGGCAATTCCTTCCAGCGCAAGCGCGCGGATCATTACCCTCTTGTTAAGGCTGTCGTCATATACTTTGGCAAGCAGGCGGTCAATGATGGGCATGGCGAGAACCGTACTGTGCAGTTCATGGTTATGGCGCCCCATGCCCATGCCAAGATCGTGAAACATGGACGCGATCAATACTGCCGTCAGGCTGTCTTCAAAATCGCCGCATCCGTCTTTTTCAAGACTGGTTTTTATCCCCGCCTTTCTTAAAAGATCAAACATTATAACCGAATTGAGCGCGACCGTGCGCATGTGTACCGGGCCGTGATCATTGTAACCCAGCCTTACAATTGAAACGACATTCGCGTATTCCTGGGATGCCTGAATTTCTTCGTCGTCAAGCATTAATTTAAGGGCAGCTACAGCCTTCCCTGAAAGCCCGAAACCGCCGACCATTTCCATCAGCTTATTGTCAACGCTAAGTTCTCTTGTTGATTTCATTTTATCTCCTTCCGGTAACAATATACCGTACTTTTTCCGATAAATATAGGTATGAATAAATGGTTTTTTGTGCCCCTGTTTTTTGTCTGTTATTGCGCATATTCGCAGGATTTGAATATTTCTAGCGGTGATTTAAGAATTGAATTGAGGACGGACGGCGGCTTCCACCTGTTCATCAGGAAAAAACCGGGCATTGCCTCGGTTCTTTTGACAGAATCCACAAGAGACCCCGCTTTGCAGTCTGACAATTACGCCTACCGCACCGCCGAATGGAATCCTGTAAACGGCGGTGAAATCCGTATCATTGACGGCATCCCCCTGCCCAGAGAAAGCAGAATATACTCGCTTGTTTCTTCAACGCCTGTATCCCATGCCGAGTTCGGGCAGGCTTTCCACATTTACATACCGTATGTTCTCTATTACGGATACGCCCCGGGGCGGCACGGAGAGGTTTATGTCAAGGACGGAACATACCTTAACATAAGGGCTTTTTCCCTTCCTTATGCTGATTACCGCGGAAGTTTCAAAGACAACCCGTTTGTCCTTGAAGCAAGCCAGCTTCCGCCGCCCGGCCCGCCAGCGGGTAATTTCCTGAAAGAGGCAGTCGATAAATTTAATGAAATTGCAAAGACCGGCGGCGGGGATTTAATTTATGCGGGCGGCACAGACGACTTAACCGATAAAATACGCGACACACTGCAAAAAGAAAGAGGCAGATATATTGACATCGTTATCTGCCTTGATACCACAGGCAGCATGAAAAAATATATCGATCCGGTGAGGGAAAAACTCATCCCCATGCTGAGGGACATCACCGGAAGTTTCCCTTCATTCAGAATAGGCATGGTTTTGTACAAGGACTATCACGAGGACTACCTTACAAAAATCGTCCCCTTTACAGACGACTTTGCGAAATTCCAGAAGGAGCTTGACGCAATACGCGTCCGCGGCGGCGGAGACATACCGGAAGCGGTATACGAAGCCCTCCATGCGGGAGCGACCGGCTTTCCCTGGGAGGCTCAGTCAAAGGTAATGATCCTTATCGGGGATGCGCCGCCCCATCCAAAGCCGAGGGGCAAGATTACAAAAGAGATGGTTGACAAGGCTGTCGAAGAAAAGGGAATCAAGGTCAACGCGATAATACTTCCGCAGTAAGGTTTGCCGTTGGTAATTGACGTAAAAAAATAAAGCCAATATAATTAAAATACAAAAAGATGAAGTACGATATATCCAGATTTTCAAAAGGCACCTATATCACTGTAGAAGACAAACGGGTTCCCGAACAGTTTTATATTATTCAGGAAGGAACAGTACGTATTACAAGGGAAATACTTGCATCGGCATGGAAAAAGAATGAAAATCTGGGTCCCGGCGATATGTTCGGCATCATTTCCACCATGGCAGGTCATAATCAAATTGAAACCGCTCTGGCCGCGAGTGACGCTGTTTTAATAAAGGTATCGTATGCTCAATTTGACAATTTTATTAAAAACAACGCCCCAATGGCGAAAAAGATTCTGAAAGAGTTTTCAAGACAGATGCGTAATTTGAACGAAATACTTACAGGAATTGCCCTTAAAAGCAATTCTGAAATAAATGCCGGTCATCTTTTTTTTGTCGGTGAATATTATACCGGTCATAAACAATATGACGCTGCTCTTTACGCTTTTCGCAAATACATGGACTATTGCCCTGACAGTGTTTTCACCGAAGCGGTACAGAAACGCATAAATGAAATATCCTCTACCGGAAAAACAGAAGTGCAATATAAAAAAATAGATGACTTAACAAGGGTCTATCCAAAGAACACCATGATATTTTCTGAAGGCGAGCCGGGAGAAGAAGTTTTTATTATAAAAAAGGGAATGGTAAAAATATCCAAAATAGCAGATAACAACGAGATATTGCTTGCAATCCTAAAAGACGGAGATATTTTCGGAGAAATGGCGCTGCTGGAATCCAAACGCCGGGGAGCATGTGCAATCGCTTATGAAGACTGCCGCATTATGGTTGTAAATCAGGCTAATTTTGAACATTTGCTAAGCACTCAGCATACGCTTATCACCAGCCTTACCAGCCTGCTTGCAAAACGGATATGGATTATGTACAAGCAGATTGCCAATACCCAAATCAACGATCCTCTGGGACGTATGCACGATATACTGCTTATACAGCTTGAAAAAAGGCGCGTTAACCTTAATATCAGAGAGGATTATGAATTTGAATTCGGCCCCAAAGAGCTTCTTAATATGATCGGTCTTTCTCAGGGTGAAGGCCATGCAGAGCTGCAAAAACTATTCAAAAGCAAATACATTAAACTTGATAACGGCAAAATAATCATCAAAAATATTTTTGAATTTAACAATCAGACAAATTATTACCGCAAGTTACAGTAACAAGGTAGTGAGCAGTGTCCAGTGAGCAGTGTTGGTGTCCGAAAGTTTTGTCTCACACACACTGCTCACTACTCACTGGCGTCCCTGTTATGCGCAGTATCCCATGCTTTTATTATACCTTTAGCCACAATGCAGGGCGTATGCCTTTAAATTTGCTTGATTGTTTTGCCCAGATAAGTTCTCCACCCATCCAAATATTTCCTTTATTCCCGATTAACGCGGCTTTAATGTCTGCTTCACCGGGAGAACGAAGCCACCAACTGTATGCCTCTTCTTTTTTTCTGGGAGATAACGTTGCCGGCATAATTGCTGTTCTGTTTTTGTCGTTTTGATCGGAGATAATTATTATATAGCTCATAATGTTGGGAGTGTTGGGGTTGTCTAATTTGAAATTAACACCGTTTTGGGTAAAACCTTTGTTTCGCAATCGCGCCGTTGAGTCTCCGAAAAGCGTGCATACTTCTTCTATGGACAGAAGGAATATTTTATCATTTGTAGGGTTCCCGCCTTTTTGAACGCGGGCAAGCCCTTTTTCTTTGCCTTCAAAATTTGTTCCCAATGCATTGTACCAGGGGTTGTCGGGGTTTTGATTGGTAACTTCAACTATTCTTTCCCTTTCCTGAGGGCTGAATTTCTCAAGAAATTTTCCGTTGAGGTATTTTCGTATAGAAGAGTTTTCCCATGTTGTGCCTTTCATTTCAGTATGATATGGCCCCATTTCTACTATGCCTTTCGTGATTAGCAGCGCGGAATTTCCTTTACGTTGAAGCACCAGCCAATCGAATGTTCCGAATTTGATTATCTCGGCATTTTTTGGCAATGTTCCGGCTTTATCAGGCGTTAATGCTGCGGCTTTACCGCAAGCGGTGCAGAATTTGCCGTTGTTTCCGGCATTTCCACAGGAACAGTCCCATTTCAAATCTGACATAAAACACTCCTTGTTAAAATATTTTCTCGAATTTCATCACGCAAAGCTCACGAAGTCGCAAAGAACGCAAAGGGAAGATAAAGGATTGGTATTCTTATCCTTCTTTTTTTCTTTGCGAACTTTGCGTTCTCCGGAGTTTGTAGGAAAATCCGTTTCAGCAATCTAATACAGAAGGTATAGTAGAAGAAGCGGAGGGGAACATGGCGAAATATAGAACAACCGATGCGGCAGCCGGGCAGGGAATAT
>JAIRRJ010000027.1 GCA_031256035.1 Treponema sp. | reverse complement strand
ATATTCCCTGCCCGGCTGCCGCATCGGTTGTTCTATATTTCGCCATGTTCCCCTCCGCTTCTTCTACTATACCTTCTGTATTAGATTGCTGAAACGGATTTTCCTACAAACTCCGGAGACGCGAAGAACGCAGAAAAGATTTTGAACTGTAACTCTGCGTCTTTGCGCCTCTGCGAGAGATCTTCAAAGACATGACATCCGGCGTAGCTTGCATAGATCATCTCAACAGACCGGTTTTTAGGTTGAACTCATTTATGAGTGCGTCAATTTCATCTGCTTGTTTCTGCACACCGGTAAAGTTTTTTTCCTGCGCGTACCATAAATCGTTCAGCTCTTCGGCAGTTCTGCCCTGCTGTTCTACCCATGTGTAATATTTCAGGTTATGTACCTGCTTGCGCTCGCGGTAGCCAAGTTCAAGCATATTGTCAGTCCTCATGTGTTTGAGTCTGGCGGCAAAATCACCGGCTGCCTTTAATATAGTATATGCCCCCTCTTTCTCCTGAAGTTCTGCAATCCGCGAAAGATACATTTCAGCGGAATCGGTCAGTACCGTAGCAATTACATCATTTTCGCCTAACTCATAATATTTGGCAAATTTAACGCATAGAAGCATATTCGCGATTCCGGAAATGCCCATGAGCGAAAGACGGTCAACGTCTTCTTTGGCAAGACCAATTTCTTTGACAAGGTATTCCTTCCCGGCATTTTCGTTGAAAAGCCGCAACAGTGCCATGCTGTCGTTATCGTCAACGGCGATTGCCATATCGGTATTTTTCACATTGTGCACCCAGGGAATGTGCTTGTCTCCGATTCCCTCAATCCGGTGGGCGCCGAAACCGTTATTGAGAATCGTGGGGCATTGCAGCGCTTCGCCAACCGCGAGCCTGCTCAAGGGGAACTGTTGTTTCAGGAAATCCCCCGAAGCAAGAGTTCCGGCAGAGCCTGAGGTTAAACACATTCCCGCAAAGTTGAGTTTGTGATTATAACTCTCCGTTATAGTCTGAAAAATCTCGGCTATCGCCGGGCCTGTAACGCTGTAGTGCCAGAGGTAGTTGCCCATCTCCTCAAACTGGTTAAAGATCATCAGGTTCTTTCCGCTGGTTTTAAGCTCGTGAACCTTGTCAAAGATTTCCTTTACGTTGGACTCAGTTCCCGGCGTAGCGATAATCTGCGAAGCCACGGTTTTGAGCCAGTCAAAACGCTCGCGGCTCATGCCTTCGGGGAGTATCGCAACCGAGTCCACCGCAAGCAGCTTTGAGTTGAACGCCCCGCCGCGGCAGTAGTTCCCGGTTGACGGCCAGACGGCTTTTTGCGCAGTTGCGTCAAACTGGCCTGTTACAAGGCGCGGCGCAAGGCAGCCGAAGGAAGCGCCAACCTTGTGGCAGCCGGTGGGAAAATATTTTCCCGCAAAGCAGATAATTTTTGCCGCCACTCCTGTCAGTTTGGACGGCAGTTCGATATAGTTGGGCTTGCCAAAGAGACCGCCCGATTCTTTCGGTTCATTTTTCCAAGTGATCCTGAAAAGATTAACCGGATCAACATCCCACAATCCGGTCTTAGCAAGCCGCTCTTTAACAGAAGAAGGAATGTTTTGAGGATTCCTCATTTGCGAAAATGTGGGAACGATAATTCCCTTTTCCCTTGCTTTTTTTATATTTTTTTCCAGCGTTGCTTTGTCTATAGATAAATCAATCATGGCTCCCCCGCATCTTTTCAGACATTATAACACATTTATCTCCCCGGCAATGCGCCGTCTTGAATAACAGGTATAAAAACCATAATATGTGTTGATGAATATCCGGCGCTTTTTTGACACTTGTTCCAAACCCCTGTATCTTTTCAAGCGGCGCTTTCCACTGCTCTCGTACATTGTAAACAGGCTTGTAACCATGACTGTGATGCTGTTCCTCTTGGGGCTGGCAGTCTTCGGTCTCATGGCGCTTGCGCCCGGCGACATTGTCGATCAGATTATGATGCAGCAGCTTTTCAGCGAAAGTCAGGGGCGGCAGTCAGTCAACTTACAGAGCCTGAATATGGAGCAGCTTGCAGCCCGCCGCGCGGAACTTGGCCTTGACAAGCCGTTTTATGTTCAGTATTTCCGCTGGCTGAACAGGGTTATTGTTCATAACGATTTGGGAGTGAGCCTCATCTCCCGCGCTCCTGTTTCGTTTTTGATACAATCGCGGCTTTTGAACTCGCTGCTTCTCAATGTAATATCTTTGGTTTTAATCACTCTGTTCTCATTTGCGTTAGGTGTCTATTTTTCCACAAAAGCGGGAACAAGGACGGATATTGCGGTAACATTTTTCGCCCTTGTGCTTCACGCTTTCCCCGGGCTTTTGCTTCTCATTCTATTGCAGTTGTTTGCGTCCGTGTCGGGGTGGTTTCCCGTAACGGCTTATCCGCCATTCCCCTTCTCGTCATCGCCGGCAAAGTTTGTCTTTTCATACGCGCATCATATTTTTCTGCCGCTGTTGGCAGCTTTTCTGGGAGGAATCGGCGGCACTCTGCGCATGATACGCGCCACCATGCTCGACCAGCTTGGACAGCCCTACATCACAAGCCTGCGCTCGCGGGGCATTGCAGAATGGCGCATTTATTTCGCCCATGCGTTCCGCAACACACTCAATCCCTACATCACAGGCAGCGCGAATCTCTTGGCGGGGCTTTTTTCCGGTTCGTTGATACTGGAAATAATTTTCGCGTACCCCGGCATCGGCAGGCTTATGTACGAAGCGGTGATCCAGCAGGATATAAATCTGGTACTGGCAAATATTATGTTTATCTCATTTTTGGTGCTGCTTGGCATGGCGCTTGCGGACATTACGCTGGCGCTGGTAGACCCCCGCATACGATACGGAAAAGAGTAATGGACTTTTTCGTAAACCCGGTTGGTTTCCGAAAAAGTCCTGCAAAATACTATGTATTTTGCTATTTTAATAAGGAGGTTGTTCAGAAACTGAAGTTTCCGAACAACATCAATACATGAAACGATTCTTCAACTATGTAAAAACAAGGCCTGTGGCAATTGTGTCACTCTTCTGCCTCGCCCTGCTTTATATTGTGATGATCTTTGCCGAGTTCTTCGCGCCCTATTCGCCTAACACTTCATTCGCGGATAAAAGCTATCACCCGCCCAATGCCCGCATTTATCAGGGAAAACCACAGGCGCAGGAATGGCGCATAACAAACTCAGTAATATGGAAATACGCCCGCGTGCGGGATCATTATTCAGCGTTGAAATTTTTCGGCAAGGGTGAGCCGTATAAATTGTGGGGTATCATTCCCGCACAGCGGCACTTTTTTACAACCGCACCTGACGCATACCCTGTTTTCATCATGGGGGCGGATAATCTCGGGCGGGACTTTTTTTCGCGCATTGTTTACGGTTCGCGCATATCACTGACCATCGGCTTTGTGGCGACCTTTATATCCCTGTTGCTTGCCGGGCTTGCAGGCGGGCTTGCCGGTTATTTCGGCGGCCCAGCGGATTTTACAATCATGAGGGGAGCTGAATTCTTGATGCTCATTCCCACCCTGTACCTGATACTGTTCCTTCGCTCACTCCTTGCAGCTAACATGGACCCCGGGCAGTCCTATATGATGATAACGATAATACTTTCACTGGTGGGCTGGCCTGGTTCGGCGCGGACAATCCGCGGCATGGTTCACGCAATCAAACGCGAAGAATTTGTCTTCAACGCAAAACTTGAGATGATCCCCTCCGTGGTGATTATCTTCCGCCACATAATTCCCCAAATAGCGAGCCTTTTAATCGTGAGCGTTGCCCTAAGCATCCCCGGTTTTATTATGACAGAGACAGTTCTTTCCTACCTCGGTTTAGGCATCACAGACCCTGCGGTAAGCTGGGGCAGCCTTATCAAGCGGGACCTTTCTACACTGGCAAACCTTCGCGCATTCCCATGGCTGTTAAACCCTGTGTGGTTTTTGTTAGGCGTAACTCTGGCATTCAATTTTATCGGAGACGCGTTACGGGACTTTTTTGATCCGTATCATACGATTCAGAGAGCAAAGAAAAGAGAGCAGAGAACAGAGAGCAGAGAACAGTCAACAATGAAAATCAATCCTCACTGCTCACTGCTCACTGTCCGCGACTTAACCGTTGATTTCTCCGTCCTGCGCGGAAGGGATTTTATCCGTGTACAGGCAGTGCGGGGGCTTTCGTTTAATCTGCAAAAGGGAGAGTGTCTTGGCATTGTGGGAGAGAGCGGCTCCGGCAAGAGTGTCAGCACTTTGGCAATTCCCGGCTTGCTGCCAAGAAATGCCAATATTCGCGGGTCTATCTGCTACGAAGGGGCAGAGCTTGCCGGTCTTGGGACAAAACAACTTCGCCAATACCGCGGGAAAAAGATCGGCATGATCTTTCAGGAGCCGGGGCGCTCCTATGACCCTCTGCAAAATATGGGGAATGTGTTTTTGGAAACTTTCAGGAACAGCGATCCTGCCATAACAAAGGAAGAATCCGCACACAGGGCAATTGCGCTGCTTGAAGAAACCGGCCTTGATAACGGCAGGGAACGGCTTACCAATTTTCCGCATCAGTTTTCAGGCGGCCAGTTGCAGCGCATCGGCATTGCCCTCGCTCTGGCGCAGGGGTGTGAACTTTTGATCGCAGATGAGCCGACAACGGCGCTTGACCTCACCATTCAGAAACAGATTATCGAACTTTTGAAAACCCTGCGCCGCACGAGAAACATATCGATAATATTTATCAGCCACGACATTGATTTGGTAGCTGAAATCTCAGATCGCATAATGGTGATGTACGGCGGTGTTGCGATGGAATCAGGAGCGGCGGCGGACATTACAACAAATCCGCGCCACCCCTACACCACTGCCCTGCTTGCCGCATCCCCCCGCTTCGGCAGCCACTATTCAAAAGAGCGGCTGGCTGTCATTCCAGGCAAGGTAACTGATCCGGCAAACCCCGAACCCGGCTGCCCCTTCGCCCCACGCTGTCCTCTGACCAAGCCGGAGTGTGCGCGGGGAACTTCGTTGCAAAATGCGCGGGGAACTTCGTTGCAAAATGCGCGGGGAACTTCGTTGCAAAATGCGGCAACAGTGCCGCCTCTTCGCAGTGAAAACGAACGGGAATTGCGCTGCATCAACTAGACTCTGCTCCTTTTCGTATATCAACAACCCTGCCACAAAGCGCATACCTGCCGTACGGCGGGGTTGTTGTTCTGTGTAGTATGGATTGTATGCGAGTTTAATACCCCACATACAAATGTTTAGGCGATATTGAAACGCCCTAATGGGGTGGGGTATTAAACCCGCTTGCGAATAAAAAACGAAACAATTAAATTCCAATAGGGTGTATTTTGCGGTCTTGCGAATTTATAGAATGTAAATAAATCCATAGTACAAGGAGTACAGTGATGAAAAAGTTATGTGTTCTATTCGTTGTTTTTTTGGGGCTTGTTGTTTTTACCGGCGCCGAAGAAGAAGAAGTTGATTTCCTGTTATTTCGCCCGGACAGCGGCGACAAATTTGTAAATGAAGATCGGGAAAAAATCCACCTTGATGATTTGGCGAAACAACTGAAAGCAAAAAACCCTGGGGCAGGCGAGATTCATGTTTATGGCTTTGCCGCTGAATTTCAAAATAATACTGACGATTCTGAATTATCAATAAACAGGGCTGCATTTGTAATAAATGAGCTGGTTAAACGCGGCGTTCCGAAAGGGTGGTTTTCAGGCCCGCAAGGGTACGGAGCGACAGGGGCATTTGGCAGCAACACGAATGAAGAGGGCAGAATCAACAACAGGCGTGTTGTGATAATGCTGGAAGGTGAAGAGCTGATACCGGAAATCAAAAAAGCCGATGATGCCCCGAAAGCTGAAAGCGCGCCTGAAAAATCTCCCTGTAAAGCCGCATGCATATTCCCATGGATTTTATCCGCATTGCTCGGACTTATCTTATTGGGGCTTCTGTTGTCCAAACGAAAAGAAAAACATGAGACTGTAGATTTGGATGAATTGATCCGCATGCGCGCTTATGAATTGTATTTGGCACGCGGCGGCAGGGATGAGAATGCGCAGGAAGACTGGCATACTGCAAAAAATGAAATCTGTGCAAGGTATGAAGCGGACGATTATAAAACCGCATTGGTTAACGGGCATTGGCAGGCGTCAAAATAGACATTTCCCTCTACTCTACTGACGCCTCTATCCGCACACGCACTCCTGATGAACGCCCGCGGTTGTCCACCACGGAAATGTCCCAAAGCCCGGCTTCCGGCGACCAGAGATAACGTTCGCTGGGACGGGACCGCCCCAGGAAAAGGGCGTTGGCAAACCAGAAGAGTTCGCCCGCATCCTGATCCGCGGCGGCAAGAAGCACCATCTGATTAAAGCGGCTGTCCGCAATACCCGGGCGGATGATGTAGGCGGTGTTGGCAAGAGGGGAAATTATCGAAGGGGGGAAACCTGAGTTTCCCGCCGGTACATCGCCGGGCGGATAGGGAGGCGGTGAAAAACGGGGCAGGCCTGCTAAAGCGAAAATCTCTAATATATCGGTAGGCCAGAATTCCCGCACCTCGCTGCGGATGAATTGCCCTTCTGTTTCATTGCTCCGGTAGCCTGTGCGGGTGTCGATGTATATCCGCCTGTGAATACGACAGCGGTTGATTGGGGAAACGCCGGGTATAAAAAGTGTGTCCTGTAACTGTGGGCAGTCTCCATCAACAGACGGAATGTCTCCCGACACGGCGCAGACTTCCACTGTTTTAACTTCTGGCGGAAGGGGGCGGGCGGGAAGAAATTTTGAAGAAGGAGTATCCGCAAGTATTGCGTCAATGATGCTGAAGCAAAGGGGCGCGGCGCTAAGCCTGCCGATAAAAGCGCTGTTTCCCTCACCTGAAAAATTACCCAGCCATACGCATAGCACATAACGGTCAAAGATTGCCGCACACCATGCATCCTTAAACCCGATTGATGTGCCGGTTTTGAAGGCAACAGGAATCGAGCGGCTGACGTTTGAACGTATCACTTCGGGAGCGGGATTGCGTTCCAGCATCTTTACTGTTATCGCCGCCGCTGCAGGGGTTAGGAGCCGGAAACCCTGCTGTGAGGTGTCATTTGACAGGAAGCGAAGTTCCTTTTTTTCACCGCCGTTGGGCAGGGCGGCATAGAGAGAAACCAGTTCGAGCATGGTAAGGTCTGCGCTGCCCAAAACTACGGAGAGGCCGTAATGATCTTTCTCCTTCAAACCGGAAACGCCGGATGATATAAGAAAATCGTACAGGTCAGGGTTTTGTATGCCGCGGGCAAGCTGAACCGCCGGTATGTTCCGGCTGTCAACAAGGGCGTACCACGCTTTTACCGGCCCCTTAAACTCGCCTCGAAAATTATCCGGCGTATACTCGCTGAAACCCACCGGAGTATCCTTGAGCATCTTCTCCGGGTGAATCAGCCCCTGTTCCAGTGCAAGAGCGTATATAAAAGGTTTTAAGGTGGAGCCGGGTGAACGTTTGGAAGCAAAGCCGTTAACCTGCCCCTGTATGCCTTCGTTAAAATAATCCGCCGAACCCACCGCCGCCAGCACTTCCATACTTGTATGATCAATCAAAAGGATGCTGCCGTTCTGTATTCCCCAGCCGCGGTTGCGCACCAGAAAGGATTCAAGTTCCCGCTCGGCAATATTTTGCATAACAGGATCGATTGTGGTTCTGTAACGGTTGGCGGCTGGGAGACCTCGTGTGTTAAGGTACTCGGTAAGGTGGCGAGTTTCGCGCGGAAAGCTGCACACAAGAAATGGCGGCATATCCATCTCCGGCGCAAGCAATGCGTCTTCGGGGTGCTGGACGAGCCACGCTTCATACAGGACGCGGCGTGCATCTATAAGTTCCTGCGGCGCTTTACGTTGCAGCGGGGCGCGTTTTGCCGGATTTTGCGGAATTACCGCAAGGCTCAAAATTTCCGTACGCGAAAGTTCTTTCACATCCTTGCCGAAGTAGTACCATGCCGCTGCGGGAAAACCTTCGATGTTGCCGCCGCACGGAACAAGGTTAAGGTAAGCATCAAGTATCTCCTGTTTGGAAAGGCAGACTTCCAAAAAAATTGCGGTAAAACTCTGTGCTATTTTTCCGGGAAGGCTGCGGGTATAAAGTCCATAACGCAGCCGTGCAAGCTGCATTGTGATGGTAGATGCCCCCATGCGCCTGTTTTTCTTTATGTATGTTTCCCAGCCTGCTTTCATCATTGCCATCGGGTTTAAGCCATGATGCCCGTAAAAATAACGGTCTTCCTGAAGCAGCGCCGCCTCAATCAACTCAGGCGGAAAATCAGAAAGGTTGGCGCGAAGACGGTACTTGTCATCTGTTGTAAGAAAAATGTTTAAGAGCCTGCCGTTACGGTCAAAGTAGGCGCGGGAAAAAGAGATTTCTTTTAATACATCAAGAAAGATCGCGTTGTAAACAAGAAAGATCGCAAGCGCAAGGCAGAGGCCGCAGGGTACAATCCACCGCAGCCTCTGTTTTATCGTTCTCACTGCCCTTTTGCAATCTTGATCGGCGGCTGAGGGCGCAAAGCCCAGACTGTCTTGTCGTATAACGCTTCGGCAAAAAGAGCAGGCACTGTGAAGCTGCCCGCATTGATCGCCCGCGCCTTGTAGCTGAAACTGGAAATACGGCTGCCTACCGTGCCGTAGATTACAAGCCGGTCTTCGCGAATGTCTACATAATCGGCTGTCCATGCGTTACGCGATGATGATGAAGCCTGGCGTATCGAGTCAATGTCAGTCTCAAGGCCGGCGGGGCATAGATCAACAATTGCAACATCACCGTACTCGCGGTTTGAAAGACTGCGGAAGTTGAGCTTTACCGTTACCACATCGCCCACCTTGATATTGTTAAACGGCCTGCCCGCATCATCAAGGAACTCCCGGTACACTTCGATGCCGTTTTTAACTTCCGCCTTCGGCATTTCCATGTCAAAGCCGGCGGCAGTAATCTGGAAGAACAGGTTAAGGTTGTCCCTGTTCTCTATGCTGAGCTTTGCCGCGTCCTTGGTGAAAGGAACGCGGAACAGGTTTGTCCCCTTGGGATCAAGCTGGCGGCGCTGATTGTCTTTGAGAATCTCCTGCACGACAAACCTTCCGGTTTCGGCAGTGGGGACTGCTTTAAGGTAGCTGTCAACCGCCATCAGCGCGTGGTTGGCGGAAATTGTGGTGTAAGACTGATTTTCAATCTGCGAAGCCATGTCGAGTAACAATGATTCTGATATATCGCGCAGGCGCTGGGGGAAATGCCGCGAAATGATGTTAAGATACACCGAGTGGTACATAAGGTCATCCACATAGCGGAAACCTGTGTCCTTCGCCATTGCCCGTTTGATTTTTCCCAAGAGGGCGGTTGCGTCTGAAGTTTTCTGCAATAGCGCATAACTTCCCGCAAGGTAAATACCCGCAAGGCCTGTTTCCGCGTCATTGTTGCGGCTCATGTCTTTTTTTAAACCTTCGATCAGGGGAGTGGTAATAATCTCGTTCAGCGTAAGAACATAGATTGCATAAGACCGATTGGAAAGTTCCGAATATGAAGCCCCTGAACCGGTTGCAATAGTCCTTGTTGCCTGCAAGACCTTTTCCATCGCCGAAGAAGAAACATAATAGCCGGCGTTACGCGCTTCTGTAAAGAAATGCGCCGCATAAACCGTGAGCAGGGGGTCATCGTAGGAGCGGGAAGTCCAAACGCCGATATTGCCGTTCTCTTTCATCCGCGCCTGGAGTATGCCGATTACACGGTTAATCGCCTCGTCAGCCTCAGCCTTTGTAAAATTGAATTCCCTGAAAAGCTGCGGATACAGGAAGGGGAAGGCGGCGCTTGTGAGCTGTTCCGAACAGCCGTAGGGGAAGGTTGAAAGGTAGAATGAAAGACCCTTGGCTATTCCAAGCGGAAGGTAAGAGAGAGCCGCGTCCCTCGTGCTGAATTCTTCATAGAGGCTGCGATCAATTGTAACCTCGGCGCGCTTGTTGTTAATCGCACCGGAGTAGAGGGACACCCGGTACGGCACGGCGGGGCGGACGCTCATATACGCCGAAAGTTCCGATGTTTCGCCCTGATTGGAGGCGGCAAAGCGTATTTCAGCGGCGCCGAGCGGACCTGCCGCTTTAACCGGTATGGTCAGAGTCTGATCCTTGCCTTCGGCAATTTGCAGATTGAACTGGGTATTTCCAATAACGGAAAGATGCGCCGAGGGTATCGCCCTTAGCTGCACCCTGCCGCCCTCCCCCGCTCCTTTCTGATTATTGGTTACGGTTACGGAGATTTCAAACTCGTCACCGGGAGCCGCCATCATCGGCGCGTTAGGCGAAATGATGAAAGCGCTCCGTATCAAAGCCCTGTCTTCCCCCGCTCCTACCGCGCTGTCGCTCACCGAGACCGCCATTACCCGGAGCGTTCCGTTGAAATAATCCGGCACACGGTAGCGCAGCTCCCGGACTTCGGGACCGGAATCAACAACGCCCGACCAGTAGGCAACCGGGACATTTTGCTTGCGCTTAAACGGGTTAAGGTTACGTGCAAGTTCTTCGTAGCCGGCGCCGCCGCCCATTGCCGCAAGGCTTTGAACAATGGAATAACGCGGCAGCACCATGTTGAGTATCTGGGCAGTCCGCACTTCAAGCGCACGTTTTCTGAAAAAGAAAGCAAGCGGATCGGGCGTTTGATACGAAGCTAGCTGGAGGATGCCCTCGTCTACCGCATAGACGATAATCTTTCCCCGGCGGGCGGTGGAATACTTTATCACAAAATCTTCGCCCGGTTTTGCTTCGCCGGGAATATCGAGAGTGATCCGGTTTGTGCGGTTTTCACGGCTGATGGAAAAAGGCACTGCTCCGTAACTTAAGGGCGACATGAAAATCTCACGCGAATCACCGGAGCGCAGATAGTGGACATTCACATAACCGTTTCCCTCAAGGTCAGCCGGAACTGTTATGCGTTGTACTGATGTTTCTCCGCTGCTCCTGAACCAGCTATAAGCGTAGACCTTGTCCCGTTCAATTGTGATAAGCCCGGAACCGGCATAAGGCGCCTTGATCATAAGTTCAATTTCTTCGCCTGCCCGGAAATCGTTACGGTTGAGTGTTATCTCAAGTTCCGCGGTGCGGTTAAGGCTGCGCTGAATGTTAGCCGTTCCCGCAACGCTAAAGCTGACCGAATTGTATTCCATTTCATCGGGACCGGTGATCGAAAGCCGGTATTCGCCCGGATTGTTCGCGGGAAGGCGGTACTCCAATCCGGCTGCCGGGATCGTTAGCGGTTGAGAAGAGACCGGATATTCTTTCAAAATCGACTGGTACTTGTATACGCCGTTGGGCTGGCGGACAAGGGCGGAGACATAGCGCAGTTCGGTAAGCGTAAGTGTAAGATTACTAACCGCAGTCCGCTCCGCTTTTGGGTTAATTGCAATGAGGGACAGCATCCGCACCGTATCACGCGCAATGTAGGAAAGGCTGCCGTCTGCCTTATAGCCGATAAGGTACGGCAGCGGGCTTACAAAGACTGACGACTCTGCGGACACATTCCGCCCGCTCCCCTTTTCAAACGCTTCTGTATAAAATGCGAGGCGGTAACTTGCCTTTTCAAACTTGTCCAGATTCAAAGTAAATTCGGCAGTTCCGTCCGCTCCGGAATTTTTGGTTCCAAGAAATTCCTGATAACTGTTTTTTGCAAGATACGGATCCCTGAACTGATAATCGCGATACTGACGGAAATACTGATGCCCCGGCAGCAAATTAATTTGCGCTTTCACCTCGTTACCCGCAGCAAGCGTACCGAAAAGATTGCGCACCGTTACGCGCGCTTTCAGTTCGCCTGGCGCAATCCAGCCATCCTGCGGCGGCGGCTCAAAAGCTGCCGTAACAGTTAAAGTGTCTGGGAGGAATTCTTCCACCTTCACCGTCTGTGAACCGAGGAACACATGGCGTTCACGGAGTTCCTCACCCTGACGGTATTCCTGTATCACATAGAGCGAGGCGGTGTAAGTTCCTGTGGGCGACCAGTCCTGAGTTCTGAAACGGACATCCTCAACTCCCTCCGGCGACAGTTTGATCCGCCTGTTGAAAATCTCCGCCCCGCGGGGGTCTGTAACTTTACATTCAAGAGGAGTGCCGCCGAGGTTTACAGCCCAGTCGCCGCTCTTTATCGCCATGCCTATTCTGACTTCATCGCCGGGGCGGTAGATTCCGCGATCTGAAAATAAAAAGGCTCTTAACGTTTTTGGATCGCTTGCTCCCTGTATGCCGCCCACATCAAAAGAAGAATAGTCAAGCCAGCGCCCGTTGGAGTTCCACGCCATGAAGGACATATCTTCGCCGACACGAACCGTGAAAACAGTGGGCGCGCGTTCATTGCGGTAATCATCGGACGGGAAGTTGGGAATCCTCGCGCGGCCTCCCGCATCGGTATAGGTTGAAAGGATCGGGTTGCCGTTAAGCCCCAGCACGCTTACAGCGGCATTGGCGACGGGGTTTCCCGATGCGATGGACTGAACAAAGATGTCGCGGCTGCTATCGGCGCTGGTTTTCACAAAGAAACCCAAATCCGTTACCATGATCAACCGTCTGTCTGAATACGAACCGTCTCTTGATTTTACCGTAAAGACAAAAAAGCCGTGCCGCAAATTTTTATCGGGGATGTTATCCAGATACCGCGAAAAGTCGAACGAGAAATAACCTATGTCCCGCTCTCCTCTTACCGGAACCGTGGCTGTTGAAGTGTACTGTTCGGTGATATTGTACTGGTTAAAAGAATAATTTCTGAAATTGATATTGCTGATGTCCCCCGATGTCTGCGACACCAGATGGTTAATGTCATCCGGCCTGATCCGCCCGATGTTATATTCAACCGCACTGATCCCCCTGGACATCATGGCAAGGCGCTTGTCCCCGGAGAAAGACAATATCGAGCCTTCCGAAAGTATCGTAAGTTCGCGCGGAAAATCACTTACCTGAAAGATGGTCTCGTAATCTTCATCAAGGACATAGCCCCCGTAAAACCGGGAGCCGCCGTTAAACTTTACATACACATAACGCCCTGGTTCAGCTTCGAATTTCCAGCTATTGGTTGAACTGTAGCGGAGTTCATTGGGGAGCGCTTCAAGGCTGAGGCGTCCGGCAAGGCTTAAAACTTCGGGAACCATTTTATTCAGCTCACCGCTCCAATCGAATTTTTTCTGCCCTCTATGCCCCTGTATTTCAGGAAGATCTACCGGAAGCAGCCAGGCGGTAATGTTCTTCGCAAGTTCATCCGGCGCGATAGAACCTTGGGTATTCATTATCAAAACCTGATCGTAAATCTGATTGTCATTTTTCACCAATACATGGCTCATGTCCCAAACACGGGCGTAACTTGTCATGCCGGGAATCTCAACAGACACCGTTTCGCGCCGCGATGCCGTTCCGTCCCCGCTTGCGTCCCGTACCCCTGCGGCAATCCGAATCTGCATCTGCACCGGCTTGGCGGGCATCCCCAGAATTTCGGATACAATATAGGTTCGGGTGCGATCTTCGTTATAGCTCAAAGTAAATTGATAAGGCCGTCTTTTAAGAGTGCCGGAATCCGCGTTTATCTGCGGTTCAATACTGATGTTCTTTTCCAGAGAAGCCGCATCAACCGGATAATTGGTGCGTACTGTTGCAAGCACCCGTTTGATCGCGCTGTCTTCGGGATCAATATAGAATTCTTCATCATAAAGTCTCAGATTAAAATCTTCTGTATCAAAAGAAAAACTGTTATTTACCTTGATATGGGAAGGAAAGAAATCTTTTGCGAAATTAACGGTGTAACGCTTCCCTATCCGCCACGTCTGCTCTGTGGAAAAAACCAGAACATCGTCTCCGTACCATTGCCAGGTTCCTTCAATATGCGGGTTTATGGTAATCTGCCCCGGAGGAACTTCATTATCCATCATTTCCACAGTCGCCGCCGAGCCGTAAAAAGATACCGACAAGAGATCGCGGTATTCGGGATCGCCTGTGGTACCGGGAGTCTGTATGCTGAAACTGACATAAATAGGCTGGGGCTTGCGCGACTGGTAAAAGTTATAACTTGCAAATCCTCCGGCAAGCACACAGATACCTGCAACAACAGCGCAGAAACGCAGGCGGTGATTCTGCCACTGCCCCTTAAAAAATGTGCCGGTTGTTCCGGCTGCCCGCATACACGGACCGGCAAGAAGCTTAATAAATTCCGGCGGCTTGTATGAGCCAAAAACAAACCGCGCGAAATCTTTGGCGCCTTGTTTGCCGCTTTTTTGGGAGTGGATTAGATACGCAATGCCGAGAACGTCCAGAATAAAACACAACTGAAACAATGTATGTATTACCCGCTGCCCTGCGGTTATTTGTTTCTCTTTGTGCAATGAGCGTATGTATGAAAGGCCAGCGACCGATGTTCCAAGCAGCAATATGTACATTGCCGCAAGTATGAATACATCATTGCCGACAAGTTCGCCGCTGAATTTTTTTAAGAATATAAGCAGGACAATCCAAAAAGGGATGGCGCCGAATTTAATGAGGCTTGCCGATTTCTTTAGTTTTTCTGTTTCCTGCCGCTTTACAAGTCTTCCCGAATAAAAAATGTTTATGATCGACACAAGCAGAAAAGCGCAGCTTACAACTGTGAATATTATTGCCGCTATTGAAATACTTCTGTTGGATGCATAATTGCTGCTCATTTGCATCAGTACAATGAACATTACATTGATCAAATACAGCGCTATTAATTGAATTCTTGCCATTTGACAGCCCCCATAAATCCATGTTCAGCATAAAATCTGTGCGTTTTCTGCCTGTTTTTATAGTATTTCATATAAATTCAGGCTGTCAAGGAGCTAAACTTGCCATAAATGCATGCCTGAATAAAGTTCCTGGGGTCCTGCCGGAGGTCAAAAGCACCTTGCAAGCAAGGCACTTTTACCTCCGCCACCCCGTAGAAACATTATTTGGCATACATTTATGAAACAACTGCAAGGCAATTCTCACCACATGAGGGCAAGGGGTGTGCGCAGCCCACCCATAGACATTTTTTTCTGTGTTTTGCAAGGCAATTCTCACCGCAGAAGGCGTTCCAGGGCGTAAGCCCACGCCCGACTGCGGTTTTTCGTAGCCTAGCCGCGTAAGCGGCGTACAGTTACCGTCCTGTTATATGCCGTTTTGCCTTAATCACTTTGCTTTTCATATGTCTCAACTCCTCCCATCCAATATGTTGTTAAATCGCCAGAAGGATTAAAACTATAGTTATACCATTGTGACCAATCACTAAATTCATTACTCCATAGTTTTTTACGGTATTTGTCATGCGCCTCATTTATTTCCATTTCATAATCAAATTGTGTTTCATCATCTTTATCTCCCTTTGCTGTATATTCTTTTAGATTGTATATGGCTTTATTTGTTCCATTGAATGTTAATGTTTCATCATCACGTCTACCATCTAAATAGTCATAGGAAGAAAAAAACACACCATTAAAACGACTATCAGATAATTGTTTAACGGTACTGGTGTAACCAGTATCTTGGGGTTCTGGATCACAGCCAATCAAAAAAAATCCTAAAACAACCAATCCTATTACAAAAAGCCCCATTTTCTTCATTTTAAAGTCCTCCGTATAAAAAATACTAAAACCCTTAAGGTTTCATATTAGCTTACATTAATTATCAAATATCGTCAATCTTTTTTTTGTTTTGACCAAAAAAGGTGACTCCTAAGGAAAGCACAAGGGTGACACTTTTTTGAGAAGATGACTTTTTCGAGTAATTCTCTTAAGTTTACGATGTTGTGACAGGCACCATGTCCCGGGGAAGTGTATGAAAAAGCATACGTTTTTTGGATATTCTAAAAAATTACTCCTTGAATGAACAGTAATTTTTTCTCCAACATGCCAGAAATAATTTCTCCAACATACCGGAAAGCAAATGCTTTCTGGACTGGAAAGCATTTGAATTCAGGACTAGAAAGCAAATGAATTCAAGCCCGGAAAGCAAACGAATTCAGGACTGAAAAGCATTTGCTTACACGGCTGAAAATAATTTCTCCAGATGCCTGACACAACATCATAAATTTAAGTCCCGAAGACCTCACACAAACTCCATAGGAAACGCAGGAGTGCCTGTCACCTTTCTCACAATGTTTCATGCAAAAGATCAAACCAATGGACAAAAATATGGTTTAATGTATATACTTTTCATTTAAGTTAAGGAGTATTACATGAAAAAGACCTTGATTCTTTGTTCTCTGTTCTTTCTTCTCGCCGCCTTCGGCGGCAGTTCTCTATCTGCCCAAACCGCCGCCGACTTCACCTTTGGCGAATCCGCCACGATTGTCATAACCGGCTATAAAAAAGCCGGTGGCAGCGTCGTAATACCCGCTCAGATAAACAACAAACCCGTTGCCTCCATTGCAAGACTGACGTTTATGAACAAGGAACTGACTGGCGTTACCATTCCCAACAGCGTTAGTAGAATCGGGGGAAGGGCGTTTATGAGCAACCAGCTAACTAGCGTTACCATACCCCCGAGCGTGAGAACTATTGGGGTCAATGCGTTTGCCAACAACCCGCTGACCAGCGTTACCATCGGGGCAAATGTAACGCTGGGAACTAACGCAATGGGTGATACCGCTTTTAACAGCACTTACAACAACGGCGGCAAAAAAGCGGGAACGTATCCGCTGAATCCCACAGTCACAGCAGCGCCGGCGGCAGATGCAGTGGTGCCTGACACCCAAAAACTCTAGTGTTGCAATTAACCTGTCTACAGTCAGACGGTTATGGGCAACAATTTCATTGGACAGGCCGGAAACAACGGTGTACCATTTAATAAATCAATTTGATAAATCAATTTGGAGGTATGAAATGGAACACGCCGGTATTTGGTCGGTAGTGCCGCCCCTGGTTGCCATTGTTCTTGCTCTTCTAACAAAAGAAGTAATTTTTTCGCTTTTAGTAGGCATAATGTCGGGCGCGCTGATTCACAGTGCTATAGCGGGGCTGGGACCGCTTGGGATTTTCACGGTAACCATCAACATGATGATTACCAAATTGGCAGACGGAGATAACGCCGCCATGGTTATCTTCCTTGCCCTTCTGGGCGGCCTTGTCGCGGTCGTTACAAGGGCAGGAGGTTCAAACGCTTACGGCGCATGGGCATCCAAAAAAATCAGATCAAGGGAAAGCGCAGGACTTTTAACCGCCTTGTTGGGGCTGATCATTTTTATCGATGATTATTTTAACTGCCTGACCGTGGGAACGGTAATGCGCCCCGTAACAGATCGCTTCCGCATATCAAGGGAAAAACTCGCCTATCTGATTGACGCGACTGCCGCTCCTGTCTGCATCATTGCGCCTATTTCTTCCTGGGCTGCTTCGGTTATTTCCTATTACCCCGACAGCTCAGGGATGTCGGGAATGCAGGCTTTCATCAGCGCAATTCCGATGAATCTTTATGCGATACTTACGATCTTCATGGTGCTGTGGATTGCGATACGAAAAGGCTCTGACTTTGGCCCAATGGCGGCAGCCCAGAAGAAAACCGATGAGTCAGGCTCGACTGTTAACCCGGCTTCATTCGCGGCAAATGACGAACTGGAAAAAATGAATGTTTCCCCTAACGGAAAAGTATTTGATCTTGTCATTCCCACTGCCCTGCTTGTGATTCTTTCGGTGCTTGCAATGTTGTGGTTCGGCGGCTACTGGGAAGAAGAGGGAAAGACCCTTTTTGAAGCATTTGGCGATACCGAGGCAGGTCCGGCACTTGCCCTTGGCGGCTTTGGCGCATTGGTTGCGGCGTTCTTTCTCTTTGTCTGCCGCAGGGTGATCAGTTTCAAAGACTTTTTTGCCGGTGTCGGCATTGGAGTAAAATCAATGGTTCCCGCGATCATAATTCTCACCCTCGCCTGGACAATATCGGGCGTTTGCCGCGACCTTCTTAACACAGGAACCTATGTCGCCGCTCTGGTTGAAACATCTTCAATGCCCGTAGCTCTTATACCGGCGATCATGTTTGTTGCCGCCGCCGCGCTGTCATTCGCCACCGGAACTTCATGGGGAACATTCGGCATACTAATTCCCATAACAATCAGTATCTGCGACATTGTCGCGCCTCACCTTTCCGTCATTTCACTTTCGTCAGTCCTTGCAGGTTCGGTTTTCGGCGATCATTGTTCGCCGATTTCGGACACTACGATCCTGTCATCAACAGGCGCGCGCTGTAACCACATAGATCATGTTGCAACCCAGATACCGTACGCCATTACAGTAGCGGCGATTTGCTTCATTGGCTATATCATATCGGGTTTTGTCGCTCCCGGCGGTTTTGGTATAACAACCGCAATCACGCTGCCGGTTTCGCTGGGGTTACTGATTGCCGCGCTTTTGATACTGCCAAAGGTGTTGAAAAACAAGGTTACGTCTTAGGGAATGCGCTTATCGGATGAAGCGCTCAAAAGTCGCGTCTTCTGGGAAAAGGCGGGGATCAGTCTGCCCCGCTTTGACCGGAAGGCGATGATCGCCGCAACAGATGCCGCCCCCAAATGGATTCATTTCGGCGCGGGGAACATCTTTCGTGCTTTTCCGGTTGCCCTTGCGCAGTCGCTGCTTGAACAGGAACTGGAAACAACGGGCATCATTGCCGCCGAGGGCTATGACGGAGAAATTATCGACAAATGTTTTACCGCATTCGATAATCTGACCATCCTTGTAACCTTCAAAACGAACGGAACAACAGAAAAAAAGATCATCGCCTCTGTCGCCTCTTCCCTGCGGATGAACAGGGATATTGAAAAACTAAAAGAGCTTTTTGCCTCCCCTTCCCTGCAAATAGCAAGCTTCACTATTACCGAAAAAGGATACACCCTGACAGACAAAAACGGCGCGCTTTTGCCTGAAATTGCACACGACATTGAAGCAGGCCCCGGTTCGTCAAAAAGTTACCTTGGCGGCATAACAGCCCTTTGCCATGAACGCTTTATCCGCGGCGCGCCCGATCTTGCGCTGGTAAGCATGGACAACTGTTCGCATAACGGAGACAAGCTCTTTGCCGCAGTGGAAACATTTGCAAAAAGGTGGACAGCCAACGGCGCGGCTGCCGCTGGCTTTTTGGATTATGTCCGCGATAAAAACAAACTCTCTTTTCCATGGACAATGATCGACAAAATAACCCCCCGCCCTGATGAAGCAGTAAGCGCCATGCTTGCCTCCTGCGGTATACAGGACACACAGCCACAGGTAACGGAAAAAAACACCTACATCGCTCCTTTTGTAAACGCCGAAGAGACACAATACCTCGTAATAGAGGATTCATTCCCAAACGGCAGGCCGGCGCTGGAAAAAGCAGGCGTTCTGTTTACGGACAGGGAAACCGTCAACAGGGTTGAAAAAATGAAAGTATCCGCCTGCCTTAACCCCCTGCACACGGCGCTTGCGGTATTCGGCTGCCTCTTCGGTTACACCCGGATCAGCGAAGCAATGAAGGACGCCAGCCTTGTCAAACTTGTAGAAGGCATCGGCTATACTGAAAGTCTGCCGGTTGTAACTGACCCGCTTGTCATCAATCCAAAGGAATATATAGACGAAGTGATAAAAACGCGTCTTCCCAATCCCTTCATTCCCGATACCCCTCAGCGCATAGCGGCGGATTCATCCCTTAAAATACCCATCCGCTTCGGCGAAACCATAAAAGTATATATTAATTCGGGCAAAAATCCCGCAGAACTCGAGTTTATCCCCCTGGTTTTTTCCGGCTGGCTGCGCTATCTGCTGGGTATTGATGATGAGGGCAACAGGTTCAATGTAAGCCCCGACCCCAATTATGAAAGCCTGAACAATGCCCTTTTGGGCGTGAAAATCGGGGAAACAGGGCCTTTTCATGATAAATTGGAGCCAATTCTTTCAAATCCGGTCTTTTTCGGCGTAAATTTGTACGAAACCGGTCTGGGCATCAAGGTTGAAGAGGGATTCACGGAAATGACAGCCGCGCCCGGAGCGGTAAGAAAGGTTCTTGTAAAAACACTTGAATTCTCCGGGAATATGGACTAGTATTAATTTGTTGGAGGAAAAAATGAAAAAAATCATTATAGCATTGTTTATTTTGGCATTGGCTTTGCCTGTTTTCGCACAGAAAATTTCCGAAGAAAATTCGTCCGATGTTTATTATGTTAATTTAACTCTTGAAAAAGTATATCCGTCAAAAGATGGTTACGTCCTTCAATACCGCAGAGGTGTAAATGGAATAGGCTATATCGGCATCCCCAATGAATGGTTTACCGATGCCGCAAGCAAGGCTGAATTAATAGCTTTGCCGCGCGGCAAGAACTGGCCGACCGTAACCGTTTTTTACAAACACGGAGAATTCAGCCACATCAGGCTTTATGTGCATAAATCCAAGGCGCATCCGACATGGGGCAATGTTCCACAGGGCGCTGATGTAAGCAGGCACTTCAAGGATGCTGAGAATTTTAAGCTTGAATTTTAATGGTTGATGGTGAACCAGCAAAGATTCAAAACGTACCTGATGAACTTATCCAATTCATAAAGACCGGCTCTAAATTTATAGTAGCCGGTCATAAAGAGCCTGACGGAGACTGCGTGGGAAGCCAGCTTGCGCTCCGCTCCGCATTGGTTCGCCTTGGCAAAGAAGCGATCTGTTGTTCTGCCGGCCCTTTCAAACGATCTGAAATCAGGGAATATGAACCGTTCTTTTCAACTCCCCCACAGGAAAAAGACGCAAGGCTCATAATTGTTGATTGTTCCGGCATTGAAAGGCTGGGCGATTTGGAAAAAAAATTGGAAGGGCTTCCGGTTGCAGTAATCGATCATCACGCGGCGGGAACGCATTTGCCGTCCACGCCGCAGGCTCCCGTTTATCTTGACGCAGACACTCCGTCTTGTGCGCTGCTCGTTTATAATCTGATAAATGCGCTTGAGCTTGAACCTTCCCCGGAAGAAGCAAAAATGCTTCTTTTCGGCATTTGCACCGATTCTGGCTTTTTCCGCCACCTGACCGAAAAAAGCGCAGGCTGCTTCAAAGCTGTGGCGGAGTTGATCCGCCTTGGAGCCAGCCCAAAGGAAACATATCAAAAAATCTACGGCGGGAAAAAACTGGATTCAAGAATTTTCCTGGGGCATACCCTTTCCAGAACAGAATCGCATTTTGACGGAAAGCTGCTTGTAAGCCACGAGACACTGGAAGAATTTAACGAATTTGGTTTTGAAGGCAGAGACTCCGACAGCCTTAATCAGTTATTACAGACTGTTTCCGGAATTGAGGCAACTGTTATTATCCGCCAGGAGTTAGCCGATGCTTGTACTGTGAGTTTAAGGTCAACAGATAAAATTGACGTTGCACAAATAGCCGCTTCCTTCGGCGGCGGCGGTCACAAAAACGCGGCAGGACTCACAATGAAAGGAAATGTTTCATTCGTAAAGGAAAAAGTACTAGAATCATTCAAAAATATATTTCATTTGAAAGCCTGAAAAGTTTCGATATGACAATTTAACAAAATACGAAAAAAAATCTGCAAGTTTCTGCACTGATACCCTCTCAATTCCGATACCCAGAATTAGAGGTTATATGCAGCAATCATTAAACGATTATTATCACCGGTATACAAACGGACTGATTGAACGGAGCGAATTTGAAGGGCTGGTTTATCAATACCTTGCAAAAAATCAGGCGTTGTATAATTTCTCCCATTGGCAGCCTGAAGAATACGAAGATTTTATTTCATGGTTTTATTTTCGTCTGCACAGGGCAATTGACGCTTACCGGGATATAGGCGCGTCATTTGACGCGTATTTTAAGAAAGTTATCCGCCTTACATCAAAAGAATACCGTGTGCGCGTAACTACCAAAAAGATTACCGAATATGCCGCATGGAGCGTCAAGGTTCCGGAATTATACGCTTATGATGAAACACCTGCTTATTTATGTGAGAATGCCGGCAAAAAAGCGTGTATAAATGCCGGTGAAACGCCGGAAGAAACGATAACCAGGGTTGCGGTTACAGCAAACAGACAGAGAAAGAATCCAAAACAGTTATTGGCGTTATTACTGAAATGCTATTATTATGTCTCGGATGATTTTCTGGAAAGAATCGCTCCAAAAATCGGAATTGATATGGAACAGCTCAAAGAAATGATTGAAAAATTAAAAGAAATAAGATCAAAACGCGATGAAGGAATTTACAACATGAAGGAAAGGATTCATTGTCAGTTTTACCGCTGTATCATTTATGAAAAAAGGCTTTTACTTGCCACGGATGAAACAACGGCAGCGGTCATATTAAGAGAGAAACTGAGAAAAGCCCGTAAAAGACTGGAGGCAATGAAGAAACGCATGACAAAAATTCGCACCGATGCGACCAACAAACAGATAGCGGATGTAATCGGCATTTCCAAAGGAACCGTAGACTCAACCCTTCATAGCCTGAAAAACAGATGGGACATTCTGACGGACAAGTCCTTGTTGAATTAGTGTCAGTCTACAAAGCCGGTTACTTTGCTACCAGCTAAACGCAAAGACCGATTTTTCATGGTAATCCTTTCCCGGGCCTGCAATACAGGAAGGAAAAACACTTTGATTGGGCGAATCCGGCATGTACTGGGTTTCAAGGCAAAAGCCGGAATGGTTTGCATAACTATAGCCCAGTTTGCCTCTGATGCCGTTAAGAAAATTCCCGGTATAAAACTGGACGCCCGGCTTTGTGGTAAAAATTTTCATCGATCTGCCTGAAACAGGTTCATAAACCTCGGCGCAGGGACGAAGTTTGCCATTTTCTCCGTCCACAACAAAACAATGATCATAGCCCCGGAACTGGGACGAAGCATCAGCGTGAATTTTTCTGCTGGTTCTGAAATCAAAAGCGTTCCCCTGAACCGGAAGATAGCGGCCTGTCGGAATGAGTTTTTCATCAACTTCAAGATAGGAGCTTGAATGAAGAACAACCTCGTGTGAAAGGACATCAACATCTCCCCTTCCGGTTAAATTGAAATAAGCGTGATTGGTCAGATTAACCGGGCTTGGCTCATCAACTTTTACCTGATAATCGGCGATAATCTCGCTGGATTTGGTAAGTCCGTAACTAACCACGGCTTTAAGGTTACCCGGAAAGCCGCAATCCCCGTCAGGGCTTTCCAGTTCAAACCGCACATAGACGCCTTCGTTTTCCTGATACGCTTCTGACTTCCAGAGGAGCTTGTCAAAACCGCGCCGTCCCGAATGGAGGGTATTGCCGCCGTCATTCGCATCAAGCCGGTGCGTCTTGCCATTCAGGGTGAAAGCCGCTCCCTTGATGCGGTTGGCAAAACGCCCCACCGTTACTCCAAAAAACGGAATATTGTTCAGATAGCCGTCCAAACCTGAAAAACCAAGAAGGACATCACCTTTACCGCTTTTGCGTGAAGGAACGACAAGGCTTGTCCAGGCAGCGCCAATATTGGTAAGCGAAAATTTTAAGCCGCCTGCTTCAAGAGTGTACAGCTTCACTTTCCTGCCGTCACAAAGAATCCCGAATGTATTTTTATTTATTTTCACGTCATTTTCCTTTGTACTAATCCCATCCTTACACAATTATTTTTAGTGATCAACGGGCAGTGCAGAAGTTATCTTGATTTCATCAAACCAGATGGTGCGGTTTTTAAGGTCTCCTTCTTCAGGGACAAATTCCATCTGCCTTACATTGTTCCATGCAAATTTGCCTTCGGGATTGAGCCATTCCTGCTTTGCGCTGACCCATGCCCCATGTTCCCTCATATCTTTAAGCGGTATGCGGATTGTGTGCCACTTTCCGTCCGGCGGGATATGATTTTCATCAATTGAATAACGCATCCGCCATGGGATAGAATTGGCGCTTTCGGGATTTACAAAGCGAATATCAAAACTCAAAGAATCCCGTGTGCGTGCCATAAATTCAAGGCAATACCCCTCTTCGGCAAGATGGCTGAAATCCCTGATGCGATCAAACGCAATCCAAAATGCCTCATACCGTCCGGCATTTCCCCATCGGATGGCAAATTCCCCTTTTGCAGCAACAGTATCGTACAAACTAAAATCACCTTGACCCCATGTTCCAATGGAATGACCCCGTGTGGGATAATCATCATAAATAACAAAGCCCGACTTGAGCGGCTCTTTCTGCGCCGACTGCTGGGGCGGAGGAGTAAAGCCCATTGCACGTACCACGCCGACATTAAGATCAGCATTAAAATCTCCGCCGCTTTCATCGTTGAATATGCCAAAGCCTCCGTAATAATCCCAGCTTGTCCTTGAGATGTTTCGCCGGTCAAGCGCGGCGGTAACAATCTCATACCACTTTACGCGGTCATCAGGCGGACTCTGAATCATGTATACCCCGAATTCACCGCAAAAAACCGGAACATTCCGTTTCCGTGAAAAAGCCACCGGTTTGTCGAGAGTGGCGTAGAGCTTGCTTAAAGATGCGTCTTTCGTGTAACTGTGCAATAGTGAACCCTCGATCCATGTTCCCCTGAGTTTGGCGGGTGTTTTGGGCATTCGTTTTTTGTCCGCAGGAAAGGGAACGTCTCTCAGATTTACAAGCAACGGTTCGCCCCACGAAGCGCCCTGATGGGTAAACAGGAAAGGATCGTAAAAATGAAATGTATAAATAAGGTTAGGATCAGTGTACTCCGGCAAGGCGGAAAGTTTTTCAATGGAATTCCATTCAGAGCCGCCGACCATAATCGCATGTTTCTGATCTATTTTACGGATAGTCTCTATTGCCATTCCCTGAATCTCTCCCCAGCGCTTGTCAGAAATACCGTGGGGTTCATTGAGAATCTCATAAATAATATAATCGCTGCGGTTCTTATAACGCTCCGCTACCTGCGCCCATACCGGCAGCAGAATTTTGTCGATGTCATCTTCAGTGGGAGACTCAGGATCAAATGAATGATTATCAATGATAAGGTACAGCCCGTGTTTTTCCGCCCAGTCCACTGCCCTGTCAAGAAACTTAAACAGTAAAGGATCGATGGTATAACCAGGCGAGCCAAGGGTCATGCTGTGCATCCTGATCGGAAGCCTGACAACATCCGCGCCAAGGCTTTTTACATCGGCAAAATCCTGTTCGGTATACTTGGTAAACGGAATCCCCTGAGCGCTGAAAGATTCAAACCAACCGGAAAAATTCACTCCGCGCGAAAAAGGCGCTGTGCGAAGGGCAGCCTCCGGCGTCTCGGTTTCCACTGTTGTTTCCCGGAACACCTCTGTAGAACTGCAAGCCGCAAACAACAGTATACTCAAAAATAAATGCCGCTTGTTTTTCATACCTTCCAGTATACCATAAATTTGAGCTGCAAGCGGCCATTTTTTTACGCGTTTTAATAGGGTTTTTGCCTTTTTCCTTCGTGGTAAATTCTTTTTTTGACATTCCCCATTGATAAATTAAAACTGTTCTCGAGTCATCGCAATAATCCGCGCTGTTTTTACATCCAGGGCTTTTAAGGTGAGCTGCTGGATGTTATTTGAACTGGAAATTGTCCCAGTCATAACAATAGTGGCTCCAAGCATACTCCCGATTGAAACGGCTGAATCGTCGCTTACATCGCCTGACATTTGAAAGTTCTGTTCCGCCCTGATTGAGTCAATGGTTTTCCGGTCTACCATTTTGAACTTTTTAGAACTAACCAGTTGAAATTCAAGCTCATCCATAACAAATGAAGCCGTCTCCTGATTATTTGATGACACACTAATTACCGCCACAGTTTCATTTGCCGCCATTTCTGAAATCAGGGTACTGCTTGCCCGGTCTATAGCTTGGGTAAATTTTTGTCTCTGCTCTGTCGCCATAGCTGAACTTTGCTTTATCACATAAACGAGTTGGTCTTCTCTGGGGCCGTAACAAAACAGAACCCCCGGCAAAATGATCTTTCCCCAATACACTCTTTTTTCGAGTGTTTGTTCCTCGACCACATAACCGTTTACCTGTATTTTTGCCTGATGTTTCTTCCAAATAGCGGTAGATAACTTGGCAGATTGGTTCGGACGCACTACAGTTCTACCATCTATGATGATGGAATAATCTGACTGTAATATTTGGTTTGATTCCTTGTCAAATACGTGAAATCCCACCATTGTCGAACAAGACGCAAACAGTGCCACAACAAAAAACGCCAAAATACCACACAACTTTTTTACATTCGCCATAACTTTCATTTCTTTCTCCTTTTCTTGATTTGCAAAATATTGAATACCATCTAATACAGGTATCCTAACTGTAATAATTCCATAAATAATACCTAATGTCAACTGTATAACAGTTGAATATACTGCAATACAGTGTACGGATAATGGGAAGAATATGGTTAGGATTATATATGACCCATTTTCAGAAGGTTTTTATTGAGAATCTACGGTTTTGGCGGAAAAAAAGGGGGATAAGCCAGCTAAAATTGTCTGAAATGATTAATATTACGCCCAATTACCTGAACGCAGTAGAAAATGGTAAAAATTTCCCATCCCCGGAAGTTATCCAGTACATTTCCGACATTCTTGAATTGATGCCATATCAATTGTTTCTTGAACATCCAACAGAAGAGGCGGCAGCTTGTACAGTTACTTCGGATTTAATGGTGATAAAACAACGTCTAATCAAAGAAATAGACGAGTTAATTGGAAAATACCAAAGTGAAATCAAGTAATATACAAAAATGGTGAGCATTAAACTGAAACACACTGATGGATACCATTCTTTTACTATTGTAGTGATGTTGCCCTGCAAAGACATGTAAAATCTATCCTTTTATTTTCTCCAGTGCTTCCATGTTTGGGCAATCAAGGGAAGGGGCGCGCATCGTTGGTTTTGCCCACTTTACCGCGTTTGTAATTATCCGCTGCACATGGGGGTTATGGTATGTGGGAAAGGTTTCATGCCCGCCCTGAAAGTAAAAAATCCTGCCGAGGTCTCTTTGAAATGTAACGCCGCTCCTGAAGACATTGCCGCCTTCAAACCAGCTTATGAATACCGTCGCGTCCGGTTCGGGAATCCCGAAAGGTTCAGAGTACATTTCTTCGTTATCAAGGAGGAACTGTTCAGGGACGCCATCCGCGATGGGATGGGCGGGTGAAGCCGTCCACACTCTGGATTTCTCTCTGGCTTCCCTCCAGCCGAGGCGCCCGGTTGTCCCCAAAAGCCCCATAAAAGGTTTTGACTGGTGTGCGGAATGTAAAAAGATGATCCCCATCCCCCGCTGAACCTTTTCAACTACCCGCTTTGCAAGATCATCCTGCACTGCCCCGTGATGTATGTGCCCCCACCAGATAAGCACACCGGTATCATCCAAAATCTGATGAGAAAGCCCCTGTTCGGGATCGGTGATTATCGAAACTCCCGCGGATATACCCGACTCCTTATTCAAAAAACCGGCGATGGCGTTGTGCATTCCATCTGGATAGACCGAGGCTATCTCAGGGATTTTTTGATGATCATCGTATTCATTCCAGACAGTTACTTTTATGGTTTCGGGCATCCCCTACTCCTTATCGAAATAATGAGGTTTCCCCGATGCCGCTGATTTGTATATCCCTTCGAGAATCCTTGTAACGACAAGCGCCTGTTCGGGAAGCACGTAGAGTTTACCCTTTCCGCGGATTGCGTCCCTGAATGTCCTGGCTTCTCTTTCATAATCCTTTTCCGCGTCTCCATCGTAAAAGGCAACGCCGCCCGGCCGCAGCATGGGCGTAAGGTTATAGAGCTTGCCGTTTTTCACGCCGTTGATAACAAGCTCTCCGGCTTGGGGCATATCAGCGCCGCCTTTCGTGCCGCAGAGTGTCGTTACAGATTCCCTTTCTCTTGTAGTGTTCAATGCCCAGCTTGATTCGAGGATTATCGTAGCGCCGTTTTTCATCACAACAAAACCAAAGGCAGAATCTTCGGCAGTGAACGCTTTTGTATCCCAATCGCCCCATGAATTACCAGCTTCTTTTTCTTTATTGAGTTTATGGTACACAGTCCCGACAGCGTACAAAGGCTCATAGTTGTTCATCATGAAGAGGGTTAAATCAAGAGCATGAGTCCCAATGTCAATGAGAGGCCCGCCTCCCTGTTTTTCAGCGTCAAGAAACACGCCCCAGGTAGGGACAGCGCGGCGGCGGAGGGCTGTCGCCTTAGCGTAATAAATCTCCCCCAATGCGCCCTTATCGCACTCAGCCTTTAGGTACAGGCTATCAGGCCGGTAACGGTTCTGGTAACCTATAGTAAGCAGTTTTTTACTTTCGTCTCTTGCTGCCAGCATCGCTTTTGCCTGCGCATAATTTTTCGCCATCGGCTTTTCACACATTACATGCTTGCCTGATTTCAGGGCAGCCACAGAGATCTCGCTATGGGAATTATTCGGCGTAAGCACGAATACCGCATCCAGCTCTTCTTTCAAAAGCTCCCGGTAATCGGTAAAAACCTTTCCCCTGCCGCCGGAAAAATCCTTATTTGCCCTGACCGCCCTCTCGCCCACTATGTCGCAATAAGATGTAACTTCCGTATCCGCCAGTTTGTGAATAGCCGGAAGGTGCTTCCCATACGCAATCCCGCCGCAGCCTATAATACCGTACCTTAATTTCTTAGCCATATTTTTCCTCGCTTATTTTTATTTTAAACCCAAATACCGGGAACGTAAAGTCTTTGTTACATTCTCCCGACCGCGATAAGTTTTACCGCTTTCCTGTCGTAGGGGCTTTCGTCCCTGTCGCCGTAAATCTCTACCTTGGCGAAACCCGCTTCCGGCAAAAGGGTGTCAATCTGACAAAACTCCGTATTTAAAGACATGGCTTTCTTTGTCCTGTTATCGTATTATTATGGTTAATGAACTGGATTCATAGACTTACAAGTGTCATAACTTACATCGAAAATAATCTGACTAACGACATTTGCATTGATGAAATATCAAAACAAGCATACACGTCAAGTTCGCATTTCCAGTTTGTTTTCCATGTGGTAATGGGCATGACCATTGGCGATTATATCCGGAACAGACGGCTGAGTTTGGCTGCACAGGATTTGCTGCAGCCGGACAGCAAAATCATTGATGTGGCTATGCGCTATCAGTACGATACGCAGGAGAGCTTTTCCAAAGCATTTACGCGGTTCCACGGAGTGCCGCCATCAAAAGTGCGGGAGGGACAGGTTCGACTGTTTCATCCGCTGACTATTAATGTAACCATACAAGGAGGATTTGACATGGCACGTAAGTTTATTGACGAATTTCATCTGGTCGATTGGAGCGGCATCGACGGAAAAAAAGATGAGAAACAGAGCAATGCTGATAAGTACAACAGAATTGTTAACTGGGCGGGAAGAGCAAGAGGGCAAAACCCGGGTGTCTTTGATGCGCTGACCGAATGGATACTTGATGATTCCCAATGGAGTGATGATAAACTCGAAGAAAACGAACAGATTCTGATGCATGGAGTGTTTGCGCGTTTCAAAGAACAAAATGCCCGGCTTCGGGTGTACTTAAAGGAACTGGATTCATCCGGCATAGTAAATACAGCTGTGTTTAAGGCGTTAGATAGATTTGACGATGAACTGTCAGGACTTGCGCATGATGAACGGTTACGCGAAACAGTTGCCAAAGTTTTTGCGGATTTTTCGACAATGCGGGAACGCGGTATCCGGGAGATAATTGCGGGAAATAAAACAGGCCCTACAGGAACTGACAGTGTAGATTTTTTTGGGTTTATCAATTATTTAAAAGACTGTGACGCCTCGGTGCAGTGGGCGTTGTTTATGCCCGATCTGGTTGAGAAACAGCAAAAGGGTTTCAAGGTGGACAGCTTTGAATATAAAAAAATGCCCGCCATGC
>JAIRRJ010000003.1 GCA_031256035.1 Treponema sp. | reverse complement strand
TGTTCCTGTGTTTGTTCATAAATCAAACTTGAAGCCGTTGCGCTTCGGTTCCTTTGGTTAGATTTTCTATCTTGAGGCATCTATTCCTACGGTTCGATTTTTACTTGAGGCACCACGGTTAATTTTGGGGAAATCCTATAGGCATGTTCCGACCAGCCTTGTAATTTAACTGAGTAATAGCGTCCTGTCTTTGCAACAATCCCACCATGAAGGGCTAAACTTCACCTTTTTGGGGGAACTTGCGATTCCTTGACGCAGACCGGTTTTCGTTATATGGTAATTGTATGGATGCAGAAGAAAAGGCCACTTTAAAGCATATTAGCGATACTCTGGATAAGGTACTTGAAATTATGGCAAGGCCGCAAAGTAAAGTGGTACAGATGTTCAATATTGCCGGAACTGCTGTTGGTATACTTGGCATTTTGGCTATTATTGATATAATTGTATCTTGGATAAAAAGTTAATTTGGAGGTAAGTATGTTGTTCCAACTAATTGTGGGTATTTCCTTGATATTGATTAGTATATGTTTGTTTGCTATGGGTAGATATATCAAAAAACACCCGTAATATCGTAAAAAATGTTACAACTGATTTTATTCAGCGCAATCGCCGGGATTTGCGGGACAGGGTTTGGCGGGCTGGCTTCGGCGGTATTGTTCAGGCGGTCATCGGAAAACATAATCTGCCTGATGTTGTCATTCGCCGCAGGCGTTATGACCAGCATCGTTTGTTTTGGCCTTGTTCCCGAAGCGTTTGCCCTTGGCGGCATCACCGTTTGCATATTCGGTCTTATTCTCGGCATAGTTGTCGTGATGGCGTTAAACCGCCTTATAGATAAAATAACAAAAACAAAAGGGGACGATCTCAAAATACATCACACCCCCGAAGAGCTGTACCATGAAAGCTCGTTTATCCATGAACATAACCATGCGCGCATGATCCGCTCAGGGATGTTGATACTAATGGCTATAGGTCTGCACAATATTCCCGAAGGAATAGCCATAGGCGCGGGCGGCAGCCATGATTTTCAGCTTGGCGCGCTTTTGGCAATTATGATTGCTCTGCACAATATCCCCGAAGGAATGGCTATCGCGGCGCCCCTGCTTGCAGGCGGTATAAAACGATGGAAAGTGGTATTTATGACAGCCCTGTCCGGCGCCCCCACGCTTTTGGGCGGGATTATCGGAATGGTAATGGGAAGCATTTCAAATTTTGCGACAGCCGTGTCTCTTTCGGCGGCAGGCGGAGCGATGCTGTACATTGTTTTTGGCGAAATAGTGCCGCAATCCATCATTATGACCAAAAACCGGACAGCGTCCATTGTTACCTTGTTCGGCATTATAGTCGGGCTGATTGTAACGCAAATCCGGGATTTTTAGCCCGCCGGACTACAGCCATTCTCAGTTCTAAACAAAATCCACATAAATCATGTATATCTTTCTGGCGCGTGGCAGCAGGGGGCTGGAAAATGCGCTTGAGGAGTCCGCCTACGGAGCCTGCGAACCATAGGTTCGAAGTCTCCTCCGGCGGAGAATTCAAGAATGATTTCCCAGCCTCCTCTGCCACACTCCCAAGAGATATGCTCGTTTATTGCAGGTCAAATATTACCGTAAGAATGAAAATAATCCCTCATGATGATAAATTGTCATGCAAAATGCCGCTATAACGCCTATGGGCGGGCTGCGGATTTTACACACAGACTCAGAAATGTATGCCAAAGAAACTACTTGAGGGGTTTTTGAAAACCGCGAAAGCGGCTTCCTTAGGTAAAAGTGCCTTGCTTGCAAGGTGCTTTTGACCTCCGGCAGGCCCCCCAGGAACCTTATTCAGGCATACATTTCTAAAAGTACTGGGCGCAGCCGCCTGTAGATTTGCTGCGGTAATCACAGGCAAAGTTTTGTTTAGGTGGTTCTTTTTCCTTAAACTGAGAATTACCGGTAGGACTGGACATTATTACGCTTTTTTTGATAGAATGTCTCAAGGTAGCAGCCGGTCTTCCCCGTAGTCCGGCTGCCTGAAAACCATGAAGGAGGCCAGTTGGCGGAAAAAGATTTACGCATAAATGAACAGATTCGGGTGCGGGAAGTCCGACTTATCCGGGAGGAGGGAGAACGTCAGGGAATTATGGCGGTCTCTGAAGCGCTCGAAATTGCCAGAGAGGCAGGCCTTGATCTGGTGGAGGTAGCGCCCCAGGCGGTTCCTCCGGTGGTGAAAGTTCTGAATTACGGAAAGTTCAAGTTTGAGAACGAGAAAAAGATTCGGGATTCCAAGAAAAAACAGAAAATCCTGAAACTTAAAGAAATCAGGATGCAGCCGAAGATCGATGATCATGATCTGGATTTCAAGTCGAAGCATATAAAGGAGTTTTTGGCTGACGGCAACAAGGTAAAAGTAACGATCAGGTTCCGGGGGCGCGAGCTTGCCCATACGGAACTTGGTTTTGATGTGATGAAGGATGTTCTTTCCCGTATTGAGGGAGAGTATGTAATGGACAAACCTCCTGCAATGGAAGGCAGGTTCATGTCCATGGTTCTTAGTCACAAAACCAAAAAATAGAGAGGTGGCAAATGCCCAAGATGAAAACAAAAAAGAGCGCGGCAAAGCGTTATTCCTTTACCGGTACAGGCAAGGTAAAGTACAAGAAACAGAATCTGCGCCATATTCTGACGAAGAAGTCAACAAAGCGGAAACGGGGACTGCGTCATGCGGGTATCCTGTCCGGCGATAATGTGCCGGTAATCAAAAAAAAGCTTCTGCCCTACGGGTAAGAGCAATTAAAGAGGGAAGCTATGTCAAGAGCAGTAGACGGTTCAAAACGAAAAGACCATCGTAAAAAAATATTAAAACAGGCGAAGGGTTATTGGGGAAGGCGCGGCTCGAATTACAAAACCGCCAAGGATGCGGTCGCGAAGGCTCTCACTTACGCATACCGCGACAGAAAAGACAGGAAAGGCGATTTCCGCCGGCTGTGGATCATCAGGATCAACGCGGCTTGCCGGGAAGAGGGTCTTTCCTATTCGCGGATGATAGCCGGTCTTGATAAAGCCGGCGTCATCATCGACCGCAAAGCCCTTGCATGGCTTGCGACCGAAGATAAACCCGCATTCAAGGCTGTAGCCGCAAAGGCGAAAGCCGCGCTGGGAATATAAATTATGATCAGCCTTGAGCAAGTTGAACTTTTAGAGTCGCGTGTCGCCAAAGCAATTGAATATGTGCGTAAGGTAACCGCTGAAAACGCGGCTCTGGTTTCGGAAAAAGCGGGGCTGCAGGCAAGGCTGGAAAGCAATCAAAAGCGGATTGATGAGCTTGAAGTGCTGGTTATGAGGTTCAAAGAAGATCAGGGGCGCATTGAAGACGGAATCCTTGCCGCCCTTGACCGGCTTAACCAGTTTGAAGATGCGTTTGAAAAAAGCCTTAACGAAAAGAAAAACACCAAAAAACCGGCGGCAAAGAGCGCGGTTAAAGATACAGAAAAACCGGTATCCGCCGCCGCGCCTTCAAAAGAAATATTCTTTGAGATTCCCAAAAAAGAAGCCCCGGATGACGACCTTGACGGAGATTCTTCTGCGGAAGGTGAACTGGATATTTTTTAAGGATTTTCATGGCAAATGTACTGTCACTGGACATTCTGGGAACTTCATTTACCATAACGGCGGATGAAGACGAGTCATACCTACAGGAAGTATTGTCCCAGTACCGGGAAGCTGTTGAAAATACACAAAGTATCTCCGGCATTACCGATAAACTCAATATCGCAATTCTGACGGGCTTTTTGTTATGCGATGAAATCAACAAGATGAGGCTGCGAGGGGAATCCGTATCCCTTGAACTGGAAGAGCGGACGCAGAACCTGATCGCAAAGCTGGATCAGGCGTTTGGTAAAAACCCCGCTAATGGCTGATATTTACAGGCTTGTCAATCAGATAAAAAACTATGAATGGGGATCGCCTGATTCAATCCCTGAGTTTCTGGGCGTTGAAAAAGACGGAAAGCCATGGGCTGAAATGTGGATGGGAACCCATCCCGGCGCGCCTTCACAGACGGAAGCCGGCGGAAAGTTGATTGACTTGGCGGGAGGGCAGCTTCCCTTTCTTTTCAAATTATTGGCTGCCGGAAAGCCCCTCTCCATACAGGCTCATCCGAACCTGCAACAGGCGCGGGAAGGTTTCAAACGTGAAAACGAAGCCGGCCTTGCCCTTGACGATCCGAAGCGGAATTACAAAGACCCAAACCACAAGCCGGAGATACTGTGCGCTCTAACACCCTTTACGGTGATGGCTGGTTTCAGAAAAACAACAGAGACGTATAAACTGCTTGAAGCGCTGCCGTTAAAAGAAACCTTAGCCCCACTGTTACGCGCTCTTGAGGCGGGCAGCCTTAAAGATTTTTTCCGCGCCCTTTTCGCTCTTTCGGCAAGCGAACGAGAGAGATTAAGCTCCTTCATTCTTGAAAGCGCGGATGCCGCCTGCGAAGCAGTCATCTCACCTGAACAATGGGAGCTGATGCGTTCTTTTGCCGCCCAGTATCCCTCTGATCCGGCGGTGCTATCCCCGCTTTATCTCAACCTTTTTACACTCGAACCGGGGCAGGCAATTTTTGTTCCCGCCGGCTTGCTTCATGCGTATGTAAACGGATTTGGAATAGAGCTGATGGCGGCTTCCGACAATGTGCTGCGCGGCGGGCTTACTCCCAAGCACATTGACATTTCAGAACTTGTAAACATTCTCGAATTTTCTCCCTTCATGCCGGAAATAATCGCCGCCCCTTCTCATGATTGCTTCCGCTATCCCGCGCACTGTAAAGAATTTTCTCTTTCCCTCTTGCGCGGCAAAGAAGGCGGCTCGATCTTTCCCGGAAAATGCCCCTCGATTTGCATTGTCGCAGAAGGGGAAGTGCGTACTGGCGGCATGTCTTTCAAAAAAGGTGAATCGTTCTTTGTGCCTGAACCTTGGAAAGGCTCCTTTGACGGCAATTTTTCCCTCTTTGCCGCCGGAGTACCGTGAAAATCCTTGTGGATGCCGATTCCTGCCCCAAAGCGGCAAGGGAGCTGGCGCTCAAGCGGGCGGCAAAACAACAGCTGCGCATCATATTTGCCGCCAACCGCCCAATCCCCGGCGGAGCCGAAATGGAAATCTGCCCGGCAGGCGAAAATGCGGCTGATGACCGTCTTGTTGAATTGGCGGAATCAGGCGATCTTGCGATCACGCGGGATGTTCCCCTTGCAAAGCGGCTTGTCGAAAAGGGCGCCTCGGTGATGGATGACCGGGGCAGGGTTTTCGACAGGAACAATATAAACGAGTTATTGTCCCTGCGTAACTTTATGGTGGGGCTTGCCGACAACGGCCTGGAATATCAAAGAACCGCGAACTACGGCAAAAGGGAACTGAAATCCTTTGCTGACAGTTTGGATCGGACGCTTGCCCGGTTCGGGAAACAATCAACAACCCCGCCCTAAAGGGACAGGGTATGTTGTTCTTAAATGGTATTTGTATTCGGGGTTTAATACCTTTTTCAGCGCCCTGAAGGGCGGAGTATTAAACCCCTCAACACGAATAAATTCGAGGAAATCATCATATACAGACTTGTTACTTTTTTTACCTGCTGGTATCGTTCTAAAGGAGGCAATCATTTATGTTAAAGTTTTTTTTACTTGTTGTGGCTGTGTTGTCAATGTCTTGTACGCCTAAAAATCCGCAGAAAGAAGGAAAAGAGGAAAAAAAGGAAATTATAAAAGAAGCTATGCCGGAAATTAAGCTGGAAAGAGAAATTGCCGATGTTCCGCAATTTGTTATGGATGCCGTAAATAATGCGCCGCAGGATGCGTTGATTGGCGTAGGAAGCGCAAAGTTCGCAACCATCAGCATATCGCGGACTACCTCCGCAACCCGCGCCCGCGCGGAAATTGCCCGTCAAATTAACAAAGTTACAATAGAACTTGTCCGCAATTATTCGATCATCAATAAAACGGATACTTCAGCGGAAACCATTTTCCGGGAGACCATTACAATGTCGCTCTCAAATGCGGTTCTTTCAGGCGTCTCAATTATTGAGCAGGATATGGACGATGAAGGCGCAGTTTGGACTGTGGTAATGCTGGAAAAGTCGAGCCTTATTAACCATATCAACGGAGTGCAGGGAGAGGCCAAGGATGCTGTGCCTTTGATGGCTTCTTTCGATGCTGAAACGCTGATAAACGAATCGATTAAATGATTTTTAGCTAGTCTCCGACTGCCGCTAAAAATTCAACCCATATCCTGCCATGTTCATCCTCAGCTTCCTGAGAGACATTCTGGATCATCTCAAAACTGTGTAAATCCGGCAGTATCAGATGTTTTTTCATTTCGGGATTGATGTGCGCCTGAGAAGCCTTAAAGGTGCAGTAATAGCCCAGATACTCAAAACACCGGGCGCCCAGTTTCGGATCGAGGATATAATCCAGAAAACGGTGAGCCGCATCCGGGTTGGGCGCTTTGCTGGGAATGAACGCCGCCATTATGCCGAACCCGATGCCCTCAATGGGAAATACCGTTTTCAGCTCCGGTCTTGCCTGTTTTGATTTTATCGCCTGATCCGTATACATTACCGCAACGGAAATCCTGCCGGCGATTAAATCATCTTCAAGACCGGTATCCTTGATGACGCGAATGTTAGGCGCCAGCGACTTTAACATTTCTCCCGCATGCCTTATTTTGGCGGTATCAATTGTGTTGTAATCCGTATCAATGGCCTTGAGCGCCATGCCGTTAACGACGCGATAGTTGCCGATAATGCCTACGCTGTTTTTCAGGGAACTGTCCCACAGGTCTTTATAACCTGTGATTTCCTGCTTTATTTTTGCGGGATCGTACACAATGGTTTGTATGCCGGCGCCGTAGGGGATCGTGTATTCATTGTGTGGATCGTAAAACTGATGCTGGTAAAAATAATCGATGTTATCGATATTTTCGATCTTGCCCTTGTTCAGCTTCTGCGCCAAAGCCCAGTCGGGATGGGTAACAAACTCTACAATGTAATCGTCAGCTATGATGATGTCGTACTCACCGCCGTCAGTTCTTATCAATTCATCCAGCATTTCTTCATTTTCATCGAATGTTTTGTAAACGATTTTGATGCCTGGATTATCTTTTTCAAACGCGGAGAGAATATCCTGCGGAAACATATCCTCCCATGTATAAATTACAAGCTGCTTGCTCTTGCCGGTTGATAATTTGCACGAGGCAATGCCAAAAATTGCTGCCAGTGAAAGAATGAAAAATATTGTTGTCCGTAACTTTTTCATTGATGTTCTCCTTTTTTATTTAACGCTCTCAAGATGTACTTCGGCGGAATCTTTTATCCCCAGCTCCTTTGCGGCGGCAGGGGATATTTCCACAATTCTGTCTTTGGATGCCTGAAGGCGCCCTTTAATCGTAACAGTTACCTTTTTTTTGTTTGCTGTGTTAGTCAGGACGGCTTGTGAATTCACCGGAAGGGAAGCATGAAGGGCGATTAATTCATCGCCGCTGCTCAGTACCACCGCGCGTCCGGTTTGCGATACTGCCAACCGCGGCCGCATAGCAAGCTGAGAAGCTGGTTTTTCAATTACCACGACACGTACCTGTGTCAGAACCCCCGGTTCCATACCAAGAAAAAAAGCCGCCAATTCGCATACTTCGATCATTCCGCCGAATTTATTTTCCGGCCTTCCGCCGACCAGAACTTCAAGCTCAAGCTGAGTTATCATGTTGGTAATCAAGAGCTTTGTTCCGAATGGATGAGTCGGATGGGTCACATAGACACCTTCTTTGGAGGTCTCACATTCAATCGCCATGCACATTTCCGGCAGGTTTTCCTGGGCTGAAATGCCCGTGATAACCGCAAAAAACAGTGCAATATAGATTCCCCTTTTCTTCATTACCCAGCCTCCTACGTCCGTTTGCAGTATATCACATAATCGGAAAAAAGTACAATTCCATGTGTGAAGGCATGGCTATGTGAGTGTCTCCCTTCAAAAATCCTCACATTGAAGATGCCGGAAACTGTTCTGGGTCGCCAAAAATAAAATTACGGTGTACCATTCTGGCAGAACCATGAAAACCCTTCTTATAAAAAACGGCTTGGCTGTAACCGAAAATGCCGAAACCGTCTGTGATATACTCTGTAAAAACGGAAAAATCGCGCAAATCGGAAATAATTTGCCCATTGAGGATTCCCCCGATATTGAAGTGATCGATGCGACGGGGAAGATCGTTATTCCCGGCGGCGTTGACGCGCATACCCATCTTAATCTTGATACGGGGAGATTCAGTGCCGTCGATGATTTTTATTCAGGCACGATAGCCGCCGCTTGCGGGGGGACAACCTCTATTATCGATCACCCCGGCTTCGGGCCTGCAGGCTGCGATTTGGATCATCAGATAAAAAAGTACCACGGTCTTGCGGAGGGCAGGGCGGTTATCGATTACGGTTTCCACGGAGTGCTCCAGCATGTTGATGATAAAGTCCTGTCCATGATGGGGAAATTAGCAGGAGAAGGGATTACAAGTTACAAGCTGTACCTTACCTATGCGTATAAACTTTCTGATGGTGATGTGTTTAAGGTTCTAAGACGAGCGAAAGAGCTGGGGCTGCTTGTTGCTGTTCATGCCGAAAATGACGGGGTAATCAATCTTCTGCGCAGTGAGTTTAGGCTTGAGGGAAAGACAGCCCCCGTTTTTCACCCAAAGTCCCGCCCTGCCGAATGTGAAGCTGAGGCAATAAGCCGCATGATCTTCTTTGCCCGCATGGCAGATAACGCGCCGCTTTACATCGTGCATTTGAGTACTCGTCTTGGGCTGGAATTAACCAATGCCGCAAAAAAACACGGGCAGAAAAATCTTTATGTAGAAACCTGCCCTCAGTATCTGTTACTCGACGAAAGCCGTTACTCGCTGCCGGGAAACGAGGGGCTTAAATATATCATGTGTCCGCCGTTACGGGCAATGGCAGACAGGGAAGCCCTCATGGACGCACTGCAAGTGCGAGGGCTTACAATGGAGATTGATACTGTCGTTACCGATCATTGCCCCTTTTTGTTTGAGAGCCAAAAAATGGCAGGTAAGGATGATTTTACCAAATGCCCCTCAGGCGCGCCCGGCATAGAGGAAAGGATTCCTCTCATGTACGGTGAGGTGGCAAAAGGGCGCTTGGGCCTTAGGCGTTTTACCGATCTTTGCTGCGCAAATCCCGCAAAAATTTTCGGCATTTATCCCCGGAAGGGAGTTATCGCGCCCGGTTCCGATGCGGATATTGTCGTCATCGATCCCGAAAAGCGGATAACCCTCACAAGGGAACTGATGCACGGTAACGCTGATTACACCGCATACGAAGGACTGGAAGTGCAAGGCTGGCCGGTACTGACAATTTCACGCGGCGAAGTAATTGCCCGTGAAGGAAAGTTTACCGGCGCGGCGGGACGCGGACAGTTTTTGAAGCGGGAAAGGGTAAACAAAACTTGACCTTCAAAAACCAAAATGTTATAATTGATATATGCTGCAATCAGCAGGGAAAAAACGAAATAATCAAATCATGGCGGCAGTTCTTACAGTTGCGGTTTTTGGAACATTTGCATTTTCAATAACTGAAATCCCCAATAATACCGGCATGGCAGCAGATCAACCTTGTTCAACAGGCATATTTGCCACGATGGATCATACTATGGATTGTCTGGCTGAAGATATACACACCGTAGGCAGATCGAATAAGGCTTCCTCTTCCACACAGCGGAATGGGATAATGCGCTTGTTGATGCCTGTTGAAATATATGATGCCGCTGAATTTACGGCATTCACAATACATGCGGTAAACTTCAAAGTTTGTCCAAATAGTAAAAACACCATTCATCTCAATTTAAGAATTTGATCCTCAATTTCCATTTTATGCTTTTCTCTGTTCAAAAGCACCGGCAGTAATAATTTGCCGTGTAAAGCAAGGAGGTTATATGGGGATTTCTTTAAGTGAAATTTTCGACTCACGATCCATTAGATTAAATCTTGAAAGTAAAACCAAAGAAGCGGTTTTTGATGAACTAACCGAGGCAATAACAGCGGTTCATCCTGAATGTGATCGCTCTTCAATGATTGCCTCATTATGGGAACGTGAAAACAAACTAAGCACCGGAATTGCATCAGGTGTTGCTATTCCGCATAGTTTTTGCAACGGAATGACTGACATAGTCGGAGCAATAGGCGTATCGCAATCAGGCATTGATTATAACGCTCTGGATAACAAGCCTGTTTACGTTGTATTTATGCTGATAATCGGAGGACAGGCGCATGAAAGCCATCTGCATATTTTAAATCAACTTTTTGCACTTGCTCAATCAGAAGGGCTTGCAAGCATAAAGAAAGCGAAAAATGCGCAGACCGTAACGGATATTCTGTCCGGTCTTCGATAGAAAAATGGCTGGGGACTGCAATTGAACAGACACGTTAAATCGGCTAGGCTGAAACTTAAGAAAATATGAGGGGCATCGAATACAAAGGGTTTACCCGCATTGAAGGGCCGGTAGTGATCACTACGCGTAGCCGCAATGTGGGCTTCAACGAACTTGTGGCAGTCTATGACAGGGACGGCGGCAGAAGGCTTGGTCGTGTGCTGGATATAAGCGAAGACTGGGCTGCCATTCAGATATTCGGCAACAGTACCGGGCTTTCCGCAGAGGATAGCAGGGTCGAGTTTCTGGACAGACCAATGGAACTGCGTGTCGGCACAGGCCTTTTAGGGCGGGTGTTCAACGGCCTTGGAGAACCCATAGACGGGTACGGCAGCATCTTTTCTTCGGTAAGGCGCGACATTAACGGCCTTCCTATTAACCCCTATGCGCGCACCTACCCGCGCGATTTTATCCAGACAGGAATTTCCGCGATTGACGGAATGAACACCCTCATCCGCGGGCAGAAGCTCCCTATTTTTTCCGGCAACGGGCTTCCGCATAACCGCCTTGCCGCCCAGATTGTCCGTCAGGCAAAGATACTTTCATTTGATGATGGAGAAAAAACAGCGGAACAATTTGTCATTGTCTTCTGCGCAATGGGCGTTAAAAACGATGTTGCCCGTTTCTTCCTTGACGACTTTGAACATTCGGGAGTTCTTTCCAATGTGGTGGTATTTCTCTCTTTGGCGGACTCCCCTTCCCTTGAACGGCTGGTTGCGCCGCGCTGCGCCCTGACCGCCGCCGAATATCTTGCCTACGAAAAGAATATGCACGTCCTTGTGGTGATGACCGACATGACCAATTACTGTGAAGCGATGCGGGAAGTTTCCTCGATACGCGGTGAAGTACCGAGCCGCAAGGGTTATCCCGGCTACCTTTACTCAGACCTTGCTTCGCTGTATGAAAGAGCGGGAAAGATCAAAGGTTCTTCCGGCTCCATTACCCAGATACCGATTCTCTCCATGCCCAATGACGACATCAGCCACCCGATTCCTGATTTGTCAGGCTACATCACCGAAGGGCAGATTGTCCTTGACCGCGAGCTTTACCAGCGCGGGATTTATCCGCCGGTGGCGGGACTTCCGAGCCTTTCGCGTTTGATGAAAGACGGCATCGGGCCTGGCATGACGAGGGAGGATCACAAGGATGTATCCAGCCAGCTTTTTGCCGCTTATGCAAAAGTGAAACAGGTGCGCAACCTTGTATCGATCATCGGCGAGGAGGAACTCTCCCCCGCCGACAAGCGTTATCTGAAATTCGGGGAAAGGTTTGAGCAGATTTTCCTGATACAGAACGAGAAAGAAAACCGCGATATTGGCCGCACCCTTGACCTTGGCTGGAAAGTACTGGCGGATCTTCCGAAGGAAGACCTTCTGCGTGTCAAGGAAGAATTTATTGAAAAATACCTTGAACCGGCAACAGCCGCATAGCCAAAAAACTTGACATTGAACCCCTTCATGTTATCATTAAACAAGGAGGGAAATCATGAAACTTCGTTTCATGTTCGATATATATGCCGCTTCGTTGCTATGCAACGGCGCGGCGTAAAAAGGGGTTATAATGCAGCAAGTACAAACAAACGCCGCTCCGGCGGCAATCGGGCCTTATTCACAGGCAATCATTTCCGGCAATCTGGTCTTTACATGCGGTCAAATCCCACTCTCGCCCGAGACAGGCGAAATTATCGGAACTTCCATCAAGGAACAGACAGAACAGGCCATTAAAAACTTGAGCGCAGTTTTGGAAGCGTCTGGCTCTTCTCTGGCAAAAGCAATAAAGACCACCTGCTTCCTTGCGGACATGAACGACTTTGCTGCCTTTAACGAAGTATACGCAAAGTATTTCACCAGCAAGCCCGCCCGTTCCACTGTGGCGGTCAAACAGCTTCCCAGAAGCGCCCTTGTGGAAATTGAAGTAATCGCGGAGTTGTAAAATCAGAGAGTTAATCAAATGGGCGCGTAACGAGATGCCCAAAACCGATTGCGGTAAAAGCCTCTCCCTTATGTCAGGCGGCGAAACGGAGAAGGCGCTCCGGTTTCACAAAAGTTTCCCCCAATACGCTGAAACCCCTCTTGTGAATCTGTCGCATCTTGCCGCCTATTTCGGGATTAAAGGTATCTATGTTAAAGACGAATCCTTTCGTTTTGACCTTGACGCTTTTAAGGTTCTTGGCGGCTCCTATGCCATCGCGCGTTACATTGCCAAAACATTGAAAAAAGACATCGCTGAAATAGATTACAATACGTTGATCTCGGATGAGACAAAGCAAAAGTTAGGCGACATTACATTTTACACCGCCACTGACGGCAACCACGGGCGCGGCGTTGCATGGGCGGCTAACAAGCTGCGCCAGAAATCGGTGGTGCTGATGCCAAAGGGATCATCTCAAGCCCGTTTACAGAACATCCTTAATGAAGGGGCGGACGCCAGCATAACCGACCTCAATTACGATGACGCGGTGCGGCGCGCCGGTAAAAAAGCGGCTGCCGATTCCCACGGCGTAATGGTGCAGGATACCGCATGGGAAGGCTACGAAGAAATCCCCGGCTGGATCATGCAGGGTTACGGATCCATGTCCGCAGAAACCTTCGCACAGCTTAAAGCCGTCGGCGTGGAAAAGCCGACACATATCTTCATTCAGGCGGGAGTCGGCTCCCTTGCCGGCTCTGTTATCGGCTATTTCGCAAACCTCTTTCCCGATAACCCGCCGGTGATGACCGTGGTGGAGGCATCCGCGGCGGACTGCCTTTATATCTCTAACCTCGCGGGCAAGCTGGTCGGAGTAAAAGGAAACCTTTCAACAATTATGGCGGGTCTTGCCTGCGGCGAAGGGAATACGATTTCATGGGAGATAATCAAAAATTACGCGCAATTCTTTGTCTCAGCGCCGGACTGGGTTGCTTCCCGCGGGATGAGGGTTCTGGCAGTTCCGCTCAAAGGGGATGACAAAGTTATCTCCGGCGAATCAGGCGCGGTTACAGCCGGACTGGTCTTCACTCTGTTACGTGACACCGAGTACAGGGACTTGCGTGAAGCGCTTGGAATAAACGCCGATTCTGTGGTGCTGCTGTTCAGCACCGAAGGCAACACCGACCCTGAAAAATTCCGTGATGTAGTCTGGGACGGAGAGTATCCCAGCGCGAATAAGTGAAGTGACTCTCACTCCGCGCCAACCTTACACATTCAGGCTGCATAATTTTTGAACAATTGAATAAGAGGATTAAAATGAAAGAAGCCGTTTTATTTTTTATCTTGATTTCTGGTTATATATATTCGGCATGTGGGCAAACTGAATCTGATTTTGCCTATGTGGTAAGGGATAGAAGTGTAACGATTACAGGATATAAAGGAGAAAGTAAAAACATGGTGATACCTGATAAAATAAATAATTTTCCCGTTACATCTATTAAAGCAGGGGCATTTGCTGGAACAAACTTAAACAGCGTTGTCATTCCCAATTCTATTACAGATATTCTGGATCAGACTTTTGCTTGGAACCAACTGACCCATATCAACATTCCTGATTCTGTAAAATACATTGGAAAAGAAGCATTCATTGGAAACAAACTTACCAATGTTTCCATTGGTTATTCTGTTGATACTATTGGAAACAGGGCATTTGCCGGAAATAAATTAACCAGTATTACAATTCCGGATTCTGTTACATATATTGATATAAGGGCATTTTCCAATAACCAACTAACCAGTGTTACCATCGGTAATTCTGTTGCATATATTGGAGCAGGAGCATTTCTTGAAAATAAAATAACTAGTGTTATTATACCAAATTCTGTTATCACTATCGGATATGGGGCGTTCCTTGATAACCAGCTAACCAGTGTTACTATTTCTAATTCTGTTACATCAATTGAAGAAGAGGCTTTTGCTGAAAACCAACTAACAAATGTTATCATTCCTAATTCTGTTACATCCATTGGAGAAAAGGCATTTGATGCAAATGTAATAATAACAAGGAGATAACAGTACGCTGGCGGCTAGGCGTGGACGCGGACTTTAGTCCAAAAAGTCTGACGAAAAACCACAGTCGGGCGCGGACTAAAATTCAAGCGCCCTTCAAGAACGCAGGAAAAACTGACACCATGTGCGAATAAGTTTTAGCCAAAGGCTTTAGCGCTTACTTTACATTCCTTCAATCGCGGCTGGTTATCACTGCCCATATAAAGACCGCTTTTGTGATTGCCATCAAGCCTTGAGCGGATCATATCGTCTTTGATTGTACATGCCCCGCACAGTTTGTTTATCAAAGACCTCCCAATTTTTAGTTCTGCCTTTTTTAATATGATCACACATTCAGGGCCGCCATGCGTTCCGTTTTCGTAAACATTTTCATTTCTTTTGAATAACCCCATTGCTCATGGTATGACAAAAAAAACTCTTCGTAAAGCAGAAATCCCTGTACCGCCGGGTATTATGGTTGTATACTTACAGAGACAGGGGGAGATTCATGCTTGATTTTGCTGCGATTAAAAAAGCCGCTCAAGGGTACGAGGCGGACATGACGAAGTTCCTGAGGGATTTAATCCGGCTTCCCGGCGAAAGCGCGGGTGAAAAGGAAGTTGCCGCCCGCATCGTGGAAGAGATGACGAAACTTGGCTTTGACGAAGCCGGCATAGACAAAATGGGCAATGTCATCGGTTACATGGGAAAAGGCAAGACCCTCATCGCCTTTGACGGACATATCGACACCGTGGGCGTTGGCAACAGAGACAACTGGAAGTTCGATCCATACGAAGGCTTCGAGACCGAAAAAGAAATCGGCGGGCGCGGCGCTTCCGATCAACTGGGAGGGCCTGTGGCGGCAGTCTACGGTGCGAAAATAATGAAAGACCTTGGGCTTTTGAGCGATGAGTACCGCGTAATGGTAACAGGCACCGTTCAGGAAGAAGACTGCGATGGTCTGTGCTGGGAATACATCATCAAGGAAGAAAAAATCAAGCCCGAATTTGTGGTGATTACAGAGCCTACTAACGGCAACATCAACCGGGGGCAGAGAGGCCGCATGGAGATAAGGGTCGAAGTGAAAGGCATTTCGTGTCACGGTTCTGCGCCTGAACGCGGCGACAACGCAATCTACAAAATGGGAGAAATAATCGCCGAAGTTAAAAACCTTAACAAAAAACTGAAAAACGATAAGTTCCTTGGGAAAGGGACACTCGCAGTCTCGCAAATTTATTTCAGTTCGCCCTCAAGATGCGCCGTTGCGGATATGTGCGCCATCTCCATCGACCGCCGCCTGACATGGGGTGAAACCTACAAGAGCGCCCTCGCGGAAATATCAGCCCTGCCCACAGTGAAAAAGTACAAGGCAAAAGTCTCCATGTATAAGTACGACAAGCCCAGCTACACGGGAGTTGCCTACCCCATCGACTGCTACTTCCCCACATGGGTCATCCCCGAAAACGCGAAACCAACAAAGGCAATGGTAAAAGCCTACGAAGGTATGTTCGGCAAGCCAAAGGTTGACAAATGGACATTTTCAACTAACGGAGTGTCGATTATGGGGCGGAACAAAATCCCCTGCATCGGTTTCGGACCGGGCAAGGAAGAACAGGCTCATGCCCCCAACGAAAAGACATGGAAAGCGGATTTGGTAAAATGCGCCGCAGTTTATGCCGCGTTACCGAGTATTTATACCAGTAGCGAACTTAACAAGAAGGAGAAATAACATGAATATTAATCAGTACACGTCAATTCTTGACAAACTCAACTTCAAAAAAATGTTCGGTGATGATTTCTTGCTGACATGGGAAAAATCCTACGATGAGATTCTCGCTACTTTCACCGTAGCGGATGCTCTGCGGGCATTGCGGGAGAATAATATCTCCACCCGCATTTTCGATTCAGGGCTTGGCGTTTCGCTGTTCCGCGATAATTCTACCCGCACACGTTTCAGCTTCGCCTCGGCGTGCAATCTGCTCGGTCTTGCGGTGCAGGATTTAGACGAAGGCAAGTCCCAGATTGCCCACGGAGAGACCGTTCGGGAAACAGCTAACATGATTTCTTTCATGGCGGACGTTATCGGTATCCGGGACGATATGTACATCGGCAAGGGAAATACCTACATGAGGGAAGTTGCAAAAGCGGTGAAAGAAGGCAACAAGGACGGCAACCTTGAACAATGCCCCACCCTTGTTAATCTGCAATGCGACATCGATCATCCCACCCAGACAATGGCTGACATGAACCACATTATCCGCCACTTTGACGGCATCGACAAACTGAAAGGAAAAAAAGTCGCCATGACATGGGCATATTCTCCGTCTTACGGAAAGCCGCTTTCGGTGCCTCAGGGTGTAATTGGGCTTTTCACCCGCTTCGGCATGGATGTTCACCTTGCGCACCCCGAAGGTTACGAAGTAATGCCCGAAGTCGAAGAAGTTGCGAAGAAAAACGCCGCTGCCTCAGGCGCTCAATACACCAAGTCCAATTCGATGAAGGACGCTTTCGAAGGCGCTGACATTGTCTATCCAAAAAGCTGGGCGCCTTTTGCCGCAATGGAGAAACGTACCGATCTGTACGGCAACAGCGACTTTGACGGCATCAAGGCTCTTGAAAAGGAACTGTTGGCGCAAAACGCAAAACACAAAGATTGGGAATGTTCAGAAGACTTGATGAAGACCACCAAAAACGGCAAAGCGCTGTACCTCCACTGCCTACCCGCGGATATTTCCGGCATTAGCTGCAAAGAAGGGGAAGTTGCCGCCTCGGTGTTTGACCGCTACCGCGTTCCATTGTACAAACAGGCGAGCCACAAGCCATACATCATCGCGGCAATGATCTTCCTTGCCAAGATCAAATCCCCGCAGGAAACATTCTCAAAACTGGTTTCCCGTAACGTTATGCGGCATTTCAGTTAGGTCAAACATGAAAAAACGAATCGTTATCGCCCTTGGCGGAAATGCCCTTGGAGATAATCTGAAAGAGCAAATGGAAGCCGCTCGGATAACGGCGGGCGCTATCGTAGACCTTGTCGAAGAAGGGCACGAAATCGCGATTGTCCACGGCAACGGTCCGCAGGTGGGGATGATCGAAACCGCTTTCGAGACCGCAGCCAAAGCCGACCGGCATTTTCCGGTATTGCCCATGTCGGTCTGCGTCGCCCTGAGTCAGGGATACATCGGCTACGATTTACAGAACACGCTCCGCATGGAACTGGACAAGCGGGGAATAAAAAAAGATGTCGCCACAATAATTACGCAGGTGGAAGTTGATCCAAAAGACAAGGCATTTGAAAATCCCAGTAAGCCCATCGGGGGTTTCATGTCAAAAGAAGAAGCCGATGTACTGAAAGAGAAGGGCATTCCTGTAATGGAAGACGCTGGGCGCGGCTGGCGGCAGGTTGTAGCTTCTCCGAAACCTGTAAACATAATTGAAGCGCAGACAATTAAATCGCTGCTTGCCTCGGGGCATATCCCCATTGCCGCGGGCGGCGGGGGAATTCCCGTAGCGATGAAGGACGGTCAGTACCGCGGGATGCCTGCGGTTATAGACAAGGACTTTTCCGCGGCAAAACTCGCGGAACTTATCGGCGCGGACATGCTCATCATTTTAACCGCTGTTGAAAAAGTTGCGGTTAACTTCGGCAAGCCTGATCAAAAGTGGCTGGATACCATGACTGCTTCTGAAGCGGAAAAGTACATCGCCGAAAATCAATTTGCAAAAGGTTCAATGCTCCCCAAGGTGCAGGCGGCAGTCTCGTTTGTAAAATCATCTCCTGTGCAGGCTGATTCCACTGAGCCGCATACGGCGCTGATTACCCTGCTCACCAAGGCGCAGGACGGCATTGCAGGCAGAACCGGGACAAAGATCAGCTTGTAGATTTACAACTGCCCTAAAATTGTGTCCCACACCGTGTAAAGAACGGGAATGTGCTTCTCTTCGCTTGAGTTGATCGCCACAACCGCATCCTGTAACGGCAGAACAACAACAAACTGCCCTTTCTTTCCGTCTGCGCGGAATGTCCCGTAACGGCCTGACCAGAAGCAGTAACCGTAACCCAAATCACAGTCGGCGCGGTCATCGGCGCTTGTGCTTGCATGAGGGCGGCCTGCGCTGTCGATCCATTCCGGCGGAACAAGCTGCTTCCCCTGCCAGTTTCCGCGCTGTAACAGGAATTGGCCGAATACCGCCATGCTCGATGTGGTAATCTCCAAACCGGACGCTCCGACAGTATGACCGTCTTCGCTTTCCTTCCAAACAGGATCGGGAATGCCGAGGGGACGGAACAATGCGTCCACGAGATAATCACGAACGGTTTTTCCAACCGCTTTTGTAAACATGGCGGAAGCCAAAAAGGTGCTGCCGTTATCATAAACAAAGCGGCTCCCCGGCTTATACACAAGCCGCTGCTTAAGGGCTTCCGCAACAGAAGGAGGACGGGAAAATTCCTCATGCCCCCTCGTCATGGTCAACAGATGCTCCAGGTTAAGAGAAGCAAGGTCTTTTGGTGCGCTGTTCGGAGCGTCAAAAAGGTCAAGCGCCCTCGTCTTTAACGACAGTTTTCCTTCCGCAATAGCTATACCTATCGCTATCGAAACAAAACTTTTGCTGACAGAGTAGCAAGTCCGCGGCGTTTCGGGAATCCAGCGGTGGCTCGCGATTCTTTCCCCATGCTGCAAAACCACCACGCCTTCGCAGTTCAGTTTTTGCTTTTCGATACTTTGAACAAAAGGTTTTATTTTCATCACTTTAATTTTACACTAAAACAGAGTAAAATAAAACGATAAACGGTCAGGAGGGCAAGATGAGAGTATTATTTATCGGCGGAACGGGCATCATCTCAAGCGCAATTTCAAGACTTGCTGTGCAAATGAACTGGGAACTGTACCTGCTCAACAGGGGAAACCGCAACGGAGAGTTCAGCGGGAAAAATGTTCATCATATTGAGTGCGACATCAGAGCCGATGACGAGGCGGCGGTTAAGGCTAAACTTGAAAACGCCCTGAAAAAAAGCGGCGCCCAATATTTTGATGTGGTCGCCGATTTTATTGCCTTTGTCCCGGAAAATCTTCAAAAGGATTTCAGGATTTTCAACGGCCTTTGCAGGCAGTTTATTTTTATTTCTTCCGCCTCAGCGTATCAAAAACCGCTCTCTTCATACCTGATAACCGAAAGCACCCCGTTGGCGAATCCCCTCTGGGAGTATTCCAGAAATAAAATCGCCTGCGAACAATTCCTGATCGATAAATACCGCGAATGCGGCTTCCCGGTTACAATTGTAAGGCCAAGCCACACCTACGATGAAAGAAGCGTACCCCTCGGCGTCCACGGAAACAAAGGGAGCTGGCAGGTGCTGAAAAGAATGATAGACGGCAAGCCAGTAATTATTCACGGAGACGGGCTGAGCCTGTGGACAATGACGCATAATAGCGATTTTGCCCGCGCTTTTGTGCGGCTGATGGGCAATATTCACGCCATCGGGGAAGCCGTTCACATCACCACGGATGAGAGCGTTACATGGAATCAGATTTATCAAATCATCGCGGACGCCCTCAATGTAAAATTGAAAGCTGTGCATATTGCAACGGATTTCCTTATTGAATGTTCACAGGGGCGCTACGATTTCCGCGGCGGGCTTTTGGGAGACAAATCCAATACGGTTGTTTTTGACAATACGAAACTAAAACGGCTTGCGCCGGGTTTCTGCGCCGCTGTCCGCCTTGACGAAGGGATTAAGATGACCATTGCAAATATTCTGGCGCATCCTGAATTACAGAAAGAAGACCCCGAATTTGACGAATGGTGCGACAAGGTTATAGAAGCGCAGGAAACCGCACGTAAAGCGTTCCTCAGCAGTTAAAAGTTCAATTCTGCCGAAGGATTCCTTTTCCGGTGATCTTTCAGGGAAAGATATGCGATAGCGGCAAAAAAGCCAAGCAGAAAAATTATAAAGACCAGGATAACCATTGAATTGCCGCTTTCAGCCTTTTGCGCTTCCTGGACTGCGCCGACAATGACAACAGACTCATCTACGGGGGCTTTTCCGCCCGTCAAAACGACAAAAACACATATTAACACGGCAGTTATCATTACCGCCAAAGCGATTAAACTGGCTATGCGGACGGCAAAACTGGACTTTTTATTGAGCGCCATGTATACTATGGCCGCCAGAACAGCCAGACCGACAATACTGGCAAAATAAATCATATTTTAATATCGGCTGGTTTTACAAAAAAAACAAATTGAAGTGAGCAGTTATTAGTGAACAGTGGACACTGCCAACTGCCTGCTGACATAGCCTTGGTCAGCACCCTGACATAGGCTTGGTCAGCAAGCTGACATAGCGTTGGTCAGCAGGCTGACATAGCCTTAGTCAGCAGGCTGACACTCCCTAGCAAGTAGCAGTGAGCAGTTATCAGTGGTCAGTGAGCAGTGTTGGTGTCCGAAAGTTTTGTCTCACACACACTGCTCATTTGCTCACTATTCACTGTACAATTACCCCCGACCCTGACCGGTGAATATCTATCACTTGTCGTGCCGTCTCCAATCTGGCCACTCTCATTACGTCCCCATGCCCAGAGTTCGCCGTTTGTTTTGAGCGCAATAGTGAGACCACCAGCGCAGTGCACAGACGCCCAGTCGGTATCGGTTCCTATCCGAACCGGTGAAGCCCTGTTGGTTGTCGTGCCGTCTCCAAGACAGCCAAAATTATTACCTCCCCATGCCAAGAGGCTGCCGTCTGTTTTAATTGCTAAAGTGTGGGTGTTGCCGGCGGTTACGGACGCCCAGCCGGTTCCTATCTGAACCGGTGAAGCCTTGTTGTTTACCGAACCGGATGTGCCGTCTCCAAGCTGGCCAGAGGTATTAGCTCCCCATGCCCAGAGGCTGCCGTTTTCTTTGAGCGCTAAAGTGTGACTAGTACCGACGGACACGGACGTCCAGTCGGTATCGCTTCCTATCCTGAGCGGTGTGGTCTTATTGTTTGCCGTACCGGATGTACCGTCTCCAAGCTGGCCAGAGGTATTAGCTCCCCATGCCCAGAGGCTGCCGTTTTCTTTGAGCGCTAAAGTGTTAGTTTGACCGCCGGATACAGACTCCCAGTCGGTATCGCTTCCTATCCTGACCGGTGAATAACTATCATTTGTCGTGCCGTCTCCTAGCTGGCCATTAGTATTTTCTCCCCATGCCCAGAGGCTGCCGTCTTTTTTGAGCGCTAATGAGTGGTAGGTGCCGCCGGATACGGACGCCCAGTTGGTTTCGGTTCCTATCTGAACAGGAGAAGTTCTTTGATCTATCGTGCCGTCTCCAATCTGGCCTCGTTCATTACGTCCCCATGCCCAGAGTTCGCCGTTTGTTTTAAGCGCAAGAGAGTAAACACTACCAGCGGACACGGCCTCCCAGTCAGTTGCGTTTCCTATCCTAACCGGTGAAAGCCTGTTAGTTGTCGTGCCGTCACCAAGATTGCCATTACCATTTCCTCCCCATGCCCAGAGTTCGCCATTTGTTTTGACCGCAATAGAGTGAGTGCTGGCGGCGGAAATTGTTTTGACACCGGCTGCGCGGACAGGCTGTGTTCGGTTATGGCTATGATTATAGTCGCAGGTTTGTGTTTCAACGCCGTCTGTTATAAAACCGGGCTGGGTTGTTACTACCCATTTGCAGTCTTTGCAGAAGCCTACTCCCGTCATTGTTATGTTTGCTTTTTCTGTCTTACCTGCTTTTACTTCTACGGTTTCTGTGCCTGTCGCGTAGGGTATTTTCTGCAAGTCCGGGGATAACGGCGTTTTATAGCCTGTCAGGGTTGCTTTTACCGTTACGGTATATTTTCCCGCAGGAACTCCGCTGTGCGTGATTGTTCCTTTGTTTGCAGGTATGTTTTTCTCGTCATGATTGTAATTCTTGCCTTCTATTTTGATGTCGTATTTAATGAAATCAAGAATGTTATTTTTATCGGGAGGCCACTTCATTCCGTTGCGCCCGTTTTCGCCTTCGCTTCCTAAATTTATTATTATTGCGCCTTCCCCTCTCCAGTCAGTGAAACATCCTGCCAGAACAGCCAAAACTGTCAAAAGCAAAACAATCTTTTTCATACAATTCCTCCTTGTTTTTTTACCACTAACCTCACGAACCCTTGCTTCGTTATCTTTTTTTGGTTCGTGTGCGTACCGAAGGTACGAGTTAGTGTGGTTCGTGGTGAAATTCATACTTCTTGTCTT
>JAIRRJ010000048.1 GCA_031256035.1 Treponema sp. | reverse complement strand
CGATTAGTTTTGAATGGATGCATCAAAAATCTGACGGTACGCCGCTGCCAGCGGAAATAACACTGGTACGGGTGAATTATGGCAGCGGCTATGTGTTAGCAGGGTATACACGGGATTTGAGCCGTAGAAAGGCATTAGAGAAAAGCGTAGCGGAGGCAAATGAGCGGACAAAAATTTTGCTGGATTCAACGCCGCTGTGCTGCCAGTTATGGGACGACAGCTTCCGAAAAATAGATTGCAACGAAGAAGCTATCAGGCTTTTCGGGTTTAAGGACAAACAGGACTTTTTGGAAGGACATTCCGTACTGTATCCCGAATACCAGCCGGACGGACAGCTTTCTGTGGAAAAGGCAAAGATGTATGTAAAACAGGCATTTACAGAAGGATACTGCACCTTTGGCTGGACATACAAGCTATCTGACGGCTCATTGTTACCCGCACAGGTAGTCCTTGTCAAAGTCAAACGTGAAGACGGTTTTGTCATAGCCGGATATACCCGTGATATGCGCGAACACAACAAGATGATGAAAGACATCGAATACCGGGACTGTTTATTGCGGGCGGTGAATCAAGCAGCCGCTTTACTAAATAATTCTGAAATAGAATCTTTTGCAGATAATTTGCATCAAAGTATGAAGATACTAAGTGAAGCCGTAGATGTTGAACGAGTGTATATCTGGGAAAATTACACCATTGACAGTCAGCTTTATTGCAGGCAGATATACGAATGGTCAGAAAACGCAGAACCGCAGCAGGACAAGGAATTTGCAAGCGGCATACCGTACAGCGGTTATATATCCCGGTGGGGAGAAATCCTGCCGACAGGAAAGTGCGTCAACGGAATAGTGCGTGAATTATCTGAGGAAGAACAAGCGCTGTTATCCCCGCAGTGCATTATATCAATAATGGTAGTGCCTATTTTTATTAAAGATATTTTTTGGGGGTTTGTTGGTTTTGATGATTGCATTAATGAACGGATATTTACCGAAGAAGAAGAAGCGGCGTTGCGTTCCGGCGGTTTGCTGTTCACCAACGCCCTGATCCGCAATGAACTTATTAAGAACATCCACAAAACTTCCGCCCAGTTGGAAAAGGCACTGCAACAGGCAAACGCCTCAAGCAAGGCGAAAGGCGATTTTCTTTCCAACATGAGCCACGAAATGCGCACACCCATGAACGCAATTATCGGCATGACGGCAATCGGTAAAAACGCCAATGACATAGAGCAAAAAAACCATGCCCTGAACAAGATCGGGGACGCTTCGTCTCATTTGCTCGGCGTGATAAATGATGTGCTTGATATGGCGAAAATTGAAGCGGACAAACTGGAACTTTCTCCCATTGAATATAATTTTGAGCGAATGTTGCAAAAGGTGGTAACGGTCATAAGTTTCCGCGTGGATGAAAAACGCCAGAGCCTTTCCGTAAATGTAGAAAAAAATATACCGCGTTTTGTTGTGGGGGATGATCAGCGTCTGGCGCAGGTCATAACCAATCTTTTGTCCAATGCGGTAAAATTCACGCCCGAAGAAGGCAGTATCCGCCTTGAGGCGTTTTTTGTCGGAGAGGCAAACGGAATTTGCGATCTGCGCATTGAAGTAACCGACTCAGGAATCGGCATTGCCTCCGATCAACATCAAAAAATATTCCAATCATTTGAACAGGCGGAAAGCGGGACAAGCCGTCAATACGGAGGCACAGGGTTAGGGCTGGTCATTTCCAAACGCATCGTTGAACTTATGGAAGGCAATATTTGGCTCGAATCCGAACCGGGCAAGGGATCAAAATTTAGCTTCACCGTAAAAATAGGGCGCGGTAAAAAAAGCCCCGGTTCCCTGCTTGCCCCCGGTGTTAATTGGGAAAATATACGAATTCTGGTTGTCGATGATATTATCGAAACCTGCACTCAATTTAAGGATATATTCAGCAATCTGGGCATACAGTGCGACACAGCGTTAGACGGACAGGAAGCATGGAACATAATTGAAGAACACGGCGAATACGATATTTATTTTATTGACTGGCGTATGCCCGTTATGGACGGCATTGAACTGACCAGGCGAATCAAATCGCTCAAAGAAAGCCGTCCGTCCGTAGTAACAATGATTACAGCGGCAGACTGGCAGCAAATAAAGGGCGAAGCGTTTGAAGCCGGTGTGGATAAATACCTGTTAAAGCCGCTTTTTTCCTCCATGATTATTGACTGCGTAAACGAATGTCTCGGCACAGTTCAAAGCAAAGATGATGATACAACAGTAGGGGAAGGCGAGTTTGCGGGTAAAAGAATATTGGTCGCCGAAGACATAGAAATCAACCGCGAAATTCTTATTGCGCTTTTGGAAAACACCGGGTTGATGATCGACTGCGCCGAAAACGGAAAAGAAGCCTTGACAATGGTAGCATCCGCTCCCGAAAAATACGACATGGTTTTTATGGACATACAGATGCCCCAAATGGACGGTTTGGAAGCCACACGATGTATTCGCGCCCTGCCTGAACACAAAAGAAACAAACTGCCAATCGTAGCCATGACCGCAAACGTTTTTCAATCAGACATTGACGCTTGCCATGAAGCAGGCATGGACGGGCATCTTGGCAAACCCCTTGATATTGATAATGTACTTGAAAAACTGCGTATGTATTTGAAAGCAAAAAAGGATTAAGCATTAAGGAGTAAAAAATGCTGCTAAAAATAATTTGCATTTTTCTTGTTACATCAGGCGGCTGTATCATACTTTACAGCCTTGTATCATTCATCAAGTCCCTTGTGAATTTGAAGATACAGGCAAACGAGCAAAAAATATTCGCCGACTGGATTTATACCGCATCAATGGTTCTCATTTTGCTTTTTCTTTTAGGGTACATAACGGTTGGCATCGCTTATGTTGCAATGCCAGCCGCAACGCTTTCAAATCTGATAGTCGCAAGCATACTTTTACTAGGCTCTGTATTTGTCTGCACAATGGTAATCACCCTCAAAAGAATGTCCGCCGCCATTTCAAAAAAGACCGCAGAAATCATCAAAACACTGGTAAATACGATTGAAGCAAAAGACCAGTACACACAGGGACATTCAGTTCATGTCGCCGGAATTACCGAGCTTATCTATAACCACCTGCCCGAAAAAATAAAACACAAGATAAGCCGTTCCGTATTGACCGATGCCGCTATTTTACATGATATAGGCAAAATCGGAATTGCAGATAACATACTAAACAAACCTGACAAACTTACCGCCGAAGAACGGAAAATTATCGAACAGCACCCGCAAATTGGAAAAAACATACTGGAACATACCAGCTACCAGTCAATCGTGGAAGCCATTTACTGCCATCACGAGCGCATAGACGGAAAAGGTTATTTCAATATTCCGTCCGGCAAAATTCCGCTTGAAGCCAAAATCATAGCGATAGCCGACACCTTTTCGGCTCTTTGCACCGACCGGGTATACCGCCCAAAAAAAACTTACGATGATGCAATCCGAATTATCCGAGAAGCCGCAGGAACACAGCTTGACATTGAATTAGTTGACATTTTTTGCTCCATTCCAAAAAAGGAATTTGAAGATGAAGGAGTTATTTCCTGTTGCAGTCAGTCAGGTAAAACAGCAATAGAGGAGACAATATTTTTGAAAGGGACATAGGGTAGTTAGCAGTGTTTTTTCTAACCACCCATTGCCATTTGTGTTTTTGAGAGCAGGGCGCATAGGCGTGAAAAGATAGGGTCATGAAGGGGTCTATCCTAACAAATTGCGCCTTGCTCTCTTTTTTTACATTACAAAATCATCTGTATCCAAATTGAAAACACCGCCAAAGCCATCAACATAATCCGGCAACCGGATTTGAAAGTTCATTCCGGCTAGTTTACCATTATCTTCCCAATAAAAAGGTTTAATCAGGGAAATAATTGTTTCTTTATTCTTTAACAGGAAGTTTTTCTCTTGCCCTGTTAGTTTAAAACCCCGTTCTATATATTTGTCAAAAGCAACCGGAAGTTTGTCATAAACTGTTTTACGAGAAAGTCCATCCCCGCCGATAAAATCCAAACACAGAAGACGGTACATTGCCAAACTTATTTCATCGCCGTCTTTTATTTTGTTGTCTTTCAAAAATGTCTCCAGTTTCTTGCCAGCGTCCTTCTGTTCATTTGTTTTTTTTATACGCCGGGTTTTTTGGTTTCCAGATATGGTCATGTGATCCTCCATTCGTTTTATTCAAAATATAGTTACATTATACAATGTAACTGTTTATTCAATACACCAAATCCGCAAGCCCTCTGCCTTTCCAAGCAGGATTATACCGTTTTGATAGTCAGTCATTAGCGGTGAAGGTGAAGTAAGCAGCGGGATAGTTGAGAGCCGTCTGCCCGTTTCATGCGCCGCCCACACCGCAGTATTCTAGGAAGTTACGCCGCAGTTTTCCCGCAGTAC
>JAIRRJ010000047.1 GCA_031256035.1 Treponema sp. | reverse complement strand
ATATTCGCTACATGATTGAAGCTCAGCGCCTGTAATTACCCCTTTACAGGCCGGAAAAGCTGAGTAACCGGCGCGCCATCCTCGTATAAATACCGCACATAGAGCAAATTCTTAAGCTTATGCCGCTCCCACAAGCCGTCTTTTTGCTGTTCCATTGCCATATCCAGCCATTTTTCCTGTTCTAAAGCCTTACGGCATTGTATAAAAAGGTACTCTCCCGCCGGAAGCGTTACTTTTTGCGCCTGTAATGAGCCGGAATCTCCCGATTTGCGCCCAGCGAATATCTGATCCCCAAGCAGCAGCCCTCTTTCAGGCTCTATACTTCGGCTTTGCACAGGATCAAGCTCAAAACAGAGTAAAAATTCATCATTTTCCGTAATATTCAGGGTAAAATCTTCGGTTTTTGTATATTCAAGAGGCGCGCGTAAATCCAGTTTCAGAAGCGTTGCTCTGTCCATGCCTGCAATCCTACCATTTTTTGAGTTAACAACAAAGAACGAAAATCCAATTCAAAAGCCATTGACACGGCTATAATAGTGCCCCATACTATATAATCATGGCAGAAGGCGTATTTCTCAATGATGCTGATTTTGAAATGTACCGCGCGTTTATTTATGCGGAAAGCGGCATCACATTTACACCCACCAATCGTTCCATTTTGGAAAGCAGGCTTAAAGAACGGCTTCGTGAAAAAAAAATTGAGTCTGTCAGAAGCTATTTTGATGATATAAAAAAAGACAAGGAAGAGCTAAAAGGGTTTCTGGATTCAATTACCACCAACTTGACGCGGTTCTTCAGAAATCAGGCGCAATTTGATGCTCTGGAAAAGCATGTCATTCCTGAGTTGATTAACAACATAAGAAAAAGCACTCCCGGTACCATAAGGATATGGAGCGCCGGATGTTCCACCGGTGAAGAACCTTATACTCTCGCAATGTTATTGACTGAAGTCCTGCCGCCTGCCTGGAAATTTGAAATTCTTGCCAGCGATATTTCCCTAAAATGTCTCATGACAGCGAAAGAAGGCTTTTATGCGGAGAGCCGGATCGTCGGTATCCCGGACAATTATCTCGCGAAATACTTTGACAAGGTGGAAGGGGGCTACAAAATACACGCCAGCCTTCAATCAAAAATTAAATTTGACTATCACAATCTGAAGAATGATTCAGGTCAAAGAAACCTGGATGTTGTCTTTTGCAGAAACGTAATCATATATTTTGACGAAGCAGCCCAGACAGCTGTTATCAACCGGTTTTGGGATTCTATGGCTGCCAAATCATTTTTGTTTATCGGTCACTCGGAATCTTTGTTCGGCATGAACACAAAATTCGAGTTTCTTAAAACTGAATGGGCAACTCTGTATCGTAAAAATACATAGGAGTTATTGTGGCTGACGAAATATCGGTATTAATTGTTGATGACTCTGCGTTAATGCGCAACCTTATCGGCCGCATGATTGAAGACACTCCCGGTTTGGCAGTTGCTGAAAAAGCAATGAACGGTAATTTTGCGCTGCAAAAAATCCCCCGCGCCGATCCGGATATTATCGTTTTAGACTTGGAAATGCCGGAAATGAACGGCATTGAATTCCTTAGAGAGCGCAAAAAAAGAGGGATTAAAATTCCGGTCGTTATTCTTTCTTCTATTGCACGCCGGGGCGCGGAAATTACCATGGAAGCCCTCTCTCTGGGCGCAAGTGATTTTGTGCAAAAGCCGTCAGGCTCTGTATCCGAAGATATTCATGTAGTAAAAGACACGCTTGTCGGCATGCTCTTGGGTTATGGCGGAGCATACCGCAAATCGCAGGGCAAGAAGGTTCTATCCCCCTCGGAATACGGACCGAAAACACCAGCTCCCACAAGCACGACCAGTGTTGATCTTGCCGCGCATTTCGGCCTTAGCGGCGTTCCCACCGCTCCTGCCAAGCCGCCGGCACAATCCCGCAAACCGGCAAAAACTGAAATTATCGCTATCGGTATCAGTACAGGCGGCCCAGACGCTTTGCGGGTGGTGTTCGCCAAGCTGGATGCTGATCTCAAGATTCCCATTGTAGTGGTACAGCATATGCCTCCCGGCTTTACCAATGAATTTGCAAAAAGTCTGGATCGCATTTGTCCGCTGGAAGTGAAAGAAGCCGAGGACGGAGACGCTATACAACCCGGCAGAATCCTTATCGCTCAGGGCAATAAGCACCTTGAAGTTGAAAAGAAATCAGGTACCGCGGTAGCCCGTCTTTCCGATGCTCCGCTGGTTTCCGGCCACCGGCCATCCGCCGATGTTCTATTTGCCTCAGTCGCCATGAACTATTCAAATCATGCGCTTGGGGTAATCATGACCGGCATGGGACGGGATGGAGCGCAGCACCTTGGAACCATTTTCAAGGAAGGCGGCATGACTCTTGGTCAGGATGAGCATAGCGCTGTGGTTTACGGAATGCCCCGTGTCGCCTTCGAACTTGGTCATGTCATGGAACAGGTTTCCCTGGAAAACATGGCGCGCCGTATCTGTGATGTAGCAAAAACACCCCGCTAGTATTTTTAACTTTTCCCATTTATCCCCAAAAAAACGCTGTAACCGCCCCGCTACGTGGTTCTACGAAGCAGCGATCTCTTGCCGGTACAGAACCGTCAGTGAATCTTGCAAGACTTGGGAAAAGTTGACGTGCCGCTCCTCGGCAAAGGTGTTAAGCCAGGCGGGAATAGTCAGGTTTTTTCGTACCGCCTTATTGCCGTACTTCTCGGCGTAAGCGTCCATATCCAGAACAAGCATACTGACAAAACCGCCCTTTTCTGGGTGGATTTTCTTTATGGAGCTTGCCTTGGGCGCGGGTTTTCCGTCCTCAAGCTCGGTAAGCACCCAGCCGGAAGCGGCATCGGTTCCCATAATGATCGCCTCGGCAAGAGTTGCCCCGCCGCTGGTACAACCGGGAAGATCGGGAACTTCCACGGCATAGCCGCCTTCACCCTCATAGAAAATCGCGGGATATGTAAGCTGCATAATATCCTCCTACTGTAATCCGGCTTGTTTCATGATTGACTTGATAATAACCAGCGCAATATCCCCGGTGTGATAGGGGATTGTTACCTTGCCCGGTTTTGAAGAATGGATGTATTGATGATGTGAGCCTTTTGTCGTTTTTAGTTTCCATCCGTCCTTCAATATTATCCGCTCAATCTCCTGAAACTTCATGTTTAGATTATACGCATAGTACGCATTAAATGTCAACGAGGTGATCGGTACTTTTTTGACTGAAAAAAAAGATTCTTACGGCTGTTGGGTAATTTTCCGACGCTACGGGCTTCTGACAGTACGACGCGAGTTTGCTAATTTTCTGACGCTACGCCTTCATTTTTCATTTTGGTTTCCATTCTCTTGACACTGTTAATAAAACATTACCCCCTTTTATTTTTATGTTTTGCCTGTCCAAAAAATATTCCTTACTGTATAACAACTTTTTCACGCTATCCTCGTATGTGTAAACGTCTAATCTGGTGAATATTCGGTCTATCGCCGAAACTACGTCATTCATGGAATCAATATTACCGTATCCTAGATATTGTATTATGTCTGTACCATTGCTAGGAACCAATGCCAGTAAATAATCAGTGTTGCCTTTCGTTAACATCATGGGGCTGTCCCCATCAACATCTCCGCGCAAACGAACAGTTTCCCACTCAATTAATATTGTTTTATCGGTATCATTAATAATACCAACTCCAGAGAAATCATCACATGAAAGAAATAATACCAGCAACAAAACCGCAATAAAAACAAATCTTTTCATTTTACAACCCTTCCTTTTTCATTTTGGTTTCCAAGCATTCGCCCATTGTTCCGTAGGGAAATCTGAGTGGACATGACTGCTAATTTTAGCTATTCCCGCTGATATAAGACTCGGTCCCGCTATGATAGACCAATAGAGCGGTCCCAGCAGCAACGACTGCATAAAATGGCCCTGTTCATGCTTAAGTTGCTTATTATTTCTAGCATAAAGAACATCACCGCCAATTACAACGCTCCCAAAACATGCAGCTTTAGTGCCCATGATGCTTGTTTGTATATTGGTGGTTAACCCATCGGATGAAACTTCACCCCCTAAGAATCCAATAGCAAAATGACCGGCGGCTGTATTAACAAGCGGTGTAAGAAAACCAATCGGTCCTAACAAACTAGCCCACAGAGCTGAACTTACCAACTCGAACCATATTCCTGGCGTTGTTAATCTATAACCCAGAAATTTCCAAGAATTTTCGAAATTTTTCCATGTCCCCTCTATTACGCCATCATCCCGCAATCCGAATAAATTGCCTATAGCAGAGGAAATAAAATCATCAATAAGAATTAGCCTACCATCCGGGTCTGTATATTTCACCGGGTTATTCCCTGCATAATGATACGCATGCAGGTTCACGTAGTTATACACGCCCCCCATCCCGGGCAGGTTCTGGTTCCGTTTTCTGGCTTCATCGTTCACGGGCGCACCTGGTATGTAAGAACCGTCAGTTATAGCAGGATCGCCGCTCAGCCAGCGCGAAACTTTCGCATCAAGATAACGCGCTCCGTAATAGTACAGCCCGGTCTCGCTGTCGCGTTCCTTGCCCGTGAAGCGATAGGGTATGTCTATCTGGCTCACTGCGCTTGCCTTCTCTATCCACAATTCGCCGTATGGCGTGTACTCTAATCTCTCGTATTCCTCGCCCTTGTAGTTAGTTATCAATTGCGCACTGCCTAAGTGGTCGCTGTGGTACCAGTACTGTTTCTGCCTGTCAGCTTCTTGCGAGAAATACCCGTCGGCATAAGATATTTTGGTCGCTATCCTTGTTTCCCCAAGGAATATATGCTTGCTGTTGTTCCCGGTTCTGTCGCTTAACAGCCCGTCGTATCGCCACATCCACAGCTTGCCAAAGTACAATGTCTCGCTTTCGCTGCCTGTCCCGAATGAATATTTCCCTGTCCGCTCACCGTCGGGTCCGTAAGTATATTTAACCGTGTAGCGGGGATCGGCGCTTTCTTTAAGCCTGTTGCGCTCGTCCCACTTGTAGTCCCTGCGGTATATCTTGCTTGTTGTCCCTGTACCCGCTACTTCGTTGCCGCCTCCCGGCATTCCCCAGGCGCCTTCAACATAGTAGGCGCCGCCTCCGGCGTCTTTCACTTCAGGGCTGCCCGTTTTCAGCTCGTCTGTGAACGGCGCGTCCTGTTCAGCTAACACGTTCCCGTTGGCATCGTACTTGTAGTGCCTGTCCCCTATTCTTGAAGCCCTGTGCGCGAAGCCTTCCGCATATCTATAACTTTTATTCTTTGTGCTAAAACGGGGAACACGTTTACTGGTCTTGTTAGTATTTCTGCGTATAACTGTTACAGTCATCTACGCGGTTCCCCTTGCTCCCTCTTTTTTTTGTACCCAAAGGCTTTTGGTCTGTCTCATTGTAACATACAATACGTTAAATTTGCAATGGTTCATAGGAAACAAATTCTCAGGAAAATACTCTCGCGGAGACGCAGAGACGCAGAGAAAGAAAATTCTACTACAAACCGCACGAACCAAGAATAAAGTAATAATATATGTACTAGTCAAGATTGCAGTTCATTGATCTGTCGTCTGCTCAAGACGCCGCTTAACTTCCGCCGCTGAAAGCCCTTGATCAAACAGCCTCATAACATATTGTATGCCTTTCTCCATGCCTTTCTCCATGCCTTCCACCAAGCCTTCCTCGAACCAGACTTCCTTCGCTTCCTCGGTGTTCCATTCGGTTAACAACATATTGAATACCTCCGTACTGTGGGTTTCCAAAAATGGTTTCAGGACATTATTGTCCATACAATATTTTATCGTTGCCTTCATCGCTTCTTCATTTGGCATGCTTTGCTTATACTCTCGTATCTTATCCACAAAAACGCTGTAACCGCCAAGCGTTGCGCTCTTTGCTGTTATTGCGGTGTTGTGCCCCTTGTTGATGTTATACACCTGCACAACCAGTTCAAGGGCGGGAGGCAGATTTGGAACAGACCGTAAACTGCCGCCATCTTTGAACGCATCAGATAACTTCAATGTTTCGTAATCAGGCTGGGGGGCTTTCCCGTTATACAAAACTATGAATTCAGGCGCAGGTATTTTTTCAGGATTCCTTTGATACAGTTTCCTGCGGTCGATTATCTTTTCATACACTCGTGCTATGTATATCAAAAGCCGCAGGGGCATATTCCGGTTTATGGTGGACTGGTGCTCAATCAGTACGACTAAACGGTTGTCGATAGTAAATGAAACATCATTGATTTGGTCCATGTACAGGACATCGGAGAGAGTATTTATGTCGATGGGAGTGTCCGGCGGCAGATCGATGCCTTCGATGGCGCAATAAAGCTCGCGCAGGGCATCGGGGTCGCTGAAGAGAGAGGAAAACACGCTGTCTTTGTGTTTGGCGTTTACACTCATAAATGCCTCCACGTTTAGTGTAGGGTATCTGGAACAGGTACGCAAGTTCCCGTTTTCAAATACTAGCTTCCGTTGCCTCAGGATTCCAGTGCAAACATTATTGCTAGTCCAGTGGAACTTACGCCAGTGTTCTGTCCTAAACTATAGCTTTTATTACTAATTCTCTGCCATATTAAGGAATTTGTACAATTTTTCAACATTGTTCGTAAAAGACAGAACACGAGCGCATGTTCTTCACTGGAATTTCAGTTTTGATTGCACTGGTATCCTGCTTAAAATCGGAAATGTAACCCTGTTCTTACTGGAAAAATGTGTTTTCGCGACTTCCTGCTAATTTTCTGACGTTACGGGAACACTCTTACTCCGTGCCTTATTAGTATCTTTGCGTATAACTGTTGCACTCATTTACGCTGTTCCCCTTGCTCCCTCTCTTTTTTTAGTACCCAATAGATTTCTGTCTGTCTCATTATAACATACAATACGTTAAATTTGCAATGGTTCAGTTGTATTTTATTTGCTGTATGCTGTTGCCAGCTTTAGGTTCATTGGTTTTCCCAACTATCATTGGGTATTTACCCGAAAAAGAGCCTCGCGCAAAGGCGCCAAGCCGCATCGAACCTTCGGTTCGCGGACACAAAGTGGCTTTGTGTCTCTTTGAAGTTCTTCCTTCATAATAATATTACACTGTGTTTCAGATTGGGACTAAACTTAGTTCTAACGTCACGCTAGATTCCAGTGCGGTGTTATTGGCGGTTTGCCAATTTTATGATACTACGGCTTACAATCCTCGCAGCAAACTTATGAACAGACTCATCGGTATCACAAAAATGAAAACGATCCCTCGCACCAGCCTCTCTCTCTTGTCTGTAATTGGACGTCTGTCGTGTGCATACTCACTAAAAAGAAAATAAAACCCAAACATTACAAAAGGTATGGCAACGCCTAGCTTGGCAAACGTGTGCATACCAACTGATCGGAAAAAACATATAAAAGCTGCGGCTATTACCGAACCACCCACCCATATAACCGCGTAACTTATGCACACTTTGGTCATGTAGCTCAGTTTTCCCTCGACTGCGTCCAGTTTTTCCATGAACAGGCGAAAATAATCTTGCATCATTTTAATGCTTTTATAATTTCTTCTTCCTCGCGTATTTTTTGCGCAAGTTCAGCCGCCGCCTTGTCAAGTTCCACCATGCGGTTTTCTTTCTCACTGCGGCGTTTGATTTCTACCTGCGGAGTTGGATTAGCGAGACCTTTGTCGCCGATTACCACACGCCAGGGGATGCCGGTAAGGTCGGCATCGTTGAACTTCACTCCGGGGCGTTCGTTGCGGTCGTCAAGTAAAACTTCAAGCCCGGCTTCTGTAAGTTCCGCGGCGAGTTTGTCCGCGGCGGCTTTTACCGCGCCGTCATATTTAATCGGAATAATAATTACATGATAGGGCGCGATTGATGTTGGCCAGATAATACCCGCTTCATCATGGTGTTCTTCAATTACCGATGCTAATGTGCGGTCAACGCCGATGCCGTAACAGCCCATGATGGGCGTTTGAGCTTTGCCGTTTTCGTCCAGATAGCTCACGTTCATGGAGCGGGTGTACTTGTATCCCAGCTTGAAAATATGCCCCAGTTCATTTCCCATCTTTGTGTAGAGTTCGCCGCCGCACAGGGGGCAGAGGTCTCCCGCCTTTACCGTGCGCACATCCTCGATCATCCAGCCGGTAAAGTCCCTGCCGTAGGCAACATGCCTGTAGTGCAAATCTTTTTCCAGTGCGCCGGTAACCGCGTCATTCATGCCCGTAACGGTGTGGTCAATGACAAGCGGCAGTGAAGTCAGTCCCACAGGGCCGGCGAAGCCCACAGGCGCATTGGTCAGGCGGATTACATCGTTATCTGAGGCAAGAGCGACTTCGGAGGCTTTGAGCGCCGCGGCAAGTTTTACTTCGTTCACATCAAGGTCGCCCCGGATTGCCACCGAGAAAAACGCTTCGGGATATACCAGCGGTGCATCCGGCGCGGGTTTTTTCCGTTCTAGTTTAGAACAACCGGGTGCAGCAGAGAGATCGAGTTCAACATTGAGTGCGCGGTAGATCAAAGTTTTTATAAACTGAGAAGATTCTGTTTTCAGGAAGGCGCACAGTTCATCAATGGTTTTTACATTGGGAGTGTCTATTTTTTCAAAAGGGGGAGTATTCGCGGCGGCAGCCGTTGTGAAATCAGGCTTGCAGCCCGCTTTTTCTACATTGGCGGCATAATCGCATTTTTTGCAAAGGATCAGCGTGTTGTCGCCGACTTCGCTCTCCACCATGAATTCTTCCGAACCACTGCCGCCCATTGCACCCGAATCGGCTTTCACAGGAATCACCGAAAGCCCGCAGCGTTTGAAAATCCTCCGGTAAGCGCGCCCCATCGCTTGATATGTTTCATCAAGGCTTTTGTCGTCTGTGTGCCATGAGTATGCGTCCTTCATCACAAATTCGCGCCCTCGCATGACACCGTAACGCGGACGGATTTCATCGCGGAACTTGGTGTTGATCTGGTACAGTGTCAGGGGAAGCTGGCGGTAGCTGGAAAGCTCGTCCCGAACAATTGAGGTAAAGGCTTCCTCGGCGGTGGGGGAGACAACAAAGTCGTTATCCAGCCGGTTTTTTACGCGCAGGAGAGATTCGCCCATTGCGTCCCAGCGGCCGGATTCTTTCCATAATTCGCCCGGCACTACCACGGTTGGTTTTATCTCAAGCGCGCCTGCGGCGTTCATTTCTTCGCGGATGATCTGTTCCACCTTGCGGAAGGAACGCAGTCCCAGCGGGAGGTAGGCAAAAAGCCCGTTTGCAAGTTTGCGGAGAAGCCCCGCGCGGAACATGAGCCTGTGGCTTGCGATTACCGCGTCCGCAGGAACTTCGCGTAATGTGGGAATAAAGGCGCTTGAATAGTTCATGCGTCCCTCCGGGTCGCGTGATGAGCGGAAATGATTCATGCACCGCCATACGGCGGTGTGGCATCATAGTGTCTCTAATATATCAACTTTCGGTGTTTTCTTACACTATGGTTACGAACGAATTTTTTGTCCCCCGCAACGAGTTTTATCAGTTTTCTGAACAGCCCTATCTTGCCAAAGAACAGCCAGAAAAAGAGAACCAGCAGCAGCAGGATGGGGACACCGTAAATGATAATGCCGACAATAACCACAGCTAAGCCGTAAAGGAAAAGCTTAAAATCCACAAACAGTTCTTTAATCTGCTCGCCAAGCGTCGGCCCGCGATACGGCGTTGAAGCAACCGGCCCCTGAAGCGAAAGTTCAATGGAGGAAAAATCCACTCTGTTCGCAAGATCACGCAGCTGCTTTCCCGTTCCTTCGATTTCATTCTGCAATTCAATCAGGCGCGCCTCTACTGAAAGAATTTCTTCAATGTTTTTAGCCTTTCCCAGATAAGATTGAAAAGTTTTTTGCAATTCTTTTTTTGTGGCAAGCCGCCCGTCAAGATCATAATAGCGGAGAGTTACATCTTCCACAGTTTCTGAACGGTGCAGGGTTTTTCCCATGCCGCTCATTTCATCAAGGAAGACTGCGTATTCTGCAGACGGAACGCGAAGGGAATATGAACGGGAATTTTCGTAGATGCTTGTAGATGCCGCATAAGCGCCGTATTTTTCCAAAAGCCCACCGAGGGAAACATCCACCGCATCCAAATCTTGTACTCTGATGCTGATACTCGCCCACATTGCCAGTTTGCGCTCCGGGATGCCAGCGAAAGAATCCAGTGAGTTAGGCTCAGATGAACCATCCCTGCCATACAGGTTGTACATACTTCTATATTCGTCGGCTTCTTGCACTAGGTCATAGGCAACCCCAGCAGGCATAGAGCTTATGGAAGACTTAGCCATGCCGCCGGAATAGTAGTCAGATTTACTGCACCCAACAACCAACAAAAGCGCCAACAGAGGCAGAAATATTTTCGTTGTCATGCATTTCTCCTTATACTCGCTTGATACATTTATTTTAAATCAGTTTTCCAGTTCAAAAACCAATATATGTGCGCCAATCAACAACTTCATTTTCATAAATAGCTGACTCCCTAGTATACTAAATTTTTGTGCTTTTGTTCATTCCTTCACGCCGCCGACATTTAATCCCACTACAAAATATCTCTGCATGAATGGATAGATTGCCAGAATTGGCGCGGCGGCGACTACTGTGATAGCGGCGCGGATGCTCATGGGCGTTACCATGTTTGCGGAGGTTTGAGTCATTGCCATAGCGCCAACATCCGCGGCGCCGCGGGACTGAGCCTGGCTGGATTGCAGGTATTCCATCAGCTTGTATTGAAGTGTGTGCAGGCTCACCCTGCCGGAATTATAAATCATTGTGTCAAACCAGGAATTCCATGAACCCACCGCCACAAAGAGTCCGACAGTCGCCAAAACAGGGAGGCACAGCGGCAATACAATACGGACAAAAATGGTAAAATCGCCGTATCCGTCTATGCGGGCGGACTCAATGATGCTTTCGGGAAGACCGCGGATATAAGTTCGCATAACAACAAAATTAAACGCGTTAACAATTCCGGGAATAATGTATACCCAGAATGAATTGATCATACCCAGGTTCCTTATCAAAAAGTATGTCGGAATGAGACCCGCGTTTACATACATTGAAAGTATCAGAATAAAGGTGAAAGGTTTGCGAAAAATAAATTCATGACGGGAAAGAGCGTAAGCGATCATGGCGGTAAAAAATATGCTGGTAACCATGTTTATCAATGTTCTGGCGACAGAAACAAAAAATGCGTGAAAAATGATTCCATCCGAAAAAATTACTTTGTAATTAAAAAAAGTAAGTTTCCTTGGAAAGAAGGTAATCCCGCCCCGGACAGTATCCAGCGCTTCATTGAATGATACGGCAATTGTATTCCAAAAAGGGTACAGCATGATAAAGGAAAGAGCTATCATGAAAACAGTGTTGCAGAAATGAAAAATAAAATTTTCAACCTTTGACGCTGTAAGATATTTCATATCAATCGCTCCTCTCCGGCTTTTCTCGCGATTGCATTGGCAATAAATATAAGGCTGATATTGACGACATTCTTAAACATTCCCGCGGCGGTTGCAAGCGAGTAATTGGAATTCCGCAGGCCAAATAAAAGAACATATATATCTATCGTATCCGACACCTCCATCACAAGCCCGTTCCGCAGAAGATATTGCATCTCAAAACCGGCGTCAAGAATACGCCCGATACTCATGATGAGCAGAATGATAATTGTCGGCTTGATGCATGGCAGTGTTATGTGCCACATTTTTTGATAGCGGCTACAGCCGTCAATCTGCGCGGCTTCATACAATGCGGGGTCAATGCCGGCAATTGCGGCAAGGTAAATAATTGTATTCCAGCCGACTTCTTTCCAGACATAGGTGACGCCGATTATGCCCCAGAAATACTGAGGCTTTGAAAGCCAGAGTATCGGCTCTTTGATAAAACCCAGCGCCTTGAACACATCGTTTACAGCGCCGCCTTCAACGGCAAGCATGGCCGACACAAGTCCGGTAACAATCACCCATGAGAGGAAGTGGGGCAGATAAGAAATGGTTTGCACTACCCGTTTTAGCAAAACGTGCCGTATCTCATTCAAAAGGAGGGCAAATGTAATCGCCGTTATGAATCCCAGCGATGTGTTTATAAAGCTCATGGCGATGGTGTTTCGGACGTCCCTTAAAAACACCTTATCGGAAAACAAAAACACAAACCAGCGGATACCCGCCCATTCCTGATTAAAAAAAGTTTTTGCAGGTTTGAAATTCTGAAACGCCATTGTCCATCCCCAAAGGGGAACATAGGCGAACAGAATTACATACAAAATTATGGGAAGAGACATATAGATGAGCTGCCGCTGCCGGCTTAAGTTTTTTATAAATAATTGATCGAACAACAGCCGGTGACGTTTCATCCTGCTTTAATTCCTAAAAAAAATAATGGCGGACAGTGTTCCCCATCCGCCATTGCTGTTTCAGCATTAATCAAAATACCCCATACGAAGTATGTTGATTACAGCGTTATCTGCTCCATTCCTGGATACGCCTGTTGAGCTGCTGCTGCATGTACGTTTCATACCTTGCGATGCCGTTGCTGTTCATTTCATTCACATACTCTGTCCAGAGCCTGTCAAAGTCGGCAGTTCTGGCAAGTATCATCTGGGGCAGCATCTTTTTCATTGTCTGTTCACAGCGCTGAAGGGCGATTTGGGCTTCGGAACCATCAGGAGGATTAGGCATACTCCATGTGGGGAACCAAAGTGAATTGGGAGGAGGATCCTTGTCCAGCAGCTCAGGATAACTTGTTACCCCATAAGCCGCCCAGAGTTCCCTGTCTTCCTCCCTGACAATCGCTTCCCGTTCAGGATAGAAGAAGTTGAGGTCTGCCGGATAACCGTCCGAGAAAGTGCCTTCAAATTTGGGGAAACAATCGCGAACCGACAATGCGCGGTTTTGCTGCTGCCATGCTTCATTCTGCCAGTTAGCCCGCTGTTCCGCTGTGCGGTACGGCACACCGCTTGAGTTATACTGCCAATCTTCTCCCTGAATACCCCATTCCATAGTGCGCTGTATTTCTTCGTTCATAAAGTCGTTCAGGAAACGTATGATCCTGACGGGGTCTTTTGCTTTAATACTGATCCCGATTCCGCGGCCAATGTTGGGGATCGGACGGTCGCGGTAGCGGGGACGAATGCTCGCATCGAACACAACCGGAAGCGGCGCCATGGTGCGGGTGTAATGCCCCTGATCCCTGAGAGAATTATCGCCGTCCTGGAACTGCCACCTTTGATCGTGGATACCCAATATGCGCCCGGACGCAAGTTTCGCGATATACTGATCGTAGTTATCGGTAAACGCCGATCTGTCGATGTGCCCCTGACTGTTAAGCTCATTCAGTTTCCTGAACCAGCGTTTGGACATATCCTGAGTGAAGAAGTTTTTGTACTCATGGGTAACAGGATCAACTGTTCCGTTTCCTTCATTCGGATAACCGGCAAGGAAATTCGGCGGATTCCAAAGACAAAATGCGCGCCAGTCATAAGTCAGGATGGTGAAAGGTATAGTGGACTGACCATTAATGGTCGGATATTTTCTGGCGTAGTTGACCAATAAATCAAAATACTGATCCATTGTAACAACTTTAGGATAGCCCGCGTCTTTCAAAACTTCTTTTTGTACCCAAAGAGCGGATCCCCAATAGTCGGGATTTTGATCTCTGCCGTGCAGAATACCGTAGTTGATAAGGTAGTAAATGTGACCGTCTTCCCATTTCAATTTATCCCAGACATCCTTAAAATGTTCCTTAATGTTGGGAGCGTGTTTCTCGATCAAATCTTCCAGCGGTATCAACGCGCCCGCTTCGATAAACGCTGTTTCGTTTATTTCCATCATGTCGGGGTAATCGCCGCCCGCTATCATTACGCCGCGCTTCTGAGCGACTTCTCCGACCAGAATGTCCCACTTAATGGTTACATTCAGCTTGTCTTTCAAGTATTTGTACATTTTATGGTTACTCGCCGGCTGCTGGCGGTTTCCCTGGGTAAAAATAGTAACCGTGAGCGGATAGTTTTCGCCGCTCTTTCCGCCTGACCCTTTACAGCCAATTAACAGCGCTGTAACCATACAGCAAAGTGCCGCAATAAAAATTGCCCTTTTCATCATAATTTCTCCTTATAAAATGGTTGGATTTATTGGGATAACCCAATATCTGCTGAAAAACAAAGAAGCCGTTCCTTTAGCAGAATTTTATTCCCCCAACTTATAACTGTCAACAGGAATTTTGTCTAAAATTAACAAAAAAACACTGGACACCGGTTTTTGCTTTGCCTATCTTATATACGAGACGAGGTTGCCATGAATAACGATAAGTCTGCTTATCAGAACCCGGGACAGGTTTTGGAACGCTTTTGCCGCGATTTGACCGCGCTGGCGAGGCAGGAAAAGCTCGATCCGGTGATTGGCCGCGATGAGGAAATCCGCCGCTGTATGCAGGTGCTGTCCCGCCGCACCAAGAATAACCCCGTGCTTATCGGCGAGCCGGGCGTGGGCAAGACCGCCATTGTTGAGGGGCTTGCCCGGCGCATTATCGCCGGTGATGTGCCTGAGGGTCTTAAGGGCAAGAAACTTCTGGCTCTGGATTTGGGTGCGCTGGTTGCGGGGGCAATGTACCGCGGCGAATTTGAGGAGCGCCTCAAGGCGGTCATTCACGAGGTGCAGGCCGCCGATGGAAAGATCATCCTCTTTATTGATGAGCTTCACACGCTTGTCGGGGCGGGAGCCGCCGAGGGTGCGACCGACGCTTCCAACCTGCTAAAGCCCGCGCTGGCGCGTGGAGAGCTGCGCTGTATCGGCGCAACTACGTTAGACGAATACCGCAAACACATCGAAAAGGACGCGGCTCTTGAGCGGCGCTTTCAGCAGGTGTATACGGCGGAGCCATCGGTGGAGGATACGATTGCTATTCTGCGCGGGTTGAAAGAACGTTACGAGGTTCATCACGGTGTGCGTATCAAGGATGAGGCTCTTGTGGCGGCGGCAAATTTATCCAATCGCTACATCACCAGTCGCTTTTTGCCGGACAAGGCGATTGATCTTGTTGACGAAGCGGCAAGCCGCCTGAAAATGGAACTGGACAGCCGCCCTACGGAACTGGATAAAATCGAGCGGAAACTTTTGCAGCTTTCGATTGAAAAGCAGGCGCTCTCCCGCGAGGAAGACCCCGCTTCAAAAGAACGCTTGTCCAAACTTGAAAAAGAAATCGCCGATCTCACCGCTGCCCGTGACGCGATGCGCACCCGCTGGGAAACCGAAAAGAAGGATATTGAAAAAATACGCCGCCTCAAACAGGAAATTGAGGAGCTTAAAATCGAGGAAACCCGCTATGAGCGGGAAGGCGATCTTTCAAGAGCCGCCGAGGTGAAACACGGTAAAATCCCCGAAGCGCAGAAACAGCTTGCCAAGCTGACCGATCAGATTGAGAAGAAAAGGGAAGGCGGTGTACAGGCTCTGTTACGCGAAGAAGTGAGCGAAGAAGATATTGCCGGTGTAGTGTCCGTGTGGACGGGTATTCCCGTCTCAAAGATGCTTTCCGGCGAACTGCAAAAATACCTCGATCTGGAAAAAGTGCTTGAAAAGCGGGTTGTCGGTCAGAGCGAAGCCCTTGCCGCAGTTGCAGACGCGATCAGGCGCAACAAGGCAGGGCTGTCTGATGCGGCGCGCCCACTGGGGTCTTTCCTGTTTTTGGGACCGACCGGCGTGGGCAAAACCGAACTTGCCAAAACACTGGCGGATTTTCTTTTCAATGATGAAAAAGCCCTCACTCGCATCGACATGAGCGAATACGGGGAAAAACACTCGGTCAGCCGCCTAATCGGCGCGCCGCCGGGTTACGTGGGCTACGAGCAAGGCGGACAACTTACAGAAGCGGTTCGCCGTCGCCCATACAGCGTGATCCTCTTTGACGAGATCGAAAAGGCGCACCCGGAAGTTTTCAATGTATTTTTGCAGATTCTCGATGACGGACGGCTCACTGACGGGCAGGGACGGGTCGTGGATTACAAAAACGTCATCATCATAATGACGAGTAACCTCGGCTCCGACATGATTTTGGGTGCAGAAAAACCCGAAACCTTACGAAATTCGCTGCTTGAACTGCTCAAACAGAGTTTCAGGCCGGAATTTCTCAACCGCATTGACGAGACGGTAATTTTCAACCGGCTGGGCAAGAGTGAAATCGGAAAAATTGTAGATATTCAGCTAACACGGCTTTCACAGCGGCTCGCGGAAAGGAAGATCACCCTCAATCTGACAAACGCCGCAAAGGAATTACTTGCCGAGCGCGGCTATGATCCACTGTTCGGGGCGCGGCCTCTCAAGCGGACAATTCAGGCAGACCTTGAAAACCCGCTGGCAAAACTCGTGATTGCGGGTACAATTCGCGAAGGAGATACGGTAACGGCGGACAAGGCCGCCGGCAAAAGCGGGGAGGCCCTTGTTTTCAAAAAAGAAAAAAGTTAGCGATTGTTATTCATTGTGGAGGGTTTTGGAACTGCCGTCCGCTGCATTGCCGCGAACAGACGGGTTGCTTGTGGTCTTTGCATCATGCAACGCAGTTCCCCGCGCATTATGCAACGCAGTTCCCCGCGCATCTTGCAACGCAGTTCCCCGCGCATCTTGCAACGCAGTTCCCCGCGCAAAAACAAGCGCCTGGAGAATGCCAAGTATATAGTCCTGCTGCTCTTCATTTAACAATGAAAAGTCGCTGCAAACTTTTTTGAGTCTCTCTTCATGGATCATACAGCTCCTCCGTTCAACGCTCTGTATGTGAGCATATTATGCTATTTTGTGAGAAATGTAAATACTCAAATTGAAAGTTTCTACATTGCATAGTGAGTTTCAATGTTATATGATAAAGGTATGACTATCGGCAAACGTATTAAGCTTTTACGGCAAACTCTTAATATGTCTCAGGTCGAATTTGCGAAATCAATTTACATAAGCAACGGGTATATCGCTGAACTGGAATGTGGGCATCGCAAGGCCAACGACCGGATTGTTCATCTGATTACGCTGACTTTCGGCGTTAATGATAAATGGCTAAAAACCGGCGATGGGGACATGTTTTTCAAAACACCGGGTGAAAAACTTCAACGCATGATGAGCTTGTTCAATGAACTTCCTCCCAAGTTTCAGGATTATGTGATGCTCCAGATTGAGCAGCTTTTGAATATAACCAATGACAAGAATACTTTTGTAAGGGAGAAATCCGCTCACGTTTATTCGGCTGACACAGCCTGATTTTATACCGAAAGCATCCAGCTAACGCCGAATTTATCGTCCAGTGAGCCGAAACACTTGCTCCAAAATGTTTCCTGTAATTCCATCCCGACTTCGCCGCCTTCTTTCAATGCGTTAAAACAGGATTTCACCTGATCGACATTGTCCATTGTTACCGTAACCGCCACGCCGCCGCCAAAACCGCACGGCACACCGGGAGGTACATCGCAGAACATTATTACGCCGTCTCCAAGAGTAATGCTGGCGTGCATTATAAAATCCTCCGTGCCGGGAGGCGGACTGTAGCCTTCGGAAGGCGGCGCGTCTTTATACCTGACAATTTCCGCTTTTACTCCGAATGCTTTTTCATAAAAGGCAACCGCCTCCGCGCAATTTCCGGTAAATTGCAAATACGGTGATACTTTCATAATTTCCCCCTTTGCATCTTTTTATATGAGTATACCGGCAACTGATAAAAAACTCTATTCATTTCCGGCCAACGTTTCCGCCAGCTTTGCCTCTTCTCCGGCGGAAAGGACGCCGGGGAGTATCAGTGGCTGGGTTGGAACCGGCGGCAGCAGAAAACCAACGTCCAGAAATTTACGGAACAGCTTTGCCCATGCTTCTGTTTCCGGCTTGACTTTCAGGCTGAGGTAGATGCCACGGCTCTGCCAGCGGCTTTCCTGCAAAACTTTGGCAATGCGGGGAAAAACAGGTTTTGCCCTGTCCGGCGAAGCGACAAGATCGTATATTCCCCGCGCTGCTGCCGCAAACAAAACCGGCGGAAGAATATCGCTTGCGGGAAACTGCGTCAGTTGGTTTTCTGATTCGGCGGCAAGTATACAAAGACCAAGCGGCAGGCAATTGCGCCATCCCTGAATGCCGGGCAGTATGGGAACGAGTACCGGCGGCGCGTTATCTGCTATGGCAAACGGAGAGTTGGGATCAAGAAAAGGCCGCCAAAAACCGGCAGCACCGGTACTGAAAAGCGTATCCAGCCCGGCGGGAGGCGATGCGTAAATCCTGAAACTGCGCCCCGGAAAGAGACGGGACAAAGCCTTGAAATATCGATCACGCAAAAAATGAGGGAAGGGAGCGTAAAGCCCGCGGCTGGCGGCGTTTTTAAGTTCACGCAGCAAATTAGGCGGATTGTGCCCCAGTACTGCCGCGCCTCCGTTTTGCCACAGATCGATCAGCCGCCGAGGTTCTCCCTTTGCAGCAACACCCTGTGTGTAAAGGCGGAAACCACGCGCGCGAAGCACGGTTGGGACAAGGTTTAACAGTGAAAATTCGCTATCATTCACATCAATTTTTATGATAGGACGCAAGTTCGATTTTATCAACATGTCCGCTTTTACACTTTTTACCTCAAGAGCGATTTTAATTTGTAAATGTATGATTCTGGTAGTATCATTAGAGAATATGAACAAGATTGTTATTGTAGGCGGTGTGGCAGGCGGCGCATCAGCGGCGGCGCGGCTTAGGCGGCTTGATGAAAAAGCCCGGATAATTCTATTTGAACGCGGCGAGTATATTTCATTCGCGAATTGCGGCCTTCCCTATTACATAGGCGGCGAAATAACAAACAAGGCGGCTCTGACTCTGCAAACGCCGGAAAGTTTTACCGCTCGTTTTAATGTTGATGTCCGTGTCCAAAACGAAGTTACCGCCATTGACCGGCAGACAAAGTCCGTTACGGTAACAAACCTTAAAACCGGCGAGAAATATTCTGAAAGTTATGACGCGTTGATTCTTTCTCCGGGAGCCGAACCTATTTGGCCTGACATTCCGGGTATTAATTCATCCCGTGTGTTCAAACTCCGCAATATACCGGACACATATAAAATAAAAGATTTTATTGACAACAATCATCCCAAAAGCGCGGTTGTGGTCGGCGGCGGATACATCGGCGTTGAAATGGCGGAAAATCTGAAAAACGCGAAGCTTGCCGTAACGATCATCGAACTTGCCGATCAGGTCATCGCCCCGCTTGATTATGATATGGCATGTGATGTGCATCGTTATATTGAACAAAAGGGTGTGAAGCTGCTTTTGGGCAACGCCGTGCAGAAACTCGAAGAAGACAACAACGGCATTGCGGTTACTTTTACCGGCGGAAGCATCCGCGCCGATATGGTGATCATGGCGATAGGCGTGCGCCCTGAAAGCGGCATCGCAAAAGATGCCGGGCTTGCGATCAATGAACGTGGCGGCATCATCGTAAACGAACACATGAAAACATCGGATGACAATATCTATGCCGTGGGCGATGCGGTGGAAGTAACTGATTTTGTCAGCGGGCAAAAGGCGATGATCCCGCTTGCAGGGCCTGCAAACAAGCAGGGGCGCATTGCGGCGGATAATATCTGCGGCATTGCTTCAAAATATGAAGGAACTCAAGGGTCGGCAATTCTCAAAATCTTTGACATGACTGTCGCCGCCACAGGTATCAATGAAAAAACAGCGAAACGGCTTGGCATTGATTACGATAAATCATTTACATGGTCGGGCAGCCACGCGGGTTATTATCCCGGCGCGGTGAACATGAGCATCAAAACCCTGTTTGAAAAGAAAAGCGGAAAAATTCTTGGCGCGCAGATTACAGGCTATGACGGAGTTGACAAACGCTGCGATGTGTTTGCCGTAGCCGTCCGCGCCGGTATGACCGCCTTTGACCTTGCCAAACTGGAACTGTGTTATGCGCCGCCATATTCATCGGCTAAAGACCCGGTCAACATGGCGGGCTTTGTCATTGAAAATCAGCTAACGGGAAAAGTTAAAAATTTTCACTGGCACGATGTAGAGGCTCTGCCGCGTGATGGAACGATTACGCTGCTTGATGTCCGAATTGCGCTTGAATTTGAAAACGGGCACATAGACGGCTTCATCAATATTCCGCTGGAAGAACTCCGCCGGCGCATTAACGAACTGGACAAAAACAAAAAGGTGTACATAATCTGCCAGATCGGGCTTCGCGGATATGTTGCGGCGCGAATCCTTTCTCAGAACGGTTTTGACGTTTATAACCTGAACGGCGGTTTCAGGCTTTACAATTCAATCTTTGGAAAGAAAGCCGCGCCGAACACCGCCTCAAGCGCAAAAGACGCGCAACAGTTTACCGGAACAAAAGGAGAACACAAAATGGGTATTATCAAAATAGACGCCTGCGGATTGCAATGCCCCGGACCGATTGTCAAACTCGGCGCGGCAGTCAAGGAAGCGCAAAACGGCGAAACAATCGAAATACGCGCGACCGATCCCGCTTTTGCCGAAGACATCGAAGGTTACTGCCGCAGAACCGGTCATACATTTTTGGGGATGACAAGCGAGAAGGGCGTCAGCATAGTGCAGATCAGAAAAGGAGAAAAACAAGCCGAAAATTTATCAACAGGCAACGGCAAAAATTTCATCGTGTTTTCAGGCGATCTTGACAAGGCGATTGCATCGTTCATTATGGCAAACGCATCGGCGGCGCTGGGCAGAAAGGTGAGTATGTTCTTTACATTTTGGGGACTCAACATACTGAGGAAGCCAAAAAAAGTCAAAGTAAAAAAAGATTTTCTTTCAAAAATGTTTTGCATGATGATGCCAAGAGGTTCCAAAAAACTCGGCTTGTCAAAAATGAACATGGGCGGCATGGGACCAAAGATGATCCGCATGGTCATGAAAAATAAAAATGTAGACAGCCTTGAAGATTTAATCAGTATGGCGCAGCAAAGCGGCGTTGATCTTATCGCCTGTTCCATGAGCATGGATGTAATGGGAATCAAGGCTGAAGAACTGATTGACGGCGTAAAACTCGGAGGCGCCGCCGCCATGCTCGCCCATGCCGAAGAATCGGATATGTCGCTGTTTATTTAGTGGAATGGCATAGTTTTCCGCACCGCCTTGTTGCCGTACTTCTCGGCGGAAGATCAAGAACCTCTACAGTAATGCCAAATTTAATGTCTTGATTACTTTTTTGCTTCTATGGTTATACTTCTGGTGCCTACCTTATAACTGGCATTCGCGGATGTACTCCAACGAATGGTTAATTGATTTGAAAAGTCAGTAAGATTTATTTCCTGAATAAACTCTTTTGCTTCCCATCGATTCAGGGCTGGTGTCCAGTTTTTTTCACCATATTTATCTTTTTGGGTGATGCTGGGTGCAAGACCTTTCCAAAAGGAAGCATATAATCTACTGCCTACGTTGACCAATAATTCATTTTTTGTATCAAATCGAAGCGTCAATACAAATTTAGTGTATCCGGCATTCTTTAACACTGTTATATCAAAATCTGACGTTATTAACTCATCACGTGAAGCTCCATTCTTGATACTAAAATCAAAACTACTGTTAAATCCACGATAATAAATTGTTTTGATAGGAGGAATCGGAGAAGCCGGAGAAACTGTAACAGTGGTTGTCCCGCTTTTATTTATATTCACGGTTGATGTAGCCATAACGATTATACTCGCGGCGCTCTCATTGGTGGCTATGGTTAAAAGACCATCTGTACTAATACTGGTTCCGACCCCGCCGCCGGAGATATTCCAGATTATGGTTTGTGCGGGACTGTTTTCTCCTTCAACCCAAGCGAAAAACTGCTGAGACCTACCTTTCTGAACAGATGGAGTACTGGGGCTTACAGTTACGCTAAAAACAGTAATTATGGGAGAGTCTGGATTCCATACAGCGTGGAGGATAGTATCCTCAGTCCGTACAGTAAAAAGCGAACCGGCGTTGTAGACGATTTCTGTACCATTACTATTATCACACCAACCACCAAAAGCAGCTCCTTGACTTGAAAGACTGTTTCCATTGGGAAGCAGTTTACTTTCACCTGCTTTTCCCTTTATTGAATTTGGAACCGTGCCGTTTCCGCCATTGGCATGAAAGCTCACAGTATACTGAGTTTCTTCCGTCTCCTTTTCTCCAATTCTACAAGCTGTGCAGAGAAGTATCATTACAATTATTGCAAACCAGTTGTTCTTTTTCACCTTAATTACTCCTCATGCAAAGCGATACGTATAACCCACTGAGAATTTATTGCTTACATTCTCAAATATAAAATCTGTCCGTATGCTGAAGGAAATATCAAGCATATCCCCGATGTTAATTCCGATTATGGGATAAGCTAAAATATATCTTTCTGGTTCTTTATTCGCAGGAGTTCTTTCATAATCGTAATACCAATAGGAAACACCGGCGCCTGCATACCAGCCCCCTTTATTAAAAGACTTGAAAAAAGCGTAATAGGCAAAAGGGCTAACAGAATAATAATTGTCAACACCAGAGTTGTTGCTTATAATGCCCACATCTACACCAATTCCCAGGAAAGAAGAGCGAAACGGCGCAATTGTTGCAAATAACGTACCGATGACCAAAGGCTCGTGAAATGATGTACCTACTGAAATGCCCACTGTCCAAAAATGGGGATTATTCTCGATTTGCACCTCATAGAATTTTATAAATTTAATCACGCCGGTTTCAGCTTCTGCAGCCTTTATAGTTATTTTGTGTTTGATTCCCATGCTTTCCCGTTCGAGAGAACCATAAATGACCATTTCCGCCCCTTTAAGATGACCTATCCATGGCGCTTGCCCTTTTTGGTTTGTAACATACACAGTTAGTGCAAAATTTATTTCTTTTATTATGATGTCAATTTCTGCCCTCTCCAAAATTTCTATAGTCCTGCCTGCATTCTGTATATTCACTTGCATGGTTTCAATAAAAGGGATCAGTAAAACAGGTATATCAGTTTTGAAAGCAACGACCGCTATGCTTCCGGTATTGGGAAATTGTGATGTAAAGTCTTTGGCAAAGGCGGTAATGGCATCATCCATTGTCTTTCTATTTTGCGAATATAAAGACGCTAAAAAGAAGAAAAATAGTATTACACAAAATAGCTTTTTCATTATCTCTCACTCCTCGTTGCTATCTTCCCCCCGCTCTCCTTCCCTACGGTGACTGCAACACCCCATTAACTACCCTGATCGTGTTGTCGGTAGTGCTCAAGTATCCCGCCCTAACCCAGTTTTCGCCAATAAAATTGCCGTATTCCGTATATCCTGTAAAACCGCTCAGTGCCGCTCCACGTCCGTTAACACTGCTGCCATCGATGGTGTCTATGACCTTGTTGCTATTGCTGTCCACATTATTGCCATATATGATGCCACCTGCCATGTGGAGATTACCTTCCACGTAACAATAAACACCACCACCGGGATAGGTGCCGCTGAAACCGGAAGCGGTATTGCCAGATATAGTTGCGCTGTCCTGCATGGTAAAGATTCCCCTCTCAACATACACCCCGCCTCCATTGAGAGAGACATTGCCGGACACAGTTGCGCTGTCCTGCATGGTGAATACATTGACGTTGGTGAAAGGACCTCGAATATACACCCCGCCACCATTGCTGACGGTAACGGTAACGGTAGTATTGCCGAACACCGAGGCGTTGTTCTTCATAGTGAAGGAGTCTCCAAACGCACCACCATAATACGCCACCCCGCCTCCGGTATTGCCGAACACCGAGGCGTTGTCCTGCATGGTGAAGGTTCCAGAAACGCTTACCCCTCTACCGCCGCTATTGCCGGACACCGAGGCACTGCCCTGCATAGTGAAGGCTCCTCCATATACATCTACCCCCCCTCTACCGTTGTCGCTGATAGTTCCATTCTGCAATACCAGTGTACCTTTTTCCACAAAAACCGTTGCTTGGTTATTATTCAAGTAAGAGTCGTTTTGACCGGAACGAAGCCCTTGCAGCGTCAGTTGATCGCTGTCAATGTATACGGTTTGACTGTTCCCAATCGTAAGCAATGAACCCTGACTGGTAAGGTACAGTTTGCCGTTTCCGTTTATCGTTATTGTTACGTTAGATACAGTGCCGAAAGAATTAGCGGTGTTTCCGGGAACCGGAACATCCCCATCGACTGTGATGGTATAATTGTTGGGTGTCCCGGCAGTACCGTTGCCTCCGGTTTTAATATAGCTAAGAGCATCACCCCATTGGGTGGTATTTGTAACATGAAAATGATTTGACCGTGTCCTGGCTTCCAGAAACCCATTAGTTACACCACTGTTGTAGTTATCATTCTGTACTGAACGGGCAAAGATGAAGTAGGTAGTACCCTCGTTCAATCCGGTAAAAATCAGACCGGCCTGCCATGTTGCGGTACTGGCATTATTTGAGGTGTTTATGCCATACTCAACGCTCTGTCCGTTATCCGGTGCAGTTACGGCATTGATCGTAATGCTGTTGTATGTTGTGCTGTTCAGCGCCGGTGCGTTGACTGTCGCACCGGCAGCTCTGGCGATGGTTAAATTACCGGTAGTCAACGGCGTCAAGCCGCCATAAGTTATCGTAACGGGATGCTCGTTGTGTGTTGAACGGTTCAAATGATTGTCATGAGCGGGGATTGCGGTTATATGTTTAGCCGTAAAATCCGCGGCGGCAACATCTTCTGTGTGGGTATCATCAAAGGTCAGTGTAACCGCAAGCCCTGACAGATCGAGCTGTTCGCCGTGAGTGTAGGTCAGTCTGCTTGGCTGTGTTTTAATTGTTATGCCTGTAATCGTTCTTGTGTCCGTTGCGCTGAAGGTGTAGGACAATGTAACAGCCATGCCGGTGTTGTTTGATACAGACGCGTTTTGCCCGTTTATACTGGCGGAATTTAGCCCGGTAAAGGTGTAGCCGTTGTTCGCCGTCAGCGTAACTTTTGCGGTGTAAACAGCGCCGCCAAAAAACGGGCTATTGGCAGGAGACCACGACACCGCGCCAATGGAAAAATTCCCAGTACCGCTTGCCGTTGTATCAGGCGTTGCGCCCTTGACCGGGGCTATGACAATAATTTCGGCGCTTGTGATGGGAATAAGATTGTCTTTCTTGTCGGGATTACCGGTTTCAGGCTTTTCGGGATTATCGGTTTCAGGTTTTTTAGTATCGGGGGATGCCGAACTAGCCGGGTTTTCGCACCCTGTCAGCACGAAGGCAAAAGCCAGCATGGTTAATGCGGTAAAAATCCGTATTTTTTGCATATTATTGCTCCTTTTTCAAAATTCCTTATTACTGAAATCTCGTTATTTTCATTTATAATACATATTTATCGTTATTGTCAACAGAATATTACGGATATTTATGTAATCTGAAAACATGGGTTTCCGTGAAAACCTAAAGCAGGAATTGTCTTATAATGGCATGCTGGTTAAAGAACTTGCTGAGACATCAGGAGTACCCAAAAGAGCCTTAGATACCTATTTACTCTCTGAAAAAGCCTCAATGCCCCCTGCCGACACCGCTGTCCGCATAGCGCGGGCTTTGCAGGTAAGCGTAGAATACCTGGTAACCGGAGAGGAGCCTGTCCTGGTGCCTCACGACATCAGTATTATCATTAAAAATTTACACCGGCTCGGCAAAAAAGATCGCCGGGTCGTTGCGGTTATCATTAACGCCCTGCTCGAAAGATAACAGCGAGGAGTAGGGATTGCTGACCAGTATTTTGTAACTAAAAAACAGTTGCAAAGGCATTGTGTTTCAGAGAGGATATCTGAATGACTGACAATTTACTCAAGTTTAAGGGTTTTTATGGCAGTGTTGAGTATTCGGCAGTTGACGAGTGCTTTTTCGGAAAAATTATCGGAACTACCGATCTGGTAACTTTTGAAGGTGAAAGTGTAGATAAACTAAAAAAAGCATTTGCCGAAGCTGTTGAAGATTACACTTTGCTGTGCGAAGAGGCAGATAAAGAACCGCAGAAATCCTATAAAGGCTCTTTTAACATCCGCATTTCTCCTGAACTGCATAGGGAGGCGGCGATCATTGCCAGCAAAGAAGGTATTTCACTCAACGCATTTGTAGAAAGAGCAATTTATGACGAGGTTCACGCATGATCAAAGATATAACCAAAATGAAAAAGACGAATCGTTGCGAGATGTGTAGAGCAAAAAACCTTGTCAGAACTGAACAAATGGTAATCAAAACCGAAAAAATTGGTTAAATTACTCACTTAACGTAGAATAAAGATAGATATTTTACTTATTTCTTGGCAAACTTACGCTTGTTAGCCATTATTTCTTAATGTGTATGAGTTTCCTTATTGGTTTACTCACAACGAAAGGCCATTTGTACTGTAATTATGCTTTTTCAGAGAAGGATCACCGAAAGTAACTCTCCATATGCATTAGTATCTCAGATTAACAACAGCGTTGGGTGTATTTTGCGATTTTGATTTTTAATTTTCAGGTATTTTATGTGCATTTTCCCCGAATTATCCTATGGAGTATGAATGAAAACCAGTAATGGCAGCCGTGCATTATTCCATTTTGAACGTCCGCGGTTGAACAAATTGTTTACAGAAGCCGTGAAATACCCGCTCGTTGTTGTATGCGCCGGGGCGGGTTACGGTAAAACGAGCGCTGTTCATGATTTTGCGGAAGAGTATCAGGCAGCTACGGCGTGGATACAACTTTCCGAACGCGATAATGTCGGTGCGCGTTTTTGGGAAAATTTTACCCACACAATGATGCAGGTTAACGCGTCTCTTGCCGGTGCAATCAGCAAGCTTGGCTTCCCCGATACCAGAGACAAGGTGAATCAGTACATTGCCTTGCTGCACCATCATGTTGAGATAAAAAGGCGAATCATTGTCATGGATGATTTTCATTGCATTTACGAGCCTTCCGTTATTCGATTTGTAGAAGAATGTGTCCTCCTGAAAATGCCGGAGGGGACTTCGATATTTTTAATTTCCCGTTCCACTCCCAACATAAATATTGCAGGCCTTGTTTCCAGAGGCTGCATATACAGCTTGAGCGAGAACGATCTGCGTTTTACCGAAAGCGAGCTTGCGCAATTTTTCCGCCGGCTTGACATTTCCCCGCAGCCTGAAGCCTTGCGCGAAATCATGCAGGATACCGAAGGCTGGGCATTTGCGCTTAACCTCATAGCGCGCTCGTTCCAAAAAGCGCCGGGCTACGAAGGCTATGTCCGCAAAGCGATGAAAACAAACATTTTCCGTCTTATGGAGACGGAAATTTGGGACAGAGTTTCCGAACGCTTGCAATATTTTCTCGTGCGCCTTTCCCTGATCGAGCATTTGTCCGTTGACTTAATCGAACTTATGGCGGACGGAGACGAGGACATGATCGCAGAGCTGGAAAAACAAAGTGCGTATATTCGCCATGACAGCTATATCAACGCATATCTCATTCACCCCCTGTTTTTGGAATTCCTTACTGCCAGACAGGAACTTCTTTCAGCGGAACAAAAGCGGAAAACTTATGCAATTGCCGGAGGCTGGTGCAACAGGAGCGGCTTTAAGATCGATGCGATGTCGTATTATGAAAAGACAGGGGACTATTCATCGATTATATCCGTTATCTTTGCGTTACCCGCTCAATTTTCGTACGATATTGCAAAATATACGGCGGAAATTATCGACCGAGCGCCGGCGGAAGCGTTCGATACGATGGAATTTCTTGCAATAACGCATTTACGCGCCTATATGTGCCAGGGACTTTGGCAAAAATCCGTTGAATTGGCGAAATATTACGAGGGGAAATTCCTCAGGCTGCCGGAAGATGATCCTTTCAGAAAACGCAATCTGGGCGCCATCTATTACTGTTTGGGTATGTTACGCGCTTTGTTGTGTATAACGGACGATAATTACGATTTTGATCAGTACTTTGAAAGCTTTGGCAAATACATCACCGAACCGGATGATTTGACCAGACTGGCTGCCCATAGCCCCGGACCGTGGATCATCATGGCCGGTTCATCAAGGAAAGGCGCGCCGGAAGAATGTATTGACGCGCTTGCCCGTACAGTCGCGCATATATCGCGTTGCTGTAACGGCCGTATGACCGGAGAAGATGATCTGGCGCGGGGAGAATTCAAATTCTTTCAGGGCGACACAACTGCCGCTGAAACCCTTATTACCCGCGCACTGGCACAGGCGCGTGAAAAGAGGCAGTTTGAAATTGTTCACAGGGCGCTGTTATATACTTTGCGAATCGCGGTTTCGCAGGGAAATCTTGCAAAAGCGGAACAGGCGCTGAAAGACATGAAAGCCCAACTGGATGAAAATGAATATGCCAACCGATTCATTAATTACGATATTTCCGTTTCATGGTTTTACTATATCCTGGCCATGCCGGATCATGTAACCGACTGGCTAAAAGAAAACTTCTCACCCTACGGTCATGCCGGATTTATTGAAAATTTCGGAAATCAGATAAAAGCGAGGTTTTGTTATATGACAAGGAGTTATGTTTCGCTTTTGTCGTATATCCATGAGATGAAGGAGAGGGAGTCGTTTCTGTTCGGAAGGGTTGAAATGCTGGCAATTGAAGCCTGTGTATATTACAAAATAAAAAGCAAAAGAAAAGCGTATGCCGTGCTGCAGGATGCCTATGAAGCGGCTGCGCCCAATGGCATCCTGATGCCTTTTATTGAAATGGGAAAAGACATGCGCACCCTCGCCGCCTCCGCGCTGAAAAATTCAGCCTGCGCCATTCCAAGCATCTGGCTTGAGAATGTCAGCCGCAAAGCCTCCACTTACGCCAAACGCAAGTCCTCTATCATTACGGAATACAAACAGGTCAACCGCATCAGGGATGGCATCATCTTAACCCCCAGGGAAGCGGAAATCCTTACTGATCTTTCCCACGGTCTTTCGCGCTCGGAAATCGCGGCAGGCCGCAATCTTTCTATCAACACCGTGAAGATGGTTATCAACATGATCTACGCAAAAGTCGGCGCCGGAAATCTGGCTGACCTTATCCGCATCGCTGTAGAACGAAAGATGATTTGAGGTGTATTTTGCGACAGTTTTTTTTCCCCTTTAGGTATTATCGTTTGTACTCTCTGTTATTACTTTGAATTTAGAGCATCAAGCGATGTGTCAGAGGAGAACGATATGAAAATTAAATTCAAACTGAGTTTATTAATGATCGCCATAATGGTGGTCGTTGTAACAGGAATTTCGGCCATTTTGCTGCGCAAAGCTTCCGCCATCACCATTGATCTGAGTATCCGCGGCCTGCATAATTTGGCAGGTCAACGCGCCGAATTTTGGAAAGGCAGGGAAGAAGGATACCTCCGGGCGCTGCAAACGCTGGCACACGTAATGACAGACTATGAAGAGCTGCCGCCTGAAACCAGGCGGGAACGGTTCGATGATATGCTGCTTGCCACCATCAAATCGGAGCCTGACATGATCAACGTATATTCGATATGGAAGCCTAACGCACTTGATGGCATGGACTCAAATTACGTAAACCGGACAGGCTCTACCTCCACCGGGCAATACGCCATGACCTGGACCAGGGAATCAGGTGAAATCAGGAGCCGTACCAGCGTCGACGTAGAAGTCTCCATGACTTACTTTAACGGCCCCAACTCAAAAAAGGACAGATTTGATCATCCCATTCCGGGAACAATCGGCGGAAAAAACACGTATGTAATCAGAATGATGGTTCCCATTATTAACCCGCGCACTAATGAAACCGTAGGAGGCGTTGGCTGCCTCTTACGCATTGACGCGATGCAAAGTCTTTTGGAACAGACTATCAAAAACAATGAAGAAATTGCCATAATGGTGATTTACTCGGGTAATGGGTTTATTTTAGCCCATACCTTTCCTGAACGGGTTAGTATGATGCTGCCTGATGCCGACAAGGAATACGGCAAAAACATACAGACAGCGTATCAGGCGGTGCTTGACGGAAAGGCATACAAAGACAGGGTGTACGATCCTACTCTTAACACCAATGTAGAACTTACCATGACTTCTTTCCGGATTGGCAATTCGGATACGACATGGACAATCATGATTGCGACCGTGGAATCGTTTGTTTTAGCCGAAGTAAAAACCATGACCAGATTTACGTTTATTCTAGGAGGGATAGCCATATTGACGGCGGCGGTTATTGTTTTCTTTGTTCTTGGTCAGTTTATAAAGCCCATCATTACAGTTACGGATACCCTGAAAGATATTTCCGAAGGTGAAGGGGACCTGACACGGACAATTCCTGAGAAAGGAAATGATGAGATCGCCGATCTGTCCCGTTACTTCAACCGGACACTCGAAAAGATAAAAAACCTGATTGTTACCATCAAACAACAGACAATATCGTTATTCGACATCGGAAATGAACTTGCAAGCAATATGGCGGAAACCGCCTCCGCGATTAACGAAATTACAGTTACCACGCAGAGCATTAAAGGCCGTGTGATAAACCAGAGCGCATCCGTAACGCAAACCAACGCTACCATGGAGCAGATCACCATCAACATTGACAAGCTCAACAAACATGTGGAACAGCAGAGCGCCAGTGTCGCCCAGTCATCTTCGGCTATCGAAGAAATGCTTGCCAATATACATTCCGTAACCCAGACCCTTGTGAAAAACGGTAACAATGTAAAGGAATTATCTTCCGCTTCCGAAGTGGGGCGCACAGGTCTGCAGCATGTTGCGGAGGACATTCAGGAAATAGCGAAGGAATCCGAAGGGCTTATGGAAATCAACGCGGTAATGAAAAACATCGCCAGCCAGACCAATTTGCTCTCGATGAACGCCGCCATTGAAGCGGCGCACGCCGGAGAAGCTGGTAAAGGATTTGCCGTTGTCGCCGATGAAATACGCAAGCTCGCCGAAAATTCCGGTGAACAGTCAAAGACAATCAATGTGGTACTGAAGAAGATAAAGGAATCCATCGACAAAATCACCGATTCCACAGGCAATGTGCTGAACAAATTCGAAGCCATCGATACCGGCGTAAAAACCGTGGCGGATCAGGAAAACAACATCCGCAATGCCATGGAAGAACAGGGCGAAGGCAGCAAGCAAATACTTGAAGCTGTCAGCCGGCTTAACGAGCTTACCAGTCACGTAAAGAGCGGCTCAATGGAAATGCTTGAGGGCAGCAAAGAAGTGATTAATGAAAGCAAAAACCTTGAACTGGTAACGCAGGAGATCACCGGAGGAATGAACGAGATGGCAAAGGGCGCAGATCAGATCAATGTAGCGGTAACCCGCGTCAACGAGATAAGCGCGAAAAACAAGGACAGCATTGATCATCTGGTACGGGAAGTTTCACGCTTCAAAGTGGAGTAAATTGAGCATAATGCTTCAAATGCAAAGGGCGCCTTTAGGTGTCCGACAGCGCTACGGGCAAAGCGGGGTATGATTCATGTCGAAAAAATCATGTTTCATGCAGCGGAGGGGCAGGAATCCAATTTTTATGGTAAATTTGACCCAAGAGAGGTGCTAATGCTACAGATTGCAGTCTGTGATGATAACATTGGTGAGCTGTCCAATATGGTGCAGCTCATAGACTTGTATAGGACATCAAAAAACTTCGACTGCGAATACGCAGTCTTTCCGAACGGATTTGAGCTGATTGCTGTCCTGGAAAAAGGAAAGCGGTTTGATATATATTGTCTGGATATTATTATGCCGGGATTTACTGGCATGGATGCCGCAAAGGACATCCGCAGGTTTGACAAAACCGCGCAGATTTTATTTTTTACGTCAACACCTGAGTTTGCTTTGAAAAGCTATTCGGTGAAAGCCGTCAACTATGTGCTAAAGCCGGTCACCAAAGAAAAACTGTTTTTTACCTTTGACGAAATGCTGGAGCGGATAAAAACGGAAGATGATGAGGATGCGGTTATTGTAAAGAGCAAAGAGGGCATTCAAAAAATACTGATTTCCAATTTGGCTTTTGTCGAGGTTTTAGGCAGAAATGTGCTGTATCACCTGCGTTCCGGCAGGGTAATTGAATGTGCGGAGCCTTTTTCTTCTACCTGCGATAATCTGCTGAAATACAGGTGTTTTATCAGAACCCACCGCTGCTATCTGGTGAATATGCAGTATGTGGATACTATTGAAAATAGTAAGATAACCTTACAGACCCTTTCCTCTGTTCCTGTCGCGCAGGGCAAGGCGCGGGAAATCAAAGAGCAGTACCTTGCTTATCAGATGGAAGAATGAGCAGTGTGTATGTAACAACACTTGCGGACACCAACACTTCTCACTGTTCATTGCCCTTCACTCTACCTTAAACCGCGAGACTTCCTTTAATAATATGTCAATAGCATTACGGTTCTTGCCGCTTATCTCATTGACATGGTTTACCGCCGAGCTGATTTCCTCCGCGATGGAAGCCATCTCATTCATGACAATAGAGTTTTCCTGCATCTTAATAGACTATCCTCCAGGTGCAATCTAGCAGAAAAATCCCGCCCAAATTCACTTTTCATTAAAAGAAAAAACTCTGCGCTTGTCACGGCCTTCAACACGCAGCATTGTTTCGTGATAAAAATGCTTTGCACATTCGTCGGTTGCATCAAAATCCATAACCTTCTTAAAACGCTCGGCGGAAATCTGATATTTTTCAGTAAGGAAATTACGTATCGCCGATTCAAAAATTTCCTTGCTTTTAAGCCTTTTTTTACGCTTGTCATCAGGTAATGCATCCAGTATTTCAAAAATGCCGTTTGCCTCGCGCGAACCGGCGGGATTCACCATCCCAAGATAACGGAAATTGAAGTTCTGTTCGCCTTCGCTGATATTCTGCATCACGTCCGCGCTTATCAACATTCCGGCGCTTACCTGCTTGGTAAGCCCCTCTATACGCGAGGCTGTGTTGACGTGTTTTGAAATAACTGTGCTGGCATAATGCTCGGTGTCGCCGATAACGCCCATCATAACATTTCCGGTGTGCGCCCCAATGCCTATATTGATGCCGTCTATGCCGTTTTTAACACGGGTCGACTCATCAAGGATTATTGTGCGGTAGATTTCTATACCCGCCTTTACCGCGTCTTCTGCACGTTCAAAAAGAACCATCGCGGCATCTCCCAAATACTTGTCAACAAACCCGTTGTGTTTTTGGATGATTGCTCCGGCAAGACCAAAGACCTTGTTTACAAGATCAAAAGTTTGATTTGTAG
>JAIRRJ010000008.1 GCA_031256035.1 Treponema sp. | reverse complement strand
CTAAACGGCTTTGCCGTTCAGCGCCTGACATTTAGTCAAGGTTTGCCTGCCCTTTCGCAGGCAATGGAGTTTCCTAATATGAAACTCCGCCCTCCAAACATACGCTCGGCATCCATCGTACCGATCTCTCGGCACAATGCTGCATTTTCCTCTTCTCCCCTTCCCTATGCCGGTTACCTTTCAATAGCCGGCTATTTGCCAAATATCACCGCTTCCTTACGAAGCGCCGTCCCTTCTGGAACTAAGCCCAAAAGGGCTTTCCTCGCGCCAACGAAAATCCTTCCTGCGCATCTTGCAACGCAGTTTCACGTGCAAGTTTTCAGAAATTACTACTTTTCATCACGCCTTGTCAAGCGCTTTTTGAAAAATATTTTCTCTTTTTTCTGTCTATTTTTGCGCTCGGATTTACGCCCTTTTAACCTTACTTTCGCAAACTCATTATAGGCGCGCGCTTTTTCAAAGAAGATGAGCCATTTTCAAAAACTGCGAACCTTAAGTTTTGAACCTACGGTCCGGATTTGTTCTTGAACTGTCTCAATATCTAAAATAATTTTTTTAAAACTTTTTGTCAAGTACTTTGACAAAAAATCGTAAAAAAAATTCCTACAACAATGATGCAAATTGAACAGCTAAACCGACAGTTATCGGAATAGCCAGATTGTCGTAATCTTCCAGCGGCAGCGCTTCCACAGTCATGGCGGTAATGGCTGCTACGAAAGCAATGTAAACACTGCCGGAAACCGCATAAGCGCTGACTAAGACTGCGGCAAAACAGGCCAATGAGCCTTCAACGCTTTTACCATTAAGGAAAGCCGGCCGCCAACTGCCAAAGAACTTTCCCACGAGGCTTGCCAACCCATCACCAAAAGCAAGGGCGTAAATAGCAATGGCCGCAGCCGGCGAAGGGTACAACAACAGGGCAAGAAGAGCGCCTAACCCCAATGTAACAGGTCCCATCACAAAATAACCAACATCCCGCGACCTGGAAGCCATACTTGTCAGGGATGAAATTACAGGAACATTAACGCCGGAAAGACGAAAATATTCCATTATGGTGTAACCCAAAGTTCCCATGAGCAGAAAAAACACCGTAAACGGCCTATTTATAGAGGCCAGAGCCGGGCTTAGGGCTATTGAAAAGTGGATGGATTTTCTGACAATCTCGGTTTTTAGCTCATCAAGATCAACGTTATCACCAGCAAAAAACGCCGAAATGCCAGGAAACACTAAAAAATTTGAAACTCTCGTCTTACCCACATCGTTTAATTAGCAAATTTCATGCCAAGTTGATTTTTATGCAAAGAAACAGAATCTGAGTCTACGTAAGTCTATATGCCACAAGGAATTACGATCGTTGTATGAAAAAATGAACGATTGCTATGTTCCGCCAATTGTCAAAAATGTATAGAAAATGATACGGACAACTATCAATATTTACTATTAAATGGCGCTTTTGCATGAATCTCAATTACTCGCTATAGCCCACACAACAGCACCGCTAACGAGCGTTGTTACCGGTATCGCTCTTAGTGTAAAAGTCTTCCAGAATTTTGAGCTTTTTTCGTATTTCGCCGATAAGGACGATTGCATCCTGTAAATTTCGGACATTTCGCTCAGCCGCGACTGTAAGTCCTTCAGCAAGTTCTCTTGCGCGGTTATTGTGTTCTCGTAATCTGCGATTATATTCCCGCTCTCGTCCAAGTTCTTCTTCAAGCTGTCCAATAATTTCTGCTGCTCTTCCATGTTCATAAGCGTATCGGCGATCAAGTTCTCCAATTGTTCCAGGTCTTTGCCTACCGATGAAAATTCCTGCGGCGAGGCTGCCAACGGAAAAAGCAACGAGCAAAATAAGAAAAAAACGATGGCGGCGAATTTCATTTAAGATACACTCCATATATTTCTTATTTGAAAATAAAAAGAAATGAAGGAATCGTCAAGAGGAATCAGCCAATAGATGCCAAAAATCATGAGCAATGTCTGATCTGCTCCCTGTTCCCCAACGCCCTGTCCTCTTGCTATAATCACCTGCATGAAAACAACAACAGCCCATTGGGCAGATGAAGCTGCGGCGAAAGTCATTTTTGAAAAAGGCGAAAAAGAACTCTATACTTGCGCGTCGGGAATTACCCCGTCCGGTACTGTTCATGTCGGCAATTTCAGAGAAATTATCTCTGTGGAATTGGTGGTACGCGCTTTGCGGGATTTGGGTAAAAAGGTGCGGTTTATCTATTCGTGGGACGACTACGATGTATTCCGCAAAGTACCGAAAAATATGCCCAAGCAGGACGAACTTGAAAAATGCCTGCGTATTCCGATTACAATGGTTCCCGATCCCTGGGAGCGGGATGCGAATTATGCGCGGCATCACGAGGTTGATGTTGAAAAGCAGCTTCCTATCGTGGGGATTTTTCCCGAATTCATTTATCAGGCGGAGCGTTACCGCGCATCCCGTTATGCGCAGGGCATCCGCAAGGCGCTTGAAAAGCGCGATATACTCAAAGGCATCCTTGATAAATTCCGCGATGAGGATCACAAGATTCAGGGCGAATGGTGGCCGGTCAGCGTTTTTTGCGAAAAGTGCAATAAAGATGAAACTGAGATTGACGGCTGGGATGGCGATTGGGGCTTAAGTTATCACTGTGCGTGCGGCTGCAAAGAGACCGTTGATATACGAAACGCAAAAGGTGTCAAGCTGGTATGGCGTGTTGACTGGCCGATGCGCTGGGAATATGAAAAAGTTGATTTTGAACCCGCCGGAAAGGATCATCACAGCCAAGGGGGAAGCTTCGACACTGCCCGCCATGTGTGCAAGGATGTTTACGGCTGGGATGCGCCGGTTACATTCCGCTACGATTTTATCGGCATAAAGGGATCGGTGGGAAAAATCTCCAGTTCTTCCGGTGTGGTGGTTGACCTTGGCGATCTGCTAAAAGTTTACACGCCGGAACTGGTGCGATACCTGTTCGCCGGTACGCGCCCCAATACTGAATTCACCATTTCCTTTGATCTTGATGTGATTAAGATTTACGAAGACTACGACAAGACCGAGCGTATTGCATGGAAGATTGAAGCTGCCAAGGACGAGGCCGCTTATCAAAAGGAACGGCGCATCTATGAGCTTTCGCAGGTTGATGGGAAAACTCGTCCTGCGGACGTGTGTATTGAAGACACGTCTCCGCCCTATCAGATTCCATTCCGTCATCTTTGCAATCTGATTCAAATTGCAGACGGCGACATTGAAAAAACGCTGGCGGAACTAACGCCGACGCTGAAGCCAGAGCAGCTTCCGGCTCTCAGGGCAAGGGCTGAGTGCGCCAAATACTGGGCGGAAAATTGCGCCCCGGAAGAGTTCCGTTTCCGGCTGCTGCCAGCCGGGGGAACAGCTGCCCTTGCGCAAGATGAAAGGGAAAAACTGCGCCCGCTTTCCGATGTAGAAAAAAACGCAATCCGTATCCTGCGGGATGATGTTATAAGGCAGATAGAAAATTTTACCGATGACAAATCATGCGCCGCGGCAATTTATGCCGCTGCCGAAAAAGCGGGAATTGACGGCAAGGCGCTTTTTGCAGCCGCTTATCAGGCTTTGATATGCAAAGATCAGGGACCGCGGCTTGCGAGTTTCCTCAGAGCGATAAACAAGGAACGTCTTTTAGCTATTCTCAAAGAATACTAAAATAATTCATTGGACGGCAACGGCACTTTATGAAGACGCACATTGTTTTCCAGCAGGGCTGTTTCGGCGTCTTCGGGAATACCTTCATCGGTGAAAACGCCGGAAATCCTGTCAAATCGCAGCATATTGCACATGCCGCGGTAAAAAAACTTTGCGGCTTCTGTCAACACATACACTTTATTTGCGCGTTCAATTAGCTCCGTTACAGTTTCTGTCCGCAAATGATCTTTCCCCGAAAAACCAAGCCCGGGAACAAACCCGGCGGCGCCCACAAAAAATTTATCCGCATAAAACGACTCTCCGCACTTTGCCGTCATCGGTCCGACAAGCACCTGGGAGTCCGGCTGAAAATAGCCGCCTAAAAGGATTATTTTTATATGCGGAAACCGGATCATAAAATTTGCGATAAAAGCCGAGTTGGTTATAATGGTGTTGTTCTTCCGGGAGAGAGCGAGTTCTTCGGCAAATAAAGCGCAGCAAGAACCGGATTCAATCATTACCGTTTCGCCATCATCTACCGTAGCAGCCGCAGCTTTGGCAATTCGCCGTTTTACGGAATGAGAGATCTCATTTTTTTTTGCCGATTCTTCGACACCGCTCAAACAGGCATAACCGTGAGAACGGCAAATCATACCCCGCTGTTCCAGATTATCCAAATCCCTGCGCACTGTTACCTGAGAGACATCCAGCAGTTCTGCAAGAAAGGAAACTTTTACATTTTTATGTACTGTCAGTATATTAATAATTCTGACATCCCTGTCAACCATGAGTTCCTCCAAATCACATACCCGCCGCAGAGCAACGGGATATGTCATTGTATGTGGTATTGATTTTATGTGAATGAAGACTTATTTTTTTTGTTTTGCCTTCCCGTAATTATATTGATATTGCTTCTCCAGGCATTTCTTGCAGATTGTATTCCCGTATTTTTTACCAAGAGATTTGCCGCAGCGGGGACATTGTCCTGCGTCTTTTCGCCGCTCATATTTTTCTTTCCGTATCTCGTTTATACTTTCAGAAATTTTCCTGTTGTAATTTCTGAAAAACGCGCGGCAGGCATCACAATAAATAAACTTGCTTGATTTTTTCTGTTTTTTCCCGCATCTTGGGCAACATCCCTCTCCTTTCCTCTGACGATAAATAATCCGTTTTTTAGCAACTTTTGTCGGCATCTCTTCCTCCTTATCTTATTATTACCGGTTCACCATCACCCTGCCAGGTGATAAAAACCGGCCTTTTCCCCGTTTTAATAACTGTTTCCGCCTGAATGGTGTTTGCATTACCTGAAACCGGATCGTGCGTTGCATGATTTACCCCCGGCAGCCGCAAATGCACCCGTTTTGAGCCTGCACCCTCATTCCAAAAAACCAACGCACCGCCATCCGTTCCCCTAAACAAAAACAAACGAAGCGATTCAGGAAGACCGTTCTGCGCAGGGTTCAGTATACTACAGCTTGTTCCCGGCAAGTAAACTGAACATAACCTGAATGCTTCGGCGCCCTTGGAAGTGTAATCTCTTCTGCTCCGCACCAAACCGAAAAAATCTTCTGAATCTCCTCTGGAACGTTTTTGAGGATCAAACATTTGAAACCAGAACAGCTTATTGCTGCCACTAGCAGCAAGGAGCACACATGTTTTTATCACATATTCAGGAAATTTTTTCTCTGAAACTTTAGTTGGGTACCAGCCTCCCGTGGGATAGCCGACCTCGGTAACCCATATTTTTTCCCCATAGCCGTAATCATCCGCTATTTTTTTGAATTGAGCATACAGCGAAGCGGTTCGGGACGGATTCAATTCATAGGGATGAAAAGCCACGGCGTCGGTTTTATCCATCGCTCCCGATTCAAAAAGACCTCTTATAAATTTTTCCGGTAAACCCGTCACATTGCGGTTAAAAGCGCCGCCCAGCAGAATTACCTCACTGTCCATTTCTCTGACTGCATCCGCAGCCTGACGGGAAAGTTCAATAAATTCTTCATCCGTACCTTTCCAAAAGTGAAAATTAGGTTCATTCCATATACACCATGCACCTATTCTGCCCCGGAAATGCTCCACTGTTTTTCGGACATATTGCAAATAATCCGGCAGCCACTCAGGAGGGATATATTTGCGCGTGTCTTTGTCTGCATGAAGCCACCAGTTGTCATAAGCCAAAATACCAAGCACTTTTATGCCGGCGGCATTTGCTCTGTCCACTATGGCGTCGTATGTAAGGAAATCCCACTCGCCCTGTACCGGTTCAATAGTGGTCCAATTAAAAGTGTAGAGAATCCATTTTGCGCCGATGTAGTCCAGATAGGCGTATTCTTTGTTTGTTCTGGTTCCGCCGGCATGAACGATTCCGGTAAAATCGGCGGGAATATCCCGATACCCGGAAAAAACAGGCATGTCCGAAGCGCAGCAACTGAGAAAAAATACTGCGGTCAGAACAGCAGCAATAATCAGCAAGCGTTTCATTACATGCGTCATCTTATAATTCCTGAGAGCGGCTTTCCGCTTTTTCAACCGCATACGCGGCAAAATCAGAAACTTTCATTGCCGGAAGCTGCCTTCCGTCACGCAGGCGGATCGACACTGTTCCTTCATCCATCTCGCGCTGACCGACTACCAGCATATACGGAATTTTGCGCGTTTGGCAGTTACGGATTTTCGCGTTCATACGCTCATCGCTCAATTCCGCAGTTACACGCAAATCTTTTGCCTTGAGTTCTGCGGCGGTTTTTTTTGCATAATCGTTAAATATTTCCGATACAGGGATGACGGCGATCTGTTCCGGCGCAATCCACACGGGGAATGCTCCGCAAAAGTGCTCGATAAGCACACCAAAGAAACGTTCAAGGCTGCCGAACAATGCGCGGTGAATCATGTAGGGACGCTTGTGCTGTCCATCGCTGTCAACAAAGGTCATGTCAAAGCGCTCAGGCTCGTTAAAATCAAACTGAATCGTGGTCGTCTGCCACTCGCGTCCAAGAGCGTCTTTTATTTTCAGGTCGATTTTCGGCCCGTAAAACGCGCCGCCGCCTTCGTCCATTTCGTAGGCAAGCCCTTCGGCTTCTATTGCCTTGCGCAGATTTTCAAGAGCGGCGTCCCAGCGGCTCTGTTCGCCCACGCTTTCCTTCGGCTTGGTCGCAAGGTATGCCTTGATTTCCTTGAAACCAAACGTTTTCCAGATACTCAAGGAAAAACGTATCACCTCGCGAATCTCGCTTTCCATTTGTTCCGGCGTACAGATGATGTGGGCGTCATCCTGAGTAAAACCCCGCACGCGCAAGAGGCCGTGCAGAACGCCGGAGCGTTCATAGCGGTACACTGTGCCAAGCTCCGCCCAGCGCAGGGGCAGATCGCGGTAACTGCGGCCTTTTGTTTTGTAGATCATGAGGTGGAAGGGGCAGTTCATCGGGCGAATGTAGTAATCCTGTTTGTCTATCTGCATGGGGCTGTACATATTTTCTTTGTAAAAACCCAAGTGCCCTGATGTCTCCCATATCCAGCTTTTTCCGATGTGAGGCGTAAAGACAATTTCATAACCGCCCCGGTAATGTTCCTGCCGCCAGAAATCTTCGATTGCGACCCTCATCCTGCCGCCGTTTGGATGCCAGTAGATCAAACCCGCGCCGGCTTCTTCATGCATTGAGTAGAGGTCAAGCTCTTTACCCAGACGGCGGTGGTCGCGTTTTTCAATTTCTTCAAGAAAAGCGAGGTGGGCTTTCAGGTCTTTTGGGGTTTCCCATGCAGTGCCGTAAATGCGGGTGAGCATGGGGCGGTTTTCATCGCCGCGCCAGTAAGCGCCCGCGATGCTTTGCAGTTTGAACGCCGCCGAATTGATTTCGCGGGTATTGGCAACGTGCGGACCGCGGCACAGATCAGCCCACATTGTTGAGCCGTCCGCGTTGCGGTTTTCGTAAATGCTGATCTCTTCATTCTCAGGCAGCTCATTGATAAGTTCGGACTTAAACTGTTCACCCGTAAAACGTTCCAGCGCATCCTTGCGGCTCACAGTTGCTTTTACAAAATCCTGACGGCTGTCAATAAGGTTTTTCATTTCCGCTTCGATAGCGGGAAGGTCATCGGCGGTTATGGCATGGGAGCCAGCTCCCTTGGGCAGGAAAAAATCATAATAAAAACCGTTTTCGATTGAAGGGCCGATTGCAGTTTTGGTTCCGGGAAAGAGTTTAACAACAGCCTGAGCCATGATGTGGCTCACCGAATGGCGAAGTACGGCTAATTTTTGATTAGCATCCAATTGTTTGCTTTCAGACATATGTTAAGATTAACACACAAATGGATTGGCGTCTATAATAAAAATAATGAGATGGTCAAGCGGTCTGTAAATATGGACATGTCATATCTGTTGATCTATACTTAAACCAAGGAATATATATGCAAATTTTATGTATTTTACTTGTCGCGCTGGGAGCGGGAACGATGCTGTACAGTATTGTGAAATATTATCATTCCTTGATAGAACTTAAAAAACAAACAGACTCTAAAAGCCTGTTCGGCGAGTGGATTTATGCCGCCTGCTTCATAATGATGCTTTTCTTTCTGGCGGGTTATGCGGTTAACATAATTATTTATTCTTCCAGACCAGTTATCTCCACACAGGATTTATTGATAGCTGTCATTTTTTTCTTCGGCGCGGTCTTTGTGTTCGCAATGGTTACAATGCTGCGCAGGATGTTCACCGTGATCAGGGAAAAAAAGCTGGCCGAATATGAAAGCAGGCAAAAAACGGATTTTCTGTCCCGCATGAGCCATGAAATACGCACGCCAATGAACGCCATTATCGGCATGACGAATATCGGAAAAACAGCGCAGGAGAAAGAACGCAAAGATTACTGTTTGGACAAGATCGAATCGGCTTCGACTCATCTGCTGGGAATAATCAACAATGTGCTGGATATGTCAAAAATAGAAGCGAATAAACTGGAGCTTTCGTACACGAATTTCAGCATCGAGAATATGCTTGAAAGAGTTTCAGGCATTGTCAGCCACAAGATAGAGGAAAAAAAGCAGCATTTTACCCTTTCAGTGAACGGCAATGTGCCGGGCGCAATTAAATCAGACGAACAGCGACTCTGTCAGGTGATAATAAACCTTCTCGGCAATGCGGTTAAATTCACGCCCGGCGGAGGGGAAATCTCCCTTTTTGTCCGCAATCTTGAAGAGAAAGACGAAAAGGGAAACAAAGATTCCCAATGCACCTTACAATTTGAAATAAAGGATACCGGCATCGGCATAACGGAAGAACAGCAGCAGAAATTATTCAAACCTTTCGAACAGGCTGACGGCAGCATATCCCGTAAATACGGAGGCACAGGGCTTGGGCTTGTCATTTCAAAACAGATCATTGAACTGATGGGCGGCAGTATTTGGATTGAGTCAAAAGCCGGAAAAGGCGCCAGTTTTATTTTCAACATCCGCGCCGAGATAAGCCATCCTGACCGTTTTCACGAAGTGCATATATTGCATGAAGAAGACGGCGACAGTATTTCCAAACTGTATGATTTCAGAAACAAAAAGATACTGATTGCCGAAGACATAGACATAAACCGCGAGATTATCGCCGCTTTGCTTGAACCTACCGGCATCGTAATTGATTTTGCCGAAGACGGACGCAGGGCGTATGAACTGTTTTCAGCTAACCCGGCAGTTTACGATGTGATTTTAATGGATCTCCACATGCCGGAAGTTGACGGTTACAAGGCGACCGCGATGATCCGGAAGTTGGAAAACCCCCATGCCAAAACCGTGCCAATAATCGCCATGACAGCCGATGTGTTCCGCGAAGACATTGAAAAATGTCTGGAAGCGGGAATGAACGATCATGTAGGCAAACCTTTGGACATTAACGAAGTAAAGTCAAAACTTGTTCAGTACGCGCACAGAAGAAGGCCTATTCACACTTAAACCGCGAAACTTCCTTCATTAACATGTCAATGTTCTCGCGGTTCTTGCCGCTTAAATCGTTTATGTGGTGTACCGCGGTATTGATTTCATTCGCGCCTGCGGACATTTCGTTTATGCCTCCGGTGATCTCCTGCGTCGCCGTCTCAAGGTTTTTGCTTTCACGAATCACTTCCTTGCTGCCTTCAAGCATTTCCGTTGAACTGCTCCGTACATGACCGGTGATCTCGTTCACATGACCGATGGCTTCCAGTATCTGCTTAGACCCATGACCCTGTTCTTCCATCGCGTTGCGGATGTTCTCTTCCTGTTCAGCAACAACCCTGACCTCTTTATCGATTGCTTCGAACTTGGTCAAAACGTTTTCCGTTGATTTGGTGATCTTGTCGATGGACTCCTTTATCTTTTTCAATACGCTGCTGATCGTCTTGGACTGTTCGCTGGAATTCCGCGCCAGCTTGCGAATCTCATCCGCGACAACGGCAAAGCCCTTGCCCGCCTCGCCCGCGTGAGCCGCCTCAATCGCCGCGTTCATCGAAAGCAGGTTGGTCTGGCTGGCAATGTTCTGCATGACCGAGTTGATCTCCAAAAGCCCCTCGGACTCACGGGCAATTTCCTGTATGTCAGCCGCTACGTTATGCAGCCCGGTACGTCCGACTTCAGAAGCGTTCAGCAGCTCTTTTACGTTCTCGGCGTTTTTGACAAGAGTTTGCGTAACGGACTGGATGTTCGCCAGCATCTGTTCAATGGCGGACGATGACTGCGCAACGCTGGAACTCTGGCGTTCCACATGGCCGTTAAGTTTGTCGATGTTAAAGACAATCTGCTCCATTGTCGCGTTGGTTTCTGTTACGGACGCACTCTGGTTGATCATCCGGGTCTTAATACTTTGAATGTTCGCGGTGATCTCGTTTACCGCGGCGGCAGTCTCGGTCATGTTGGAGGCAAGTTCAACGCCGATTTCAGATAACGCATGCCCTTCATGCCTGACATCCACAACCATGTGTTTGATTTTTTCCAGTGTTTCGTTGAAGTATTTCGCCATCCTGCCGATTTCATCATTGGAATGGATATTGATTGCATGGGTCAGGTCGCCTTCGCCTTCGGCAATATCTTCAAGTGTGTCCGCCATGGTAACGATGGGTTTACTGATCGTCCGCGAAAGAAACAGCGCCGCCGGCAGAACAAGGGCAAGTATGATCGCGCCAATGATGAGAGTTATGATCTGCATTTCATACACCGGAGCCATGACGGTTCTATGGTTTACCGCCACCGTAAAACCCCAAGGGGTTGTCGATTCCCCCACTTTAATGGGAACGGAATAAACTTCCATTGTCGCTTTGAGTTGAGCGACATGATTGGAAAAATAATACGGTTCACCCGCTTTAATCGCTTTTATCAGATTATCAAAATACTTACCCGCCATATCCCGTTCTGTGTCCCGCATATTTTTCCCGATTCTGCCGGTGTCAAAGTGGGCGGTTACAGTGCCGTTGTTGCTGAATACCGCGATCACGGCGTCATCATAAGGCTTGTGCGCCTGAGAGATCTCCTGTATTTTCCCGACAACGATGTCAACGCCGGCTACTCCCACAACCCTCCCTTCCGGTGAACGGATGGGAGCGGCAATTGAGGTGATCAGCGTCTGCTTCCCGCCGATGTCATACATATACGGGTCTAAAAGCGTAGTCTTGCCTGAATTTCTAGCTAACAGATAGTAATCCCCGTCCCCGGGCTTGTCAAAATCGACAAGGAGATCCAGTTCGATTCTGCTGCCGCTGCGATACCAGTAAGGCGCAAAACGCCCGTTGGGGTAACTTCCCGGCATTCCGGCGTACTGCGCGTCATTTCCTTCCAAAGTATTCGGCTCCCACAGGCACCAAGAGGCGACAATTTCAGGATTTTCCTCTAAAACCCCCTGGAGGAAGACATTGAACATATCACGGCGGTCCTGAACGGCTATATTCCGGTATTTTTGCATGATGTGCGCGATTGTTTCAGTGATATACCAGTAAGAATCAAGGTAATTCGCCACTTCACTGGCGGATTCTTCAGCCATAGTTTCAGAATACTCATGAGAAAGTGTGGATATACTGTCGGTCGCCCGGACAAGCAGGGTAATGCCGACAGCCGCAGTAACAACCAAGCTGAGAATGACCATTATGATAGTGAGCTTAAAACCGATTTTCATACGAGAACCCCTCCATAAAAATAAAAAGACCCCAAAAAGAATTGGGGTCTTTGTTTCTTAATTGTATACCGGAATGCAAAATAGTGCAAGAAAATTATTAATTATATGCAAAAATAGCAGGGATCGGCGCTGTTTTTCTGCTTCTTTCAACCCTCGCCACGGCAACACAAAAAAAGAGGGCAGCGGCTGGAGTTCCACTGCCCTCTTGCGTACAGCGTCTTCTGATCACTTGTGAGTGGTCAGACGGCGCACCCGCCAGTCACTTCCTTTTTATTGCTTCGTCCAAATGAAATTATCGCTGTTCTGCGAACCGGGCGTCTTGTAAGTTCCCGCCCCGCCTGCCAAATATTTAGTCTTCAGGTCGCCAATGAATGCCCATTGATTAAAATTACCATCAGAAATGCTGCTGCCTGAGCTAAAGGTAACGGTTTTAAGATTCCAGCTTCGAAAAGCCCATTCTTCAATTTTGGTAACGGTGTTAGGAATTGTTACGCTGGTAAGGTTCATGACGTTCTCCACAGCAGAGTAACCAACCGTGGTAACGGTTCCGGGTATGGTAAAAGAAGCGCCTGTTTTACCTTCGGGATATTTAAGCAATGTTTCTTTTGACTTATCGTACAGTATACCTCCGTCCGATGTGAAATCACTATTCGAACCACTGACAGTTATTGTAGTAAGAGTGTAGCAATACGCAAAAGCCTGAGGGTAAATGTCGGCAATATTATCCCCCATGTTTATGGTGGTAAGCGATCTGACGTCCATAAAAGCATACGTGTTAATTGTGGTAACGATGGCAGGTATGGTAAAAGAAGTTCCTGCTTTGCCTGCCGGATATGTAATCAACGTAGTTCCGGCTTTGTTATACAGTACGCCGCCATCTGACGAGTAATTAGTATTCGAACCGTTCACAGTTATTGCGGCAAGATTGATGCAGCTTATAAATGCATTCGTCTCAATGTTGGCAACACCAGCCCCTATGGTTATACCGGTTAGTTTGTTATTGCCTGCAAAAGCAAACATCTCAATACCGGTAACGGCGGGAGGTATGGTAAAAGAGGCTCCTGCTTTACCTGCCGGGTATACAACCAAACGAGTTTTACCCTTGTTGTACAGTACGCCGTTATCCGATGCATAACTGTTATTCGCACTGTTAACGGTTATTGCGGTAAGATTGAAGCAATACCCAAAAGCATGAGTCTGAATGTCATTGGCGCCCGACCCTATGCTTGCAGTGGCAATGCCGCTGCCGCCAAAAGCGCTCGCTTCAATGGTAGTAACACTGTTGGGTATGGTAACGCCGGCAAGCTTGCTACAGCCGTTAAAAGCAGCGTGACCAATGCTTTTAATACTGTCAGGTATGGTAACGCCGGTAATGTTTCTGTTGTCAAAAAAAGCCATCTCCCCGATACGCACCACCGATTTGCCGTTGTATTTAGCGGGGATTTCCACATGGCCTGTCATAGTGGGGCTGGGGCCAACTTCGTATTCAATACCGCCGTTTATGGGCACAAATACAAGCGAGCCTGAAGATTCAATACCATCGCCGCTCCCCTCTTTCCACAAAAACGGGTTTTTACAAGCTGTGAAAAGCGCTGTTAAAAGTACAATTAGAACAAAAAAATCCTTTGTCTTCATAATCCTCCTCCTTATTTATTGGTTATGATGAACTCGACCCTGCGGTTCTTCCAGTTGTTCTCGCGGTCATCGTACGGCGCCAACAGCCTGCTTCCGCCGGCTCCGTGAACGCTTTTCCTGTCCAGTTCAACGCCGAGGCGGCGCAATTCGTCTACTACCTTCAATGCCCTTTGTTCGCTCATTTCCTTGAGTTCAGGCTCTTCCCTCTCGCGCTGCGGTCCCGGCGGGGTTGTGGGGTTCGCATGGCCTTCGATTATCACCTTGAATTCCTTGAACCTGTTCAGTATGTCCGCGACATGCGCAAACGTTTCGCCGTTGCTTGTAAGAATGTCCCGGCTTAAGCCGTCAAAGTCGGCGGCATCGGCGCGGAAGACGATGGTAACGCCGAGGTGCAGGCGGCCTTCGCTGTCAAATTCAAACATTATGCGGTCGTCATGCTCCTGCTCGACGATTTCCACAATGTGCGAGAAATCAACTTCCTGCGGCGGAGGCGGAGGCGGCGGCGCCGGTTTTTCTACAACCGGCGGCGGAGGCGGAGGCGGGGCTTTCGTCAATGGGAAGCTGATACCGCCCACAATTCCGCCGCCCATCATGAACGGATAGCCGATGCGCCCGTAAGGTTCGACATAATAATTATCCTTAAATGGCAGGCGGTATCCGGCGCGAAGCCCCCCGAGAAACATGGCTTCGGCGTCAACTACTGCCAGCCCCGCATCCGCCTGAGCAAAAAAGCCGGAATGTTCTTTGCTCAAGAAATACCAGCGGAACATTGCCTCAGGTTCCAGTGTAGTAATCTCGGAAAAACTTAAGCCCAGATTTAAACCGGCGGCAAAAGCCGAAGCCAGATTATAATCAAAGACAAGGCTAACTCCCGCGGCTGCCGCGATATCTTCCTGAGAATTCATGTTGTATTCCGAGCCAATACCAAATGCCATTGATTTACCGTTTTGCGCAAAGATGCAAGGCACTAAAGCGCCTGAGGTAAAAACAAAAAGCATTACAAGAAACAAAACATTTCTTTTCATTAATTCACTCCTCCGTGTGATTTGATTTTGGGAAATCCTACATAATGTCAAGAAAAAAGTGCGGAATTTATGCCAAATTTTCTGCATAAAAATACCAACTTTTCCGGTATTTATGCTATTTTTTCTGGCATTAATGCCATTTTATTTGGCATTAATACTATTTTTTTTGGTACTTTTGCCATTTGATGGTTAAAAACAAACGCCGTTTTTCATGTTATAATCCCTTATGGCATTTCCAAGAACAACGGTGGCGGGCGTTTCCCTGCCAAGATTATTAATCGGTTCCAACTGGATTTTCGGCTGGAGTCACAAAGGCCATGCGGCTGATGTTTACATTAAGGAACAACATTCCTCGGCGGACGCTACCCTGCCGGTACTGAACGCGTTTTTGCAATACGGGATTGACGCATGGATGGCGCCTTTTTCTTCTCATCCTGAGGCCCTGGACAGAATCAAGCGCATTCAGGATAAGATAGGGAAAAAACTCATCCTGATTGATACGCCCGTTCTTAACATGGACGATACCGAAGCGGCGCGCAGAGAAGCGGAGGCGGTCGTCAAGACCAGCGCGGAAATCGGCAGTACATTTTGCCTTATCCATCATTCCTGCTGCGAGCAGTTGATAAACAAAAACAAGCGGACGATGGATCGCCTGCCGGATTACACAAAGATGATCCGCAGCGTGGGAATTATTCCTGGCCTTTCCGCCCACATGCCGGAAGTCATCCAGTATTCCGATCTTAACGGTTATGATGTTGAAACATACATCCAGCTTTTTAACTGCATGGGTTTTCTGATGCAGGTGGAAATTGAGTCTGTCATACGGATCATTCATGAAGCGAAAAAACCGGTGATGACGATTAAGCCGATGGCGGCAGGGCGCATCACTCCCTACGTGGGGCTTACCTTCAATTGGAACGTGCTTCGCCCACAAGACATGATCACCGTAGGGTGCATCACCGAACATGAAGTCCATGAGGATGTGGAGATTTCTCTGGCGGCGCTGGAAAAGCGGCTGCCCAAACTGGAAGGACGCAGCAGCCCGTCAAAGACCAGCATCATTAAATGACGCATAACTTTGAGCTGCTTGCGCCTGCCGGTTCGCCGGAAGCGCTTGACGCCGCTGTCGGGGAAGGGGCGGACGCTGTATATCTTGGGTTGAAGGATTTTAACGCGCGGCTTCGCAGTGCCAATTTCACATACGCTCAGTTTGAAGGCGCTCTGCGCTCCCTTCGCCGCATGAAGAAAAAAGTTTATGTTACGGTAAACACGGTCTTTGAACAGCGCGAGGCTGACCGAATGTACCAGCTGCTCAAATACCTTGCAGCCCATGAGCCGGACGCGCTTATTGTACAGGATTTCGGCGTTGTTGCAATGGCGCGTTCGGAGTTCCCGTCCCTCAGGCTTCACGCTTCCACCCAGATGAATATCGCGTCCGGCAGGGGAGCCAATGCCCTTTCACGGCACGGCATTTCTCGCGTAGTGCTTGCGCGGGAATTGTCTCTCGAAGAACTGAAGAGCGTCAGGGCGGAAACCAATCTGGAGCTGGAAGTTTTTGTCCACGGCGCGCTCTGCGTCAGCGCTTCGGGCATCTGCCTCTTTTCAAGTTTCCTTGGCGGCAAATCCGCCAACAGGGGAATGTGTACTCAGGCGTGCCGCAGATTATACAGGCGGGTGTCAGCTAATGACACCGAAGGTGACACCTTCGGTGAGAGCGGCTACTATTTCAGCCCCAACGATCTACAGTTGTTGGAGCGCGTGCCGGATTTGGCAGCCGCCGGAATCAATGCCCTGAAGATCGAAGGCCGCATGAAGAGTGCCGCCTATGTAGGCGCGGTGGTTTCCGCTTACCGCGTTGTGGTGGACGCCTGCCTTGACGGGGACGAAGATCAAATCAGGCGCAGCATTGAACAGGGACGGGAAATTCTGCGCAATGATTTCGCGCGTCCAAAGACGCAATTTTATTTCAACGGGGAGCAGGACGCCTCGAACCTGCGGTTCGGGATCGACTGGCTGAACCCTGAACAGGACGGCGGCACAGGCATCAGTCTTGGGGCAATTCTTAAAGTGAAGGGTGCAGGCGGCGGCGCTCAGGAAGAGCGAAGACGCGCCCTTGTTTCACCGCCGCATGGGATTGTTCCCTCTGTCCGGGACTCGGTGCGGATACATCGCGGCGATGATTCCGAAAGAGTTACGCACAAGCTCAACTTTGCGGAATCAGCAGGACAGTCAGGCGGCTTTTGGATTTCGATTCCTGCCGGTTC
>JAIRRJ010000004.1 GCA_031256035.1 Treponema sp. | reverse complement strand
CTAAACGGCTTTGCCGTTCAGCGCCTGACATTTAGTCAAGGTTTGCCTGCCCTTTCGCAGGCAATGGAGTTTCCTAATATGAAACTCCGCCCTCCAAACATACGCTCGGCATCCATCGTGCCGATCACTTGGCACAATGCTGCATTTTCCTCTTCTCCCCTTCCCTATGCCGGTTACCTTTCAATAGCCGGCTATTTGCCAAATATCTCTGGCCGCCATCAATGCAGCCTTACGCGCCAAAAAAGGCGGCTCATGTCTGAACACTTAAATAAGTGGTCAAACGCAAGTTTTCAGAAATTACTACTTTTCAACTCGCCTTGTCAAGCGCTTTTTGAAAAATATTTTCTCTTTTTTCTGAAATAATTTCTTATGTAAAACAGGTTGATTCACCATGAAATCAGCAATTTTAAATACTGTTCAAAAACTACACATTTTCAAACTTCTTGTCAAGTGGTTTTGCAACGGCATCGTACAATTTGTTAAGTCCCTTGATCTTCTGATTTGAGGGTATAATGCACCGTAAAACAGTTCCGGCATGCGGGGTATCTCCTTCACATTGAATAAGCAATTTTAGGTAATTCTCTGATGTTCCCCGGCAGAAGTTTCCTGGATTTTTGGCTGAACCGCCTTTTTCAATTAAAACGTCAATTTCACGGTCAAACCAGCGGCTTATATAGGCAATTTTCCCCTTTGCTGCCAAATCTGTGAGCATCTGCACCCGGCCGGTAACATCCGCCTCATGAACGAGGTTTTTATACAACCATGCCGGAGTACCGGGCCTTTTTGAATAGGGAAATACATGTATCCAGGCAAAGTCATATTTTTGGCACAGTTCGTATGTTTTTTTGAACTCAGCTTCGTTTTCTCCGGGGAAACCGGTTATCATATCGCAGGCAAGAAACGGATCGTTCTTTACGGAACGCAGCAGATTAACGGTTTTTTCAATGGTTTCGGGAGTGTAGCTGCGCCCCATCTTTTCCAGTATTGTTTCACTTCCCGATTGTATCGAAAGGTGAAAATGAGGCCGTATTCGTTTATTTGAAAGGATTTTAGCAAGGTTTTCGTCGATGCTGTCCGGTTCAAGTGAGGATAAGCGCAAGGCTATTTTCTCTGTTCCGTTCAATAAGTAGTCCAAAAGCTCTGCAAGACTGCCAATGGTGCTTGTTTCATCGCGGTACTGTGAAATATTAACGCCAGCGAGCACCGCCTCGGCATGGTTTCCCTCAAGAAGGCGAAGGCGCTCCAGTACCTGAGGGGCATTAAGGCTTACGCTGTTTCCGCGCGCCAGACGGATTCTGCAATAAGTACAATGTTTGTCGCAGCCATCCTGGATTTTTAAGAACCCGCGCGTATGATTCGAAAAACGTTCCGGTGAAAAATCAAATACGCCATGGTTTGAATCCAGTTCGCTGTTTTTCTCAATCCAGTCCCTGATAACGCCGTCCGGATCGTTCTCTTTTTCACAAAGAAAAACAGGCAGTTCCAAAAGGCGGTTTTTCTCCCCGCTCTTAAACACAAAAAAACGCCCCCTGCCGTCATCCAGTTTCATGATTTGCTCTTTATCCAACTGGGCGTAGCATCCGGTTACAAGAACACAGGAAAGAGGGTTATCCCGTAACGCCTGGCGTATGACGCGCCTGGCCTTTTGATCCGCTTTTGAGGTTACAGTGCAGGTATTGATCAGTATTATTGACGGAGAAACATCATCCGGTTTGCACAGGCGGAAGCCTGCATGGGTGAAGGCATCTGCGAGGGCTTCACTTTCTAACTGATTTATTTTGCATCCCAGCGTATGAAACAAGACCGATAGCATCAGTTTTACTGTGCGCCCATAGTCCGCCTGGTTCGATCCAGCCCTCTCTGGGCATCAGTTAATTGCGGATTGAGGGAAAGCGCCCGTTCATAAGCAGTTATTGCGCTGGACAAATCACCTGCATTTTCTCTTGTGTAGGCAAGTCTGACCCACCACTGAGCATTACCGGGCGTCCAGTGAACGGCAGTGGAAAGCGCAATGTCCGCATGGCGGAATTTACCCTGACGGATATATATTTCACCCATGAAATAGTAGACCATTTCGATTCTTTGCCCCTCGGGTGCCAGACTTACATATTCCTGAAAATACTGCAGCGCCTCATTGTTTAAGCCTTGATAAAAATGAATCTCTCCAAGTATTTCGGTAATTCTTGGGTCATAGCGGCTTAAGGCGCGGCCAAGACGCGCAAACCGCAACGCCTCCTCAAAACGGTTCAGTTTAAGGAGGCTCCAACAAATTACTACATGCGATTCTATATTCTGTGGATTGGCTGCTATTTCATCACGGCATATTTGCACGGAGCGTTCAAAGTTACCTGCCTTGTACTCGGCCAGCGCGTCAGGCGGGCGGTTTTGCGCGTGAGAAACAAAAGAAAGGAGCAAAAAAAATAAACAAAGCAAATATTTTTTCATTCAGAGCCTTTCCCAATCATGGTACAGCGGCCGTTAAAAATGCAGCCGGTTTCCATAAAAATTTCAGGGGACGTTACATTTCCGACCAGCCTGCCTGTCAGAGTAACTTCAACTTTCTCCGAGGCGGTTACATTACCCTTCACCTGCCCGCGAATTAAGACCCGCAGAGCGTTAATATTGGCGTTTACCACCGCATCCTCATCTATAACCAACACTCCGGTAGAGTTGATCTCCCCGGATACCTTTCCTCTAATCAAAAAAGGCTTCTCAAAATGCAGGTTTCCTGTAAAATCTATATCGGAAGACAGGATTGTATCAAAATCCGTATCTTCCAGAAAATCGTTATATACTTCAGTCATTGTGTAAATTATAGCAGTAATGGGAAAGAATTCCAAGTGTGCGCAATGCCTTGCGGAATTTACAGAAACAGGGTATTATATTCCTTGACAGAGGGTATTAAGGAGCGAAACATGGATTTTGTATCGGATATGAAAGCAAAGGCAAAATCACTGCACAAAAGGCTGGTTTTGCCGGAAGGCACTGAGCCAAGGATCATCAGAGCTGCAAAGGTACTGATGGATGAAAGTATAGCAGTCAGTGTTACCCTTTTGGGTAAAGTGGCGGATATTCAGGAAACCGCCAGAAAGGAGGGGGTGGATCTTCACGGCATTCAAATCATTTCACCGTCCGGTGACCCAAATCTTCCCAGATATGCCGACGCTTTTTATGAATTGCGCAAACATAAAGGCATGACTCCCGAACAGGCGAAAATTGACATGACCGACACCCTCAGATGGGGCGCCATGATGGTACATTTAGGAGAAGCGGACGCTATGGTCGCCGGCGCTGAAAAAACAACAGGAGACGTACTTCGCGCGGGACTTTCCATAATCGGGACGGTACAGGGTATCAAGACCGCCTCTTCCTGTTTTGTGATGACAGGAATGGATACCCAGTACGGAACGGAAGGCGCCATGATCTTCTCAGATTGTGCGGTAGTTCCCGAACCCACAGCCGATCAGCTTGCGGACATTACCGAAAGCGCCGCACTTTCCTGCCGTGAATTTTTGAAGACGGAGCCTGTCGCCGCCTTATTGTCTTTCTCGACCAAGGGTTCCGCCGCTCACGATGATGTTACCAAGATACAAAGCACGGTAGAAATACTAAAAAAAAGAAACGTAAACTTTATCTTTGACGGCGAATTGCAGGCGGACGCCGCGCTGGTTCCGTCAGTACTGGACAAAAAAGCGCCGGGAAGCCCGGTGCGCGGCAAGGTCAATGTTATGATTTTCCCGGAATTAAGCGCAGGCAATATCGGTTACAAGCTTGTCCAGCGCCTCGGTAAGGTTGAAGCATTCGGACCGTTCCTGCAGGGCTTTGCAAAACCCTTGAGCGATTTATCACGAGGCGCTTCCGTAAACGATATTGTTACCACATGCGCCGTAACATTGTCGCGGGCAAAATAAGATTAGTGAAAAACTGTTGCTAATATCTGCAAGATGGGTCTATAATTTGTGTATTGTTCTTGCAGGCATATCCTGCAGGGAATAAAATGCGCGGCAATGTCCGCCGCATTTTATTGTTTATGGAAGTTGTATTAATACGGACAACTCCATGTAAAATTCAAAGGGGGAAAATGATGGCGACTGCTAAACCAAAAACCAAAGTGAAGAAGCCTGCGGCAAAAAAGCCGGCTGCTAAAAAACCTGCGGTTAAAAAGCCCGCAGCGAAAAAGCCTGTAGCCAAAAAAGCGGCTGTAAAGAAACCGGCGGTTAAAAAAACAGCGGCGAAAAAAATTGAAGTAAAGAAGCCGGCTGTGGAGAAAAAAACCACTCCGCCTTCATCGTTAAAACACAGTGATGTTCTCGATTCCAATGTAAAATCCCGCAATTTGTTTGACGCCTTCGCTCAGGGGAAACTTCCGTTTGCCCACGGTTACATTATTTCATCGTTCTTCAGCGTAAACACCGCATATTCCATTTACGAAATTGTATCCTATGCCGGCGTAAAAGAAATATTTGTTACCGATACCGGACTGCAATTCGTTACCGGCGGAAAAAAACTGTTTATTCTGGTTGAGCCAGGCTCTTATGAGAAAAAACACGAGGAACCTGTCAGCAGGGCGGAAGGCGAAAAGATTCCAAAACGCTACAACGAACTGGAAATCATCACCGCAAGCAATCAGACCAAAATAATGGTCGCAAAAGAGCCGAATGAAACCTACGGCTCCTTTACCGTTCTCAAACCCATGGGGGCGAATTTTGCGGTAGTGTTCTACCAGCTCCCGGATGTGTACACGTCCATCGCCTCTTTCTTTGAAAAATCATTGAACATACAGCGCAAAGTCCCGCAGGCGGACGCAAAAAAAGCCGCTCATCTGATCACTTCGATTGTAGAGAAATCCATGGGCTTTAAGGGCGAGTTCGAGTAAAACAAGCAGAAATAAAAAAAGGCTGCCAAGGAAACTTCCCGGGCAGCCTTTTTTCATGCCAACACCAAACCGCTACTTTGCGTCTTTCTCAATTTCCGCCTGAGCTACCGCCAATAGCGCAATCGGCACCGAGTACGGGGAACATGACACATAGTTTAGGCCGGCATCCATACAGAAGCGTACATTGGCGGGATTTGCGCCATGCTCGCCGCACAGGCCGCAGACAAGGTCAGGCCGCGTAAGCCGCCCGCGGTCGGTTGCGAGGGCGATAAGCTCCTTCACTCTAAAATCAAGCGTGCTGAATGGATTACCGTCAATAAGGTCGAACAGGGTATAATCCGGCATAAAAGCGGTAAAATCGTCCCTTGAAATACCGAGTGTTGTCTGGGTAAGGTCATTGGTGCCGAAACTGAAAAAACGTCCGTATCTGGCAATTTCTCCGGCGCCGAGGGCGGCGGCAGGCAGCTCTATCATGGTGCCGATTTTGTATTCCACCTCTTTTGCCTTTTTTTCCTTCCTGAGCGCTTCTTCAATATCAACGATTCCTGAATAGCTTGACCCCTCGATCTTTTTTCCGTAAGCGATGAGTTTCAATTCCGAAGCGTTCATAACGATGGGAACCATGATCTCAGGATGAACATCAATCTTTTCGGAGCGCAGTTTGTAGGCGGCTTCAAAAATGGCTTTTACCTGCATGGCGTAAATCTCAGGATACGAAACTGCAATACGGCAACCGCGGTGTCCAAGCATGGGGTTAAATTCATGCAGGGTTTCAATACGGGCGGCAATATCCGCTTTTGATGGTTTGGTCTTTTTTGTCCTAGTTAAATGGGCTATGAAAGCGGTCAATTCAGCGTCATTGTGCGGCATAAATTCATGGAGCGGCGAATCCAAAAGACGGATCGTTACTTCCTTGCCCGCCATCACTTTCATGATGCCGTAAAAATCTTCCCTCTGCATAACCTGTAGTTTATCAAGGGTTTTTTGCCGTTCTTTCTTGTCATCGGAAACCAGCATCTCCCGGAATACGTTGATACGATCAGCCTTGAAAAACATATGCTCGGTACGGCACAGGCCAACGCCTTCCGCGCCGAAACTTAAGGCAAGAGCCGCGTCCCGCGGGGTATCGGCATTACAGCGGACATGGAATTTCTTAAGGAAACCTTTTGACAGTTCAATGAAATCCAGCAATCCCGATTCTTTGGGATTCGGCTCTATGAGTTCAGCCACCCCCTTGTATACGGTGGATTCGCCGTAGAACGGAACGTTAATGGTGATGTATTCGCCTTCAGAAAAACTGAATTCGCCCAAGGTCGCCTTGTTGCCCTTGATTTTAAGCGCCGGCGAGACAAGGGACACCTTTCCGTACTGGCGCGCCACTACGGATGCGTGGGCGGAATAGCCGCCTTCTGCTGTCAACACCCCCGTACTTACTTCGATAGCCTTCACGTCTTCTGCGAAGGAAGACATCAGCACAAGGATTGTTTTGTCATCCTCACCCTTTTGTATGGCTGCTTTCTTTGCATCAAGCAGGGCGTTCGTGCTGAAATAAACCCTGCCTATGGCGGCTCCCGGCGCACCCGCTATGCCACCCTTCCATGACCTTAACCCCTTGACGCTGGGCATATTAATAACAGGGTGGAGAATTTCATTGAGCCTTACCGGATCAATCGCTTTTATTACATACGCAGGATCAACGATTTTGCGCTTCGCAAGATCGAGTAAAAGCTTAAGGTCGGATTGGGTTGATTTTTGATCAACCAGCCGCTGTTCAATCAGCCAAAGTTTGCCGTTCTCAACGGTAAAGCGTATCTGGCGGATTTCCTTGAATCTGTCTTCCAGCGTCCATGCGATTTTTTCAAGCTGTTTAAGATATGCCTGATCTATCTTGTTTATTTCCTGGCCCTCGGCGCCGGATTCGTTGAATTTGCCCCGGAAAAAACTTCCCTGGAGCCTTTTTTCCCCGGTTATAACATTGCGGCTGTAAAAATGGCCTGAACAGGAATCTTTGCCGTAATTGCCGTAAACCATCGGCTGAATCAAAATCGCGGTATCATTGTCGTTTTGATCATCCATGTCGAGCATTCTGGAGATTTCGCCAAGGGTTATAAGAAGCTGGCTTTCGGCATCTTCGAAAAAGCCCTTTGGGAAATATTTTGCGTATTCGTCCATGTATTCTTTGATGGATTTTTTTGCGGGAAGAGGAGGTTCTTTTTTCTGGTGCAGTTCGTTGGAAGGGCCGGAAAAACCCAGAAGCCGTCCCAGAAGTTTTATTTTTGAAGCAATATCCTCCTGTTCCTTGGGCTTTTTTTCCAGTTCCTTTATCCGTTCTTCAACTATCAGCATGCCCCTGATCATGAACAAAAGTTCATTGACGGCAAAATCAGCGCCTACCCATTTCGCGAAACCTTCCTGTGTGGGCTTTACAAGCCCGAAGTTATGCAGCGCAGGGTATGTGTTAATTGCCAAGTTCGAAGAAACAACCACTTTAAGGAGCAGTGGATTGTCTTTGTCTCCGAAATTTTTACCGGCTATTTTGGCGCACTTTCCCAAAAGTTCAAGAATATCCTTTTTGACAGCTTTTGGATCAATCCTGGATGCAATCTCGGTATCCAGAATAATTCCCGGCAAAATTGGAAATTCCAGTTCGGCAAATTCATTGGCCTGCCGTCCGCGGATACCCAGCAAATCCGCTTTGTCTTTTTGAGAAATAAAGTTTTTCTGGCTAAAAAAATGAATCCTTGAGTCCATATATTTTCCTTATGTTAGAATAATTTCAGAACCGAGTTTACCGGTCCGCGAAGGAATGCTTCAAATTGGTGGCTTGCCCCCTGAGCAAGATAACGCTGCAATTTTGCCACATCCTGAATTTCATGTCCGGCTACGGCAAACTCAATGGCGCTGCCATGTTTTACTTTCCCCCACTTAAACAATGAATTGATGTCCAGAATCCGCTCTCCCTCGTAGTAAATATAGACATCTAATCCGGTATTTTTTGCCTTGTAACTTGCGACAATCCGCTTCCATGCCTCCACATTTCCGTTATGAAAGAGTTCGTTTTGAACCACTACCGCGTATCTGGGTGTCATTTTTACCGGCCCTGAACCGGCTTTTGGCGCAGGCGCGGCTTTAGCCGCCGGGGCAGCCTTGGCTCCGGCTTTGCCTTTAACTGCTGCGGTTTTCTTTGGCTTGGCTTCGGTTTCTTTTTTTGGTTTTGAAATTTTGGCGGCGGCAAAATTTCCCTTTGTTAAAGCAGAGGGAACATTTACTTTTGCGCCTTCAAATGCGCTGAGGGCAAGCTCTGCCGCCTTTTGGCAATTTTCATCGGCTTCCTTTCCCTGAAGACCGGCATAGACTGCCAAAAGTTCGCGCTTACGCATTTCGCCAAAGCCGGCAAGCTCTTCCGCAATTTTGGGATTCGCCACCAAAAGGCCAAGCTCAGGATGATGATATGCGGCGACCAAATCAACGCCTTTCCATTTTTGAAATTCCTGCGCCAGCTTTGACATATCGGCGGCAACAGAAACAAGGTTGGTGGATGCGGTTTTGTAACCAAGTTTATCAATAAGGTACATTCTTAAAAGCATTCCGGTTCTGCCGCCGGAAAGTTCCTCATCTTCCATCTTGTAAAGAATGTCGCCAAGATTTCCTTTTTCCGATGCTATCCCCATTGTTTTTTGAATATGCCGGACAGCATTGTTAAAACCAGTACGGGTGGACAGCACCTCAAGATTATTTTCAGGTGTCATAGAACCTCCTTTTTTACAACACATAGAAAAAAGCCCCCGAATAATACTTCGGGGGCGATTTAATAATTTGACTGCTATTTCAGTTCCTTTCTGTTAGAGTTCCGCAATTTGAGATCCGCCGCGGCCAGATTTTTTGGCCTTTGCTTTTGCTTTGGAATCGACCACTCCGGGTTTCTTCTTCGGCGCTGCTTTGGGAGCCGCTATTGCCGGCCTTGGTTTAGGAGCAGCGGCAGGAACGGCAGCTTCAGCCTCTGAATCAACTGTGCTGCTGAAAGACTGATTGATGTCTTCCCTTACGGTTGACCTTCTGCGGCTGAAAGACGCAAAAGCAGCATCCTGGAAGCCCTTTGAAACTCCGTGGAGGAATTCGTTGAGTACGTTCGCCATAGCGTCCAAAGTGGCTTTTTTCCGCTTGATGGATGTAATATCCACATCGAGGAGGATGCCGGGCTGGAGGTGGTACGGGTTGATCATGTATTCAAACCGGTAGTATTCCTTTTCGAGCCAAGAGAGCCTGTCTTCCATGACCCGCCTTTCAATCGGGTACAGATAAGTGTACATCTGTTTAAGCCTGTCCCTCATCCTGATGGTTCTGGTGCGAATCCTGTCTTTTTCATAGACATAGGTGCGGTTTGATTTTTCCACTTCGGTTTCGGCGGGTTTGACAAATGAAATCTCGTCCCAAACCTTGGCGATATCTTCGTACAAAGGCTCGCCTGTTTTTTCCTTAATGAGCTTGCGTATCCTGTTTTTGCTCTTTTTGGCAAGATCGTCATAATCATTGACATGGAAGAAGCTCTTTGAATCCTGATAAATGACTTCCAGAATGTCCCACAGATGCTGAACTTCGGTCTCAAAGCTCTTAATCTGCACATCGTATGCCTTGCGGTCTTCAATCAACTGGGCGTTGTCAAAGTAGCGCAGCTTGATTTGATACCGTTCGTCAGGCAGATGGGCGGCATCGGTGTCTTCGTATTCGCGGATGATGACTTCGCGCCCGTTCTTGAGGTTTTCAATGTACTGATACCCCATCTTGGAAGTGTCAAGAATGGCTGTAATGGAGTTAATTGCCGTGTTAAAGCCGCGGTTACGGATATTTTCCATATCGACGATTTTCTTGATGTTTTCACGGACGTTAAGGGCGTCAAATGTTTCGGGGTCAATTTCAGCGCGGAGATCGGCGATCCTTTCCATGAGCGCTTTGGCAATGTAAGCATAGCGCTTGGATTTGGCTTCACCGGAGTTATCATCGGTGAAATTTTCCACCCGGTTGATCTTGCCGAAAATAAGCTCGCTGTCGGTAAGTTCTTCAAGCCCCTGGTCGATCCTGTCGTCTTTAAGCTGTTCAATCAGCTTGTCGATGCTGTCGATGATGTGCTTGGAAATAAGGTCCTTGATAAGGTACTCAACGGTAACCTGATAATGGAAAATCGGGCTTATAAGCTCGGAGTCCAGAATATTGACTGAAAGCTTTACATCGGTTACGGTCTTGGGCTTTAACTGGTTATCCTTGAAAGCGCATTTTACGATTGAATAGGCATTCTCACCGCGGACAAAAGCGCCGGTGTCGGTCTTCTGGCGGAGGATGCTGTTCGTGTGGGTTTCAAGTTCGTTGACGCCCCTCTGAATATGCCCCTGCAAGTGGCCGTACATATTCACGACTGATTTTTCAACTTCGCCGGTGTTGAACTTGTCGGCGCCGCCTACGGCGTCAAGAAGATCGGCTATTTCTTTCGGCGTATACCTGGTCAGAACCTTGGTCTCTTCCTTGTCAATAAAGTTCCTGACTTTTTTGACCATTTCATCTTCACTCGTTACCATGTAACGGTTGAACATGTTCTGGTAATTCTGGTTGAAGTAGTTGTACAGCTTTTCTTTCATGCTGCCCATGATGTCAAGGCGTTCAAGAACGTCCTTGGGCAGTTTTGCTGTCAGGTGGTGGATAACTTTATTGGTTTCCTCCTCCAGTAATAAATTAACTTCAGCCTGTTGATCGCGGTATTCCTGGGCTAATGAATTCCGTGAACCTACGGCGCTTGGTTTTTCCGGATGAAATACATTCGGGCTTTTGGGCAGATCAATTGCTCCCATATAACACTCCTTAATAAATTGGTTTTACGACAGTCTATGGAGATAATACCATACTTAAAGCGGGATTGTAAAGTCTTTTTTTGGCTGGTCTAAACTGCCAAATATGCTATAATCAGGAATATGAATGTTAGTATTTTTGGGAGAAAAATCGTTTCATTGGTTTTTACGGTTTTTTGGTGTTTTTCGCCGCTGTATGGGCAGGATTCCCAGCGCGTACCAATTGACATAAATTTGATAATTGACTCAAGCGAAGCCCTGTCCTCTGTCAAAGATGAAATCAACGCATGGGTGACGCGGACTATCGTTGACCAGATGTTAACGGCTGGCGACAGGATAACCGTCTGGAGCGCTGGCGCTTCGGCAAAAGCGGTATTTTCAGGCAGAATATCCGGCGCTCCGGACAAGGAGAATATAAAAAAAGCTATCCGGGAAATTACAGCTTCCGGCGAAAAGGCTGATTTTTCAGGCGCTCTAAAGGAAGCGGCTTCTGCTAAAAGTTCAGGTTTAAGCTATACCCTGCTCATCAGCGTGTCGCCGGCGGCGCTTTCTTCAGTCCTCGCGCAGCAGGCAAACCTTCTCCGCTACTCCAGGGTTGAGGAATTCTCAAAGTGGCGGGTGCTGGTGGTAGGGCTTGACCTTGACACAAAAGTAAAAAAAGCCGCCTCCGCTTTTATGGGTTTCTAAAAAGGCAAAATGTTTGACAATCTTTTTTCTTTTTTTGACAGACACCAATCATTCGTTTTGACCACCCATGAGCCGCCGGATGCAGACGGCCTTGGCGCGCAGCTGGCATTTGCCGCCATTTTAAGAGACAGGGGAAAAGAATACAAAATAATAAACGCCTCGGCAATACCCGTTATTTTTAAATTTGTTGATCATGATTCTGTCATCGAAATCCTGGACGAAAAACACCATGCGTTTATGGAAAAGTCCGCGATTATTGTTCTGGACACTTCGGATGAATACCACATTGGCGCCATGAGAGAAGTCCTTAAAAAAGCGCGGGAGGTTTTTATCTTTGATCATCATGAGCCGAAGCCTCTTGCGAAATTAACGGGGTTTGCCGATCCTACTGCGGCTTCCACCACCGAACTGGCAGTAGAGCTGGCGCAGGCTGTTGGCTTAACGCTTGATCCGCATACCGCCACAGCCGTCTATGCCGGCATTGTCTATGACAGTGGCTTTTTCGGATACAAAAAAACAACAGTCAGGACATTCAACGCCGCCCTGAAAACCATAGAATGGGGAGCGGATCCGCATTATGTTTATATGCAGCTTATGGAAAGCGCCACAGGCTCCGCCCTGCTGCTTCAAAAACAGGCGCTTTCAACACTGGAATTTCATGCTGGCAGAAAAATAGCAGTTTTGGCGCTTCACAAAGAAGACTTTACAATAGCGGGAGCCGATTTTGAAGAAGCGGACGGACTTGTCAACATACCCCTTAAAGTAAAAGATGTGGAAGTATCCATTTTGATCAAGGAAAAATCGACAGGAGAGGTACGCTGTTCCCTTCGCTCAAAGGGAAAAGTAAACGTTTCAAAAATCGCTCAAGGCTTCGGCGGCGGCGGTCATGTTACAGCCTCTGGTTTCAGGAGCGCCATGAACGTAGAGGAAACATTGAAAAAACTGCTTGAATGTATGGAAGGGCGTGTTGAATGAAGAAGTCCTATATAGGTTTCTCGATCGGCGTTACAGTCTGTATTCTCATCATAATAGCTCTTGTCTCAGGTTTCTGGGAACATTTTTTTTATCCGAAGACACAGGAACAACCAAGAACAAAGATAATCACGCCGGGGGAAACCGGCTTTTCTCCGGATTCCGGCACAACAGGACAAACAGCACGCGAAGAAAACCTGAACACAAAAGTTGCCATGGAAGACGGAGAAACCGTCATTGCCGTACTAAACCAGGAACAGGGAAGAGAGGTTTTGGGCGAACAGATCGTCGCCTACCGCCGTCAGGATGAAATCGAAAACCAGTTATACATTGCGTACATAAAATACGACGAAAAAAGCAGGGAGTACAAACGGCTCTGGAATGCTCCCACCGCCGCCAGCCGTGTTGAGACCGTATCCCTCTTTATCCAGGATTTAATCGGCGACAGAAATGACTGCCTGATTGTTACCGGCATGAATAACCACAATGAACATACCATGACTGTTTTCAGGCTCGGTCAGGGGCAGGCTTTTAGCAGGATTGCCGATCTCAGGATAGAGGGTTCAATTATTATTCAGGAAACGGCGCGTTCTCTGGCGTACCAGCAGGGTATTACAAAAGGGCAAAGTTTTGCCATTGTCGCATACGGGCATGACGCTTCATCGGAAAACATTCTGGATCAGCTTGAGTCTACCTATGTTTTTAACCCTGTCAGCGAACAATATGAACTGAGCAAAATTACGAAAATACCCGGTTCCCAAATTGAACAGCGAAGACTGCGTGAATTGTTAAGCGGCGTTCCCGGAGTCTTTGAAAATTTTATAAATGATCTGTGGTATTATGTAAGCCCTCAAGGTACCCTGGATTCAAGGCAATATCTGTATTTTAACCATGCGGGCAAGGAGATCATTTTTTTTGGTGATGAGTCCCAGCAGGTTTTTCAATGGCAAAATTCAACACGGACTCGTTACGGCCTTTATATTTCAAGCCAGAACATATCGATCAGCACGCTTCGGCGTTTTATAGACATTGAACTTGAATCCCTGGACAGCATACGTCTGCGGGTTTTTGAAGATGTCAGATTGAAAATCACCGTAAGCGCAACATGGGACGGCTCCTATCGCCGCGCCGGAACAGCAAAACCTGCAATTCAGCAGCAGCCTATTAAGCCTGCCATAGCCGCCGTCTACGACAGTTCATGGGGAAGGCTTCATTTCCACAGTTCAGGAGAATATACGCTTCATTCAGGAGGGACCGCAAAAAAGGGGCATTATGTCTTTTTCAAAGTCGGCGAATACGACCTTTTGGAACTCCGCCCTGAAAATGAAGACCCTGTGAAAAACCGCACTGTTTATCGCGTAGAGGCGGCTGGAAATACAGCCCTTAGCCTTTCAAGAGTACGGCTTGGAGCAGCCGTCATTCAGGATATGCTTGAAGGGCAGGTTACGCTGACATTAGTGAGCAGTGAATAGTTACACTACACCTTGATCCATCATCGCCTTGGCGACTTTTTTGAAACCCGCAATATTTGCGCCGACAATGAAATTACCCTCTTTGCCGTATTCCCTAGCGGCATCGTCCATGCTGCGGAAAATACCTGCCATGATGTTTTTAAGTTTGGCGTCCACTTCTTCAAACGGCCAGGAAAGGCGGGCGCTGTTCTGAGACATTTCAAGACCGGATGTGGAGACCCCTCCGGCATTGGCAGCCTTGCCGGGGAAAAACGCCACGCCCTTACTGAGCAGCAATTCCGTTGCTTCCAGAGTCGTGGGCATATTCGCGCCTTCGCCGACAATCTTGCAGTTGTTATCTGCAAGTTTCTTCGCGTCTTCCAGAAGAAGCTCGTTTTGTGTAGCGCATGGCAAGGCTATGTCGCAGGCAACATCCCATACCCTGCCCTTCCCTGTTTCTGTATAAACAGCGTCCTTATGAACTTCGACGTATTTGGAAATTCTTTCTCTCTTTACCAGCTTGATGTCCTTCATGGTATCAAGGTTGATTCCGGCTTTGTGGCAAATATAACCGTTGCTGTCCGACATGGCGATAACTGTCGCCCCAAAAGAAGCGGCTTTCTGCGCCGCGAAGATCGCGACATTGCCGCTCCCTGAAATTGTTACTTTCTTTCCTTTGAAGCTGTCGCCTTTCTTGTTCAAATATTCTTCGACAATGTAAACAAGCCCGTAACCTGTAGCTTCGGTTCTGCCGAGGCTTCCGCCCCAGCCGATGCCCTTCCCTGTAAACGTTCCCGTAAAATTATTGACAAGGCGCTTGTACTGTCCGTACATGAAGCCGACTTCCCTCGCGCCTACGCCGATGTCTCCGGCGGGAACGTCGGTATCAGGGCCGATGTGGCGGTACAGTTCGTTAATGAAAGACTGGCAAAAGCGCATAACTTCGTTATCGCTCTTTCCCTTGGGATCAAAATCAGCGCCGCCCTTGCCGCCGCCCATCGGAAGCCCCGTAAGTGAGTTTTTGAATGTCTGCTCAAAAGCGAGGAATTTCATAATGCTCAAATTTACCGAGGGGTGAAAACGTATGCCGCCCTTGTACGGGCCAATCGCGGAATTGTACTGGACGCGGTAGCCGCGGTTTACTTGCACCTTGCCGGAATCGTCAACCCAGGGGATTCTGAAAACAATTATCCGCTCAGGCTCCACAAGCCGTTCAAGCAGGCCGACTTTTTCATATACGCTGTCCCTATCGGCAATGATCCTAAGTGATTCCAATACTTCTTTTGAAGCCTGTAAAAATTCAGGCTGCCCCGCATCTTTCTTTTCGATACCGGCGATGATGTTGTCTACGTAGCTCATTGCTCCTCCGTGTTTGTTACTTCGATATAAGTTTTTCCACGCATGCAAGTTTTACCGCAACGCAGAAAATGTTTAACGCCTCTCCTAGTTCGCCAATTGGCGGGCATGTCGGGGCAATGCGGATGTTTCTGTCTTCAGGGTCTTTACCGCCCGGGTATGTCGCGCCTGCAGGAGTAAGAGCTACGCCCGCCTCGGCGCAAAGGGCAACGATCCGTTTTGCGCAGCCAGACAGCGCGTCAAAATTAACAAAGTACCCGCCGGCAGGTTCCGTCCATTCAGCGATACCAAGCCCGTCAAGTTCACGGTTCAATGTGTCCGCAACCAGTTTGAACTTCGGTTTTAAGATCGCCGCGTGTTTTTCCATGTGTGACATAACGCCTGCCGCGTCCTTGAAAAAACGGACGTGACGCAGTTGGTTTAATTTATCAGGCCCTATTGTCTGCGCTGTTAAACGCTGCCTTAGATATTCGCAGTTGGATTTTGAAGACGCAATACAGGTTACAGACGCACCCGCGAAACTCACCTTGGAAAAAGAAGTAAAGACAATCGGCATATCAGGGTTTCCGGCTTCTTCACAGAGACGGATGATGTTCGGAATATCCGCCTTAGAGCCGCCAAGATCGTGGATAGCATACGCATTGTCCCAATAAATACGGAAATCATCAGATGCGGGTTTTAGGGCGGCAAAGCGCCTGACTGTTTCATCGGAATAGATAATCCCGGTGGGATTGGAATATTTTGGCACACACCAGATACCCTTGATCATGGGGTCGGATGAAACCGCCTTTTCAACAGCGTCCATATCCGGGCCGTCCTGCCCCATCGCGACAGGTATCATTTCGATACTGAAATAATCGCATATCGTAAAATGCCTGTCATAGCCCGGAGAGGGGCAAAGGAACTTCACCTGCCCCTGTGACTGCCAGGGACTGCCGTCCCTTACGCCGTGAGACATATTAGACGCAACATTGTCAAACATGAGTGCAAGCGATGAGTTGCCGCCCACGATCACTTCTTCCGCCGTCAAGCCCAGCAAATCGGCAAATATTTTTTTAAGTTCGGGTATTCCGTCAAGGCCGCCGTAGTTGCGGCAGTCAGCCCCGTTGGCGGCTTTATAGTCGTCAACTGTTAAGCAGGTCAGCATCTGGTTGCATAACGCAAGCTGATCATCCGAGGGAACCCCCCGCGTCATATTGAGTTTTTTACCTTTTTCCTTGTATTTGGATAACTCAAAGCTAAGCCCGTCTTTAATGACTGACAATTCCGCTGCACTCATTTGTGCATATTGTTTTTTTGTGCTACTCATAGTCGCTTGATTTTACATTTTTTTATCATGTGTGGCAATCAGGTCTACTTTACCGGAAACGACTCAAACCCAGCAGCAAGCAGTTCCCTGATACCGCGGTTTTCATCCTGCGCCGGGACGATAACTGCCCACATTTCGTTCCCGTTAACGTTACGCCGTTCCATCAACGGAGAAAAGCCCGCTTTTTTCAGGGCAGCAATCTGAGCCTGCGCATTGAGTTCTTTACCGAAAATCCCAGTTTGCAGCATAACGGACTTCGCGGGCAATGCGGGTTGAGGCTCAGGCGCGGCATTGGAAACCGCAATGGAAGGCTTCTGAGCCGCTGTTTCCAAAAGAGAAAATGTATCCCTGCCGGCAAGGTAAAGCCAGAACGGGCTGGGCTTAACCGTGAATGCGGAAGAAGTCTCCGAAGCGGCAAGGCGTCCCTCCGGGCTTTGAGGGAATTCGGCAAGAAGCCGCTGTTTCCATGTTTCAGCTAATGCACCGTCCGCCGTTTTCCAGAGCAGAAAATATATCTCGCTTTTATATTCGGAATAATCGGGATTACCGGCGATTGCGCCAAGCGCCGATATGTCGCCTGATTTCCAGGAGTTGATGCAGACCTGAAGGAAACGCGCCCGTTTTGAATTGAACAGCAAAGGTTCCAGCGCGGCGGAAGCTCTTTCCCATTCGCCCATTGCGGCAAGGCAGTAGGCGCAGGACAGGAGTGCATTTTCATTTAACGTATTTGGGATAGCGGTGGCGGCTTCAAGCCAGTTTTTTGCCGCACCATCAATGTCCCCGGCAAGCTGGCGAAGCCGCGCAAGACGGACAAGGGCGTCGTACTTCTTCAAACCCGTCGTTTCCTTGCGGCTAATTGTTTCCTCAATGTTTTGGATTTCCGCCGTTAACGAAATACCGGAATGGGCATCCTGCGCAAAGAGCGGGCTAACAGCCGCAAATAGTACGGCAAGAAAAATAATCTTAGTCGATACCATATAGACTGGCATCTCCCGCGTCTTTGGATTTTGAATCTTTTTTATCTTTTATGGGCTTGGCATCACTTCCGGTTTTTTCCTTCACCGGCTTTTCCCTGCGTTTTCTTCCCGCAGTGTAGATAAAAGGGACACCGCACAGTATTCCGAAAAAAAATGAAGTAAATACGGTAATGAAAACCGGCACGTCAGTGAATGTTTTGAAACCTATACTTACATCGCCTTTATTTTCCAGATTAAAAGTAATAAATGCCAGAAATACGGCAAAGATAACGATAAAAATTATGAACCGGCGCATACGACCTCATCAATTTTTTTAGAGTGGAAAGTATTTCCCCTCAGCCCCGAAAGGGTGAGCCGGACGAAGGAGCCAATCATTGATGCAGGACCGGGAACAACCGCCATTTCATCCTTTTCAGTGCGTGTTATTAATTCATCGGCATTTTTCCGGGAAATTCCCTCTACCAAAACCAGTTCCCGGCTGCCAATTCTGCTTTTCAACAGTTCCGAAGTATGCTTTTTTTGCAGGGCAATCACCCGTGAAAGCCTCTCTCTTTTTACCTCTTCCGGGATTCTGCCCGGCAGATCAAAGGCTTTTGTCCCTTCCCTGGGGTTAAAATGGTACATATACGAATAGATAAATCTCACATCTTCCATTAATTTGAGTGTTTTTTTCAAATCATCCTCAGTTTCCCCCGGAAAGCCGGTCAGTACATCCGTGGAGAGGGTGATCTCCGGCATGGCTTCCCGTATTTGGGAAACCAGCTCCATGTATCGTTCAACCGTGTAGCCGCGGTTCATCGCTTTAAGCACCGTGTCAGAGCCATGTTGAACGGGCAGATGCAAATGGCGGCAGAAAACCGGATGCTCTGCCATTACTCTTATGGTTTCTGATGAAAAGTTTTTCGGGTTTGCCGAAAGAAACCGAATCCATTTTACGCCGCTTTTTTCAGCTTCAGCGGCGGCAAGTTTCAGGAGTCGTGAAAAATCTGTCCCGTCCTTTTCCCAAAAATAGCTGTTTACATTCTGCCCCAGCAGGGTAATCTCCCGCACTCCTCGATCACCAACGTGGTTGATTTCCTGCGCAATTTGCGCCGGATCGCGGGAGACCTCCCTGCCCCGTACATAAGGGACAATACAGTACGAACAAAAATTGTTGCAGCCGTGCATGATGGGGACAAAACTTCTAAAATATCCGTCTTCAAGGTGGAGTGATGAAAAACTGAAGACCGCATTTTCCGTCAAATCCAAAAAAGTTTTGTCGCCTTTTTCAGCGGCTTCAAGTATCAGGGGAAAAAGAGAGCGGGCATAAGTACCCATAACATAATCTACCTGCGGGTATTTTTCCTTAAGCTTTTCACCTAACCTCTGCGCCATGCAGCCGGCGGCAACAAGGGTAAATTTCTTTTGTTTTTTTTTGAGGCTGGCGTAAAGGGCAATCCTGCCCAGCGCCCGCTTTTCGGCGGTAAGCCTTACGGAACAGGTATTAAGAAGCACAAGATCGGCGCTTTCACCACTTTCAGCTTCAGTCCAGCCGCGCTCTTTACAGGCAAGGATCAACGCCGCCGATTCGGCTGAGTTCATCTGGCAGCCGTAAGTTTCAAAAAAATAAGTCAAGAGCGGTCTTTAAGCCCCTTAAAGAATTTTATGCCGTTGTAAATGCCCATCGCCAAAAGGCCGACCGCGCCGATTGATAACAGCGTACCGGCGAGAGGAGCTATAAACTTAATCTTGGACAAAACGGCAAGGACGCCTGCTGCGGTAATCACCGCGCCGGGTTTGCGGTCAGTGGGGTCTTTTGACATAAGCGCTCCTATGCCCACCGCGCACACAACAACGCTTACGATTAGACCCAAAACCCTGAACTTGGAAACAATCTGTAAAATAATGAGAAAAATCCCGCCCGCGGCGCAAACTGCCGCAGTCAGCCCCTGTTTAGCCAAAGTCGATGTGGACGGAATATTGCTCCTGCTTTCAATATCACTCATGATCTCTCCTTTACCCTTTCGGCGGCGAGCGCCACATTTTCCAGCAGCATGGCGATGGTCATAGGGCCGACCCCTCCGGGTACAGGTGTAATATAGCCTGCTTTTTCAGCTACGGCAATATCTACGTCTCCGCAAATACGGTAGCCTTTTTTTGCCGAAGCGTCCTCTACCCTGTTCACTCCCACATCAATTACTGTTGCCCCTTCTTTTACCATGTCCGGCTTAATCACCCCCGGCATTCCGGCGGCGGCGATCAGTATGTCCGCTTCCAGTGTGTAACGGGCAAGGTCTTTAGTCCCTGTATGGCAGACTGTTACAGTGGCGTTCAATTCGCGGCGGATCAGCAGATTCGCAAGCGGCTTTCCCACGATGTTAGACCTGCCCACCACTACCGCATGGGAGCCGGAAACGGGGATGTTATATTCGCGTAACAGCGCAAGAACTCCCGCGGGAGTACATGGCAGAAAGCCCTGCCTGCCCAGCATCATGTTCCCAACCGAAACCGGATGAAAACAGTCTACGTCTTTTTCAGGAGCAATCGCGCTTATCACTTTTTCTTCGCTTATGTGCTTTGGCAGGGGCAGTTGTACCAAAATACCGTGTACTTTTTCATCACGGTTCAATCCGCCGATAAGCAAAAGGAGAGCGTCTTCCGCCGTATCAGCAGGCAGCCTTATATCACGACTTTCCATCCCCGCCGCAGCAAGAGCCTTTTCCTTGGAGTTCACGTAGGAAAGGCTCGCGGGGTCTTCCCCGACAAGTATCACGGCAAGGCAGGGAGTAATTCCCCTTCCCGCAAGAACCGCGCTTCTTGCCTTTACTTTTTCGCGGATTTTTTCAGAGAGTGCCTTCCCATCCATTATTATTGCTGACATCATTTACTCCTTGCATGCAACGGAAGTATAACCATAAACCTTCCCTGCTCCGCCGCAATTGAAAAATATCCGTCAACCACAACATTGCTTAATCCAAAAAAACCGCGATTCCATTTTAGATCATCAAGCCGCCATTTAAGCCCGCTGCTCTTTGCCTTCCACGGCCCTGCGCCAAGCGGAAACACTGAAACAAGAGCGCCTTTTTCAAGCGCAAGAGAAAGCCTGTCTCCTGAAGCGGCGTCCACACAGCGGATATCGGCGGTATCTGTAATCCAACGGCGCGGAAAAACGTCCCTTTCAAAGAGGGAACGTATCCCGAATAGATGATCGAGCCTGCCGCCGCCACCGCCAATTATCCATATTTCGCAGCCTCTTTCGATTGCAGCCGTTAACGCCAGTTCAGTATCGGTGTAGTCTTTGTCGGTATCATGGCGCATAATGCACTCAGGCGGATAAGCGGCAAGGCGGGAAGCGGCAACTGAATCCATATCGCCGATAATGCAATCGGGTTTTATCCCGGCTCTTTCGGCGGCGACAAGCCCCGAATCCGCCGCGATGCAAAAGTGAGTTTTTCCATCCAGCTCTCGCCTGATAATCTCCGGCGCCGGACCATCTCCGCCCGTAAATATTATACCCAGCACATTATCTCCCCGTTACAGTATACTTAAACATAAGGAAAAATCCATTGATCAAGGTTCACTCAATACTGAAAGAAATTGCCGCGATATTTAACAGCCACGGGAAAGAAGTATACCTTGTGGGCGGCGCGGTCAGGGATATGCTGAGGGGGGAAAATATCCATGACTGGGACATCGCGACAGGCGCACTGCCCGATGAAGTAACCGCAATCGTCAAAAGCGCGGGCGGCAAGGTGGTTCCCACAGGGATTAAACACGGAACCGTTACCGTTTTTTACAAAAAACACAGCGCCGAAATTACCACATTCAGAACCGAAGCCGGTTATTCGGACGGGCGCAGGCCTGACAATGTTAAGTACGCCGCCACTATCGAAGAAGACCTTTCGCGGCGGGATTTTACAATGAACGCCATCGCCCTGCGCCTCCCTGAGGGAGAGATTATCGATCCCTTTGGCGGGGAAAAGGACATCAAGGCGGGTATTATCCGCTGTGTTGGGAATGCGGCAGAGCGTTTTGGCGAAGACGGACTGCGCCCCATGCGGGCTGTGCGTTTTGCATCCCAGCTTAATTTTGAGCTTGAAAAAGACACAGAGGACGCTATTTCCGGCGCTCTGCCTGTAAGCGCAATGGTTTCATGGGAGCGGGTTCGCGATGAAATTGACAAGATACTCGCCTCTCCCCTGCCCTCCCGCGCCTTTCTTTTGATGGAAAAAACGGGGCTTCTCAGCCTTTTCCTTGGAGAGCTTGCCTCCTGCCGGGGGATTGAGCAGAAGGGCTATCACCGTTTCGATGTACTGGATCATTCCCTAATGGCATGCGACTATGCCGCGCGTCTTGGTTATTCCCATGAACTGCGCCTTGCAAGTCTTCTGCACGATGTCGGAAAGCCGCAGGCAAGAAAACTGGATAAAAACGGTGTTTACACATTTTACCGTCATGAAGAAATCTCAAACAATATGTGCCGGAAAATGCTCAAACGCCTGCGCTGTTCAAATGACGTCATAGACAGCGTCAGCCATCTTGTAAAAGAGCACATGTTCCACTATACGGAAGATTGGTCTGACTCAGCAGTCCGCCGCTTTATCGCCCGCGTTGGCGAAGAAAATCTGGAAGATCTCTACCGCCTGCGCCGCGCGGACGCTTATGCCCTTTCGGGCGATGAAACCAAGCCTCATTCCCTCCTGTTACTTGCAAACAGGGTGGAAAAAATCCTTGCCCAAAGCCGCGCATTCTCTGTCAAAGACCTTGCCGTTTCAGGGAATGACCTGATCGCGCTCGGTATCCAGCCGGGCAAAACAGTGGGAATAATCCTGCGCGAACTTTTAGAAACCGTGCTTGACGACCCGGCGCAGAACACGCGGGAAAAATTATTGGAAATCGCAAAAAAAATGATAGAGCAGTTATCAGTGAGCAAGTAGCAGTGAGTAGTGTTTCTCTTCAACTGTTCCACTGCTCTCTTTTCTTGCTCATTCCCCTTTTCATGCTACGCTTTCCTCATGACCGTAACGCAACTGGGGGAAGTCCACTTTTTTCGAGAAATATTTTAACAACAAAACTTTTAACAAGCTCGTGTAAATACAGACAACGTTTCTATATGCGCGGTTTGAGGATAAAAATCATAGAGCGCGAGTTTTTCGAGTTTATAGCCGCCGTTTATGAGTATTTTGGAATCGCGCGCGAGGGATGCGGGGTCGCAGGATACATAAGTCAGCATGGGCGTCCCTGATTCTGCAAGCCATGCGGTTAACGTTGGCGCGAGTCCTGAGCGCGGGGGATCGGCAATTACAAAACCATACGCCGGTTTGTTTCGTACATTCTTTACCCAATCAGAATCACGCATAGCGAAAAAATCCGCATTTTTTCCCCTCATGTTTTCCCGCGCAAGGCTGAGGGCTGTTTTGTTTTCTTCCACAATGTCGGCTTTCGTGAATTCATGTTTATCAAAGAGGAAAAAAGCGAATGTCCCAACTCCGGCGTACAGATCAGCCATTGGCATATTTTTTCCCGCGCCTGCCGTTATTTTCTGTAGGTCAGAAATGAGCTTTTCCAGCATCGTTCCGTTACTCTGAAAAAACACCTGCGCGTCCAGGGTGATTTCCCTGCCAAGGAAGCTGATTTTTCCCCGCTGTACACCGCCTTCGTTTATCAAAAGCTCATTCCTTGCATAGACGGTAAACCTGTCCTTTTCCGGCGGGAAGGAAACCGGGGTGTTATTCTGCAATAGTTCCCTGATTTTAGGATCGGCGATAGGGCAGTCAGAAACCGGGATGATTTCCCCGCTTCTTCGCCCTTTTACGCCGAATTTCTTGTTTTCATCGTGCTTTTGTTCCCTGAAACAATGAAACTGCATCCTGTTACGGTATTCCCAGGGCGGCGAGGGATGAATTTCCGGCATAGGAGGGGCAAAACCGCCGATTTTTACAAAAGATTCGGTCAGAATAGCGGCTTTTGCCTCAAGCTGGGCATTGTAATCGATGTGCTGAAGGTTACACCCGCCGCATTTTCCGTAATAAACGCAGGCGGCGCTTGTCCTGACAGGAGAAGCTTCGATAATTTCCAGTATTTCCGCCCTTGCCCATGATTTATGCTCTTCGTTTATGCGGCAAACTGCCTTTTCACAGGGAGCGCCGCCTTCGACAAAAACAGGTTTGCCTCGTATACGGGCAAGGGCTTCCCCGCCGGAAGCGATACCAAGAAGCTCCAATTTATAAATATCACCGGCTGCCATAAAAGAATATTAGAGCCAACCTGTTTCTTGAACAAGCCGGGGTTAATATAGTACAATACCATTTATGGTTCAAAATGAAACGTATTTTGATAGTTACGATGAGACCAAGCTTTTTTTATACCGGTGGACTGGGGAGCAAGCGCCGGAGGCTGTTTTACATATAGTTCATGGAATGGCTGAACATGCCCTCCGTTACCGCCGGCTGGCGGAAAAATTATCATCAGCCGGGATTGAGGTTTGGGCTGCTGACCAAAGGGGTCACGGCAAAACTGCCGACACAGGCGTTAACAAGCCTGACAGGGGCGGGCTGCTGGGGCATTGCGCCGATAAAAACACCTTTGCGCGTGTTTCAAAAGATGTCCATGCCCTGAACAGGGAAATCCGAAAAACAAGACCGAATGTTCCTATTTTCCTCCTTGGGCATTCATGGGGTTCTTTCATCGTTCAGAATTACATAGAGGAATACTCAAACGATTTGGATATAAAAGGCTGTGTCCTGTCGGGCTCAAGGGGGCCGGGCGGTTTCAAAATCAGGGCGGGGATTCCTTTTTTATCAGTGCTTGCGGCTTTTAGAGGCAAGCGTAACGGATCAGTTGTTGCCAAAACAATGGCGGACGGTCAGTATAACAATCCGTTCAAGCCCAATCGTACGCCTTTCGATTGGCTGTCGCGTGATGAAGCAGAGGTGGATAAATATGTAAATGATCCTCTCTGCGGCAAGCTCTGTTCAGTCGGTTTTTACCGCGATCTTGCAAAGGGTTTGTACGGCATTCACCGCGATGGGGCGATGGGAAAGATAAACAAAAATCTGTCCGTGTATGTTTTTTCAGGCAGCGCCGATCCGGTAGGCGACATGGGGGCAAGCCCGACCGCGCTTGTAAACGCGTACCGCAGCCTTGGAATCAAAGACCTTGAGTTTGTGTTGTATCCGGGCGCAAGGCACGAAACAATCAACGAAACCAACCGCGAGGAAGTGATGGACAATCTTCTTGCATGGATAAAAAAAAGACAACGTGAGATATAGATATTCCGCCGGGAAAGACGGCGAACTTGTAAAAAAAGCTGTAATTTACACTTGTGATGAACACGGCATCAATTTCGCCGATGTAGACAAAGACGCAGTGAGTATTGTCAAAAAATTAAAAGAAGCGGGCTTTGAAACCTACATTGTCGGCGGCGCGGTCCGTGATTTGGTATTGGGGAAAAAACCAAAAGATTTTGACATTGTAAGCGAAGCAAGCCCGGCGCGGATAAAAAAAATATTCCGCAATGCCAGAATAATCGGGCGGCGTTTCCGCCTAGTACATGTTTATTCGGGCATGAGAATATTTGAAGTTTCCACCTTCCGTTCACTGCGGGACGGTCTAACAAGCAATACTTTCGGCACAATAGAAGAAGATGTATTTCGCCGCGATTTTTCATTGAACGCACTTTTTTATGACCCGTCTCAGCAAATCGTGGTTGATTATGTGGGCGGTATGAAAGACATTGAAAAAAAACTGATAAAACCCGTTATCCCGCTTGACGAAATTTTCACTGATGATCCTGTGCGCATGATACGCGCGATTAAGTACGCGGCGGCGGCAGGTTTTACCGTTCCGATAAACATGAAATGGAAAATAAAAAAACAGTCGCCGTTAATTTCTTCGATCTCCAATTCGCGCCTGACAGAAGAAATTTTTAAGATCATTCATTCCAGTCAGGCGGCTGAAATTGTTGATGCATTGGATAAAGCAGGATTGTATTCCTATCTTCAGCCGCAGGCGGCGAAACTCATGCGTGAAAATCCTGATTTCAGGCAGCGATATATGCGGAGCATGGCGGCTAACCAAAAGGTGCAGGAAAGCCGGAGCGCCGATGTTCTTGGCGCGTTGTTCTTTGATCATCTTGAAGATATCGCCAACTGGAAAAACGGAATAGTTGAAAATTACAGAATTTTTATAAAGGCGGCGCGTTCATTTATTTTTCCCATGGCGCCTCCGCGTCATGATCTGGATCGCGCAATACGCAAATTCTTTGCGTCTCACGGAATAACAGTCAAAAAGCTGCATCTTGCGGAGCCGCCAAAACCGGTAAAGGCAGAACCGGAAGCCGCCTCGGGCGAACCCCGCCCTCCTACAAAAAAACGAAAGCGCCGGCGTAAGCCTTCAAAAGCGCGGCAAGCCGCAACTACTTAGTTCCAACTCGTCAATTGCTGCCTGATTTTGTCAGTTTTTTCCTTGTACTGCTTTGGGTCTTCTTCCCCTGAGCGGCGTAAGTAATCCACAGCTTCCTGGATTTTTTTTGCTGCGGCGGCATTTATGCCAAGAGCGTAAAAAACAAGAGCCTTCTCCGCTCCGTTTTCAATGGCGGCAAGGTAATTCTCACGCGCTTCGTCATATTTATCCGCATTGTATGCCAATAGCCCCAAATAGTAATAGGGAACATGATGGCTGCTTTTGAGTTCCAGCGCAGCAAGAAAAGAAAGTTTTGCGCCGGCGCTGTCGCCTGACGAGTATGCTTTCTGCCCTTCACTTACAAGCTCTGAAAATGTTTTTCTTGAATTGATATAGCGTTCGTAATCAAGCGACATTTGGCTTGAGTCGCGCCCAAGCAAAAGCCTTTTCATCACAGAAGCCGCGTTTACAGAGGATGAGTTTTCGTTTGACAGCGTCATTATGCTGTCGGTAAAAGAACGGGTATATTCTTCTTTGCCGCTGTTGAGGAAAAACGAAACAAGAGAACAGGCAAGACCGGCGAATTCATCGCTGTTCGCAATAACGCCGCCGCTTTCCGCCGTCAAAATGCCTTCGATCTTAGGGCGGCTTTTCATTTTTCTTACAGGCTGCAGCCATGAAAGGTTTTCCTCGTAATCAAGTACGCCGTCCGCGGTAAACGACAATGCGCGGAAAAATTCGGCAAACCCTTTTTGCATCCAGTACGGCGGCTGTGCGACAAATGCCCGCAGATACTGAATAAATGCCTGATAGGGGAGGGAATTATCCGCATTGCTCCCGTCTAAAATGAGTTCCCGCCTGCCGCTTTGAACATAGTGCAGGTACATTGCGCCGGGACTTACGACCGCCGACATGGAACGGGCATAATCGTTGTATTCGTCCGTGCCGGAAAAAACTCTCACTCTTAATGGCAGCGCCGCCTCTTCGGGATCGAACATGAACACGCGGTTGTACACCTCAAAGAGCGTTTCCATCTGCTGCCCCAACTGCTCTGTGCCTGATACTATTTCATAATGTTTTGTCCGTACCGGTTCCTGCCCAAAGATTCCTTGAGCAAAAAATAAAATCCCCGCAAATGCAAATACCGCTTTTAATCTATTCATAAAAATACCTCCCGCTGCCATTGGAGTTGTTCGGAAACGCGAACCTTTGGTTCGACAGTTTCCTGAACAACTTCCTTATAAAATAGCAAAATATGTAGTATTTTGCAGGACTTGTGAGGAACCATCGAACCTTTGGTTCGCGGGTTCCGAACAAGTCCATTATTCAGATATTTTATCAATTATTATATTTACTTCTTCGATTAAAATCCCTGTATACCGCTCAATATTGTCAATTATATACTGCTGTAATTCATGGATGTTTCCGCCGAGCTGGGTTCCGTAAGGTACGTCAATTGTTATAACAAGACGGTAACCCATTTCCGCGTCCTTTACAAGGATTTTTTTTATCTTGATATTTTGGTTGTACTCGTCAACACAATGGATTACCATCTGGCTGAGCGCGATTTCGGAAATGATGACCTTCCCCCGTTTGGAATATTCAGGCCGTACAACTGATTTTTCATGCATAGTCGGCACAGGACCGATGACGGCGGGCGCCTTCCGTCTTTTGAAAATTTTTATCGCATCGTAAAAAATATTGGGATAACTGCGTTTTACTTCGATGGAAGGAACAGGAATTACATGCTTTCCTTCAATCCGGCGCGTTCTTATGGCTTTGTCTATCTCTTCCTGAGAAGCGATGTCTTCGATTTTAATAATTTTGGAAGGTGGCGGAAGCTGCAAGCGGGCTGCTATTTTAAATGCCATTTTTTCCGATGTTCCAAGAATTAAAATACGCTTGAATTTTTCGCTTTGCAGTCTTCGGGCTACTTCGTCCCTGTGCGCTTTTTCATCAAACAGGGCAACCTTGACTGCCGAAAGAAAAGTTTTTTCTTTTTTTGCCGAATGTCCCGCCAAAATCCGGTTTTCCTTGATCAACAAGCCGTCGTCAATAATGAGGTCTATTCCGTATTTTTGAGCGACCAGCTTTGCGCGAAAACTTTTACCGGTGCCGCTTTCACCGATTAATGCGAGAGTTTTTTTTCGCTTGAGAAAAAGGAAGTTAAGAAACATTAATGATTAGTGTATAAAAAAAAAGCCCAGTCAACAACCGGTGTTCTGTAATAATCATTTACATGATTCTGTATATTACAGAACACCAGCTTTTTTTACATCGGGGTCGTGTTACCTGTTGCCGGTGCTGCCGAAAGAGCGCATATCAGCCAACAGTTGTTTTGCACGTTCCTGTACCGGTTTAACATAGTGACCGGTAGAAATGCGAAGCAGGAGATTGATTGCCGCCGGGTCTTTGATGCCGCCGTTCTTTTTCGCTATTTTTTCAAAAGCGTCAATCGTGGCAATGGCTATCATGTTGTCGGGGTTTAAGGTGTCAAAACGTGAGACAACCCAGGCTATATTTGCGATTGTATCGCCGTTAGTGTCGATTCCAATTTCGCCAAGGGCTTTTATTGCTTCCTGCAGGACCATGGGTTCATTATCAAACTTGATTATTTCAATCAGGGCGTCTTTTGCTTCCTCGGTCTTTATCTGACCAAGGTATTTTGCCGATTGCCGCCTGACATCGGGGTAATTGTTTATTACCCTGTTGTTTTCCCTGGCTACGCTTCTGGTTCCCTCCTGAGAAAGGTATTCCAGTGTCTGGCGGACTTCGGGGTTGGTGCTTCCCCGGTTAAGGGCCTCGCCTATATATTCCAGGGCTATCATTTTTTGCTCTCTGGTGTTTACCCTTGAGGTTTCCCTGATGAGCATCATTTCGATGGCTTCCTGCCTATAGGACTGTTCAACAGTCATTTCCTCTGCCGAATTACTTTGCGCCCAGGAAACAGATGCAAAAATAATGGCTATTGCCAATAGGATGGAAAAACGCTTAATCATATTTACTCCTTATTTGATTATTTTCCACAAATTATCAATTTGTTCAAGATCATACAGAACCTGCCTCCTGATACTGCCGTCATTAGCTTTTACCAAAGCATACGCGGTGACCCTGTTCCGGCTGATAAATTTTATATCAACTTCAAGATAATCAACTCTGGTGCCGGCTCTGGAAGGAACAACAACTTTTTCAAAATATTCCTGTATGGTTCTTATCCGGGTTCTCATGTCTTCTGAAGCCTGGTTGAGAAACTCTGTAGAAGACATTTCCTCAAATTTTTCCGGTGACAACACTGCTTTCCAGGCATTGTAATTTTTGTTTCTTATAACTTCGTTTAGACCGTCAATAAATTGCTGCACATTATTTCTGGTAGAAGCATAAAGTTCCTGACTGATTTTATCCGGATCGAAAACGTCTTCCGCTTGCTGAGCGGTCGTTTCTTCCTTATCGTTATCGTTTTTAATCTGTGGCTTTGAGACCGTAGGATTGGAACCGCAGGAAATTGCCACGATTAACGCCGTGATCAACACTAAGCGCAATTTTACACTTTCCATAAGACTATCTTACAGCCTTACCGGAAATATGTCAATAAAAATATTTGCGGGGCTTGACCGGAATATCATCAAACTGTATGGTGTGTGTATGCTAAAAGCCGCTTTTCCGGGTTCTTTTGATCCTCCCACATCTGGTCATATTAACATAATTGAGCGTGCGGCTGCCATTTTTGATGAACTTGTGGTGGTAGTGGCTGAAAATAAGCAGAAAAAGTATCTTTTTTCCGCTGAAGAGCGTGCTTCCATGATCCGCGAGCTTGTAAAAGAGCGGAAAAACGTGTCGGTTACTGTTTGTGATTCCCTAATTGTTGATTTTTTACGTAAAAACGGCATAAAACTCCTTATTCGCGGGGTTCGCGGCCTTGAGGATTTTTCCTATGAATTTGAGCTTTCAATGATGAACAGGACGCTTGACCCGTCAATTGAGACCATTTTTATGACAACCGATCCCGAATATTTTGTCATACGTTCATCGTCCATCAAGGAACTGGCCTCCTTCCGGGGAAACCTGCACGGGATGGTTCCCCCACTGGTTGCCAAGGCGCTAGAAAATAAATACCACTGATCTCCATCTTGACACAAATGTAGGTTTTTGTTATTTTCATAAAAGTGAGGTTTAAACATGGCAGTACCCAGAAATAAAACATCTAAAGCACGGACGCGCCGTCGGCAGTCCATTAACATGAAACTTACCGCACCTACGATGATAAATTGCAGCACTTGCAGTAACAAGGTTCTTTTGCACCGTGTCTGCCCAAAATGCGGCTTTTATCGCGGGAAGCAGGTAATTGTTCCTAATTCGAAAGTCTAAAAGGGAGAAAAGAAGAAATGGACGAATTATTTGAAAAAATGAAAAAACTCATCGCGGAAAAACTGGAAGTTGATGAGGGGAAAATCACACTGGAAGCGTCATTCCGTCAGGACCTTGGCGCCGACAGCCTTGACACCTATGAGTTGGTTTATGCAATAGAGGAAGAAATGGGCATCCAGATTCCTGACGACAAAGCCAATGAATTTGAGACTGTGAAGGACGCATACGAATTTATTAAGTCCCAGCAAAAGTAACGGTCTCAGTCAGGAAAGAAAAAGACAACTGGCGGCTTTTCAGAAAGCCGCCGGTTTTAAATTTAAAAACATTGAGCTGCTGAACCTTTCTTTTTTTCACCGCTCTATTTCCAATGAAACAGGAGTAAAAGCCAACAATGAGCGCCTTGAGTTTTTGGGCGATTCGATTTTGGGCGCAGTGTGCGCGACTCTTCTGTACCGGAATTATGCCGGCAAGAGCGAAGGCGAACTTGCCAAAATAAAAGCCGTTGTTGTTTCCGAAGACGTTTTGTCCGGCATCGCACGTCTTTTACAGATCGATGAAATGCTTTTGCTGGGCAAGGGCGAAGAGCTTTCGGGCGGCAGAACCAAGAAGGCAATCCTTGCCGATGCACTGGAAGCCCTTATCGGCGCATTCTACCTTGATTCGGGATACAAAGCCGCATTTGACTTTGTAAGCGCGCTTCTTGCTCCTGAAATAAGCCGCGTAACCGATACCGATTATCATAAAGATTACAAATCACTGCTGCAGGAATACTGCCAGCGTGTTTACCGCTGTTATCCCGAATACCGCATGGTCAAACGTTCCGGTCCCGAACATGAACGCATCTTCTGGATGGAAGTCAGCGTGAACGGAAGAGCCTGCGGGCAAGGAACAGGCCGCAGCAAAAAAACTGCCGAACAGGAAGCCGCCCGGCTTGCGTATGAAGAGTTAGCAGTGAACAGTGAAAGTTAAACCTCCGGCTCGGCACCTACGCTATATGTAGCGAGGCTGCCTCCACATGTAGCGTAGGTGTCAGATTACTATATCTGATTGATCACGCGGCGCAAATATGATAAAATTAAAATACCATGAGTGACGAAAACTTTGATATTCCGGCTATTTTGAAACAGGGCAGCCTGGATATTCACAGAGTAATAAGGATCAACCTGGCGTTACAAGTCGGGGAATATTTCAATATGCTGTCAAACTGCTGTGAGCAGGCTCCAAAGGCAATAGAAGCTTTCGGCAAAATTGTCTCTCAGGAAGCCGTTGAAACTGATTACGATGCTTTGGAAACTTTTAATACGCTGCTGGAAAGCCTGGGAAGCGTCAAATTTGTACATGAACTCGAAGACATCATCAAATCCGGCTGGAACAGGGGCCACAAGGAATATGCGGCTGATTTGGCGAAGAAAATTGTTGATGAGTTTAACGGGTTCTGCGCACAGATAATCAAAACAAAAATAACAGGAGAGACAGGCATTGATAAAACACAGCGCTTAAAGGATTATTTGATCCTGCTGGAAAAAGGGGATGCCGCCAACAAGCTGCAAATTCTGGCTGTTGACGACGCTCCTGTTATGTTAAGAACAATATCTTCCCTTTTGAGCGAAAAGTACAAGGTACACATACTGCCCGACCCCACACGGGTTGAAAAGTTCTTACATCAGATAACGCCTGATTTATTTTTGCTTGATTACCAGATGCCCGTACTCAACGGGTTTGAACTTATCCCCATTATAAGGAAATTCTGGGAGCACAAGAATACGCCGATTATATTTTTAACTTCTGAAGGAACTCCCGATCATGTGGCGGAAGCCCTGAGCCGCGGAGCCTGCGATTTTATCGTAAAGCCGTTTCAGCCGAACCTTCTGCTCGAAAAAGTAGCGAAACATATCGGCAGAAGACACTAGATGGCAAGCCTCCGCATCATTTCCATGGCGTTTTCATAATCCAGCATTGCCACAGCTTCCTTTATTTGATCTATATCTTCTTTCAGAGCGCCGGCATTAAGCTTGTCCAAATCTTCCAATCCTTCGTCTATTGCCACATAGTCAGTTTCTTCATTACTAATGGCGGCTTTTATTTTTTCAAGAATGGGCGGTAATTCGGGCGGAATTTCAACCGGCCCTTGGTTTTGTTTTTCTTCTGCAAAAGCATCCACAAGGCTCGCTTTGAAATTACCGAGACGGTCAAGGAACGGAGGCAGGTTTGTTGCGCAAAAGTCAGCGTCTACCGCTTTGGATGCCATTTCAAGTTCTTTTGCCAATGCGGAGATTTCCATCGCGCCGACGTTTGCCAGCGACCCTTTCATACCGTGAACCTCGATGGCAAAGTTGTGCATATCGTTAACGGACAAAAATTCTTTTAAGTTTCTGTCGCACTTGTCAATTTCCTTTAACAATAATTTCAATGCCTTTTCGTAAATGTCACGCTGTCCCATGAGCCTTTCCAGCCCTGTCTGCACGGAAAGCCCATCTATCTGTTCAATCTTTTTCCATGTTTCAGAAACCTCCGCTGCTTGCAGCGATGCTTGCTGCGAAGCTGCGCCGATCTGTTGATCGCCTTTTCGCGCCGCCGATACCGCCGCAATCACTTCGGGAGGCTGTTTGTCGCGCACGAATTTCCTGAGCGCGGCGTTTAGTTGGCGCAAGTCAATCGGCTTGGAAACAAACCCGTCAAAGCCGTTTGCCAAAAATACATCGGATTGCCCGACCACCGCATTCGCAGTCAGCGCGACAATGGGCTGTAAATATCCCCACTCGCGTATTTTCTTGACAGTTTCAATGCCGTCCATCTTGGGCATCATGTGATCCATAAAAACTATGTCATACACATTGCCGTCCTTGATTTTATCAATCGCGGCAAAACCGCTTCCGGCGGTTTCAACAGACAGTTCATAAGGTCTCATCAGCCCCTGGGCGACAAACAAATTCGATTCTACATCATCAACAACCAGGACCTTGCCGTAAGGCATCGGTTCGCACACTATTTGCGCTTTTTTAAACGGGCTTCCGTCTCCGGTTGCCCTGAATTTTTCAAGGTTCTCCGCCAGTTCCTTGCCCAATGTTTCGCTGCCGACACACTTTTGCGGCATCCACACGGTAAACACCGACCCCTTGCCCATCTCGCTTGTTACGTCAATATCACCGTTCATCATGAATAACAGATTTTTTGTTATGCTCATGCCCAGCCCCGTACCTTCGGTTGTACGGTTGGCTTCTACGTTAAACCGCGAATATTCATCAAAGAGCTTACTGACCTGCTCCTCGCTCATCCCCTGCCCCGTGTCGCTCACGGCAAAAACAAGCGTTACCTCTTCATTGTCCTGAGGATGCCCCTCGAAGGAAATCGAAAGTTTAACCCTGCCTTCTTTTGTATACTTGAACGCATTGGAGAGGAGGTTATTCAAAATCTGTTTAATGCGAAGCTCGTCTCCGTGCAGCACGGATGGGAGGTTCTCGTTTACGGAAAGTTCAAACTCAATGGGCTTACTGCCAATCCGCATCATGTTAAGTGTTACGGTATCGTTGATAGTGCTTGCGATTTCATAATTGCTGTACACCAATTCCAGCTTGCCCGCTTCTATTTTTGACAAATCCAGTATGTCGTTGATTATGTTAAGCAGCAAATCGCCCGAATGGTATATACGTTGCAGCCCTTCTACGGTGCTTTGCCTGTGGTTTTCGTCCCGTAAAAGAATTTCTGTTACACCCAAAATGGCGTTCATGGGGGTGCGGATTTCGTGGCTCATGTTTGCAAGAAAGGAAGACTTTGTCGCAGACGCCGCTTTTGCCGTTTCAAGCGCCTCTTCCAATTTTATGTCCTGTTCTTTTTTATCCGTTTCGTCCCTTGACGCCCGGAAAAACGCAATTGAACCGTCTATCCAGCGTATGATTGAAGCTGTACCGCCGACCCATATACCTAAAGCGTCATCCCACAGGTATTCAAACTCTTTGGACGGGAATGAATCTTTGTCAGGCAGAAGTTCCGGCAATTGACAGAACTCGCAGGGGCTGTCCTTGTGTTTGGTAACCTTGTAGCATTTTTGCCCCAGGCATTTTTCCCTGTCAAGGTCGAATGTATCCGCCATGTGCCTGTTCATATAGAGCAGATTATAGTCAAGGTCAACAACATTTATCATGGAGTCCAGAATGTCCATGACAGCCATCGTTTTATTATGTTCTGAGACTTTGTCTACCATGTCGCCTATGCAGTTTGAAAGTTTTCCCAGTTCATCTCTGCGGGTATCCCGGACAGGGTAGGCAAGGTTCCCTCTTGCTATTTCTGCTACCGCTTTTTCCAGTTTTACAAAGGGGCGGTTAAGACTGCTGACCGTGAACAGCAAAACTAAAGTTGAAATAAGAATAAAGGCGGCAGTCATAATAACAATTATGACTATTGTATTGGCAGTGCTGTCCATTGTTTGAGCGGCTTTGAGCCTTGCTGTGTAAAAGACCAAATTGCGGAAGTCCTGCAATTTATCAATAAGCTCTGTTCCTGCAGGGATGGCTTCATTAAAAATACTGATCACTTCGGCTTTGTCATTATTCTCCACGGCGTTTTCGAGTCTTATGGTAATTTCCAAATATCCGTTGAATATGTCTTCAATTCCGTTTACGATAGCCAAACGTTCCTGTTTTTCCGCTTCTGTATAACTTGGATCGGAAAGCATGTTACTGCGATAACCATTAAGATTTTCCATAAACGAATCGGCATTTTCCTGATAGTTTTCCAGCATTCTGACAATCAAATCCCTGAAATGATCATCTTCCAGGAGATACCCTCTGGAAAGGTTTACAACGCGCAGCCCGTAAGCATCCGCGATTGCATCCGCTATGTGGATTTGCCGCACCTGGTGAATAGTAATCAGCTCATTATAGTGGCTGCCCATGCTGATAATTCGCGCAACGGCAAACACCGAAAAAGAGATCATAATGAATACAAGCATCCCGAATACGATAAAAAGCTTGTTCCGTATTTTTATGTTTTCAAACCATTTCATGCTGTTTCCTTAATGATGAGGCTGTCTGGTGCCGGTAATTTTTTCCAGCAGTTCCGGGCGGTACAGGCTGTGCAAAAAAGGCTCCACATCCTCTTCTTTTATGCTGATCCTGCCGATTTCAATAAGGCCATTAGCCATATTGTGCAGACTCTCCGTATTGCAATACGGGGGATTGGAATAATGGACGGTTCTTATGGATTTGCGGATAACGGACTCGTGCATGCCGGTGGTTTTAACCATTAATTTTATGGACTCCTCATGGTTGGCGAGAAACCACTTATAAGCGGCAAGGTACACTTCCAGCACCTTGTTTACGGTATCATAATCGTCACGCAGGATGTCATCCCTTGTAACAAGCACGCAGCACTGATGGTGCGGCATCATGTCATACGATGTCAGCAGCTCATGCCCGTCCCTGTTTTCTACTGCCCTTGCAGGATGGGGCGCCCACGAGATAAAACCATCGATTTCTTTTTTTTGCAGGAGGTCGGGCATGTCGGCAACCTGCACGGCTACGCGCCTGATCCATATTTTATTCACCCTCGCCCATTGCGCCAGCATGGTATCCTGAATGGAACCTGTGCCGGGAGTGCCGATTCTCTTGCCTTCAAGGTCTTTGATTGTGTGAATCGAATTATCCACGACAAGACTGGAGCCTTCTTCATTTGCGCCGGCAAGGATGACAAGAGCCGTTCCCTGCGAATGGGCGATCATTATGGGGGAAGCGCCGCAGCTTGCGAAATCAATGGAACTTGCAGCCATCTCCTGCATCGCATACGCCCCGGTGAGAAATTCAACCCACTCAACGGCAAAACCCGCCGCTTCAAGCAGCTTCTTTTCTTTCATCACCATGACGGCGGGGCTGTGCATCTGATCCAGCCCGATGCAGCCAAAGCGGATTTTCTTGTGTTCGGTTTTCTTGCAGCCCATGAAACTGACAGAAATAAAAACTGCCAAGAATATCACCAACTTATTTTTTGTCATCTTGCTGCCTTTGTTGGGTCAGTTTCACCCGCGCCGCTTCAATCTGATCTTTTATTTTGAAAAAGACATCCGCAATGGCAGGATCAAAATGTTTACCTGCGTCATCCATGATAATTTTAACCGCTTCTTCGCTGGAAAAGGCTTGTGTGTACGGCCTTTCGGAAGTGAGCGCATCGTATACATCGACAATCGCCATTATGCGCCCATGCAGTGGTATCTCGGTTTCTTTCAGGCCGTACGGATAACCGGTGCCGTTCCAGCGTTCATGGTGGTAAGCCGCGGACAATTTGGCGTTATGCAAAAATTCAGCTTCTCCTGTCCGCGCGACTATCTGGTCGATAATCCGCTCACCCGCTGAAGAATGAGTCTTCATCTCATGATATTCTTCCGGTGTCAATGAGCCGGGTTTGTTCAAAATAGAATCCGGAATTGCGATTTTACCGATGTCATGAAGGCGCGCTGATGAAACAACCGATTCCAAATTCCAGCCGCGTATATCATCCGCATACACCCCGTTTGCCATCATGGCGTCAATTAATATTTTTACGTAT
>JAIRRJ010000055.1 GCA_031256035.1 Treponema sp. | reverse complement strand
TGTGGGAGTGAGCAGCTGGCAGTGAACAGTGTTGGTGTCCGCAAGTGTTGTTATCTACACACTGACCACTGCTAACTGTTCACTTCTCACTGCTTCCTTTGCGGCTTGGCGTCTTTGCGAGAACCTCTTCCAGAAAAAATCTCATTTAATATTAGGGAACGCAAAAGGTGACAGCATCGTGGCGGCATGAGGTTACGCATACATCAATTTACCATGAGGTATCGGGACTGTACGTCCCAAGGATACGGCGGTTTCTATCCATTCATTGATAATTATTTCCGCATTGTAAAGCGCTTCGGCATAGGTTTTACCGTCAGCCATACAACCGGCAAGTTCAGGAACTTCTGCTATATAGGCGTTGTCAATCTCGCTCCAATAGATAATGATTTCATATTTATTCATTTTTTGCCTCCAGTCTGTATTTCACAATAAGGTCTCTAATCTGCCTGACCTGATAGGCTTTTGCTTTTGGGAACGCAAAAGGTGACAGACACTTTTTTTCAGACGGGCAAGGGTGTCTGGCGCTTTTTTTATATCTCTGCTCTGCATTCATGAAGTATTTCCACAATATCAGCCATAATGCCAAAAATGCAAGTGGAGGAGACGCCGGGAGGGGCGCAGATTGCCTTTTTCGCTCAAAAACAGTATAATTACTTCTATGAATCAAAAGGAAAACCCGCCCGCAGGCGCGCCTGCTGCGGCGGAGGAAATCAACCGGCTTGTTGCCAATGCCCTGACTGCGCTGGAAGAGTATATGTCCTTCTCTCAGGAAAAAGTGGACAATATCGTCATGCACATGGCTTTGGCGGGGCTTTCCGCACAGGCACAGCTTGCGAGAATGGCGGTTGATGAAACCGGGCGCGGGATTTACGAAGATAAAATCATTAAAAACATCTTTGCCACTGAGTATATCTACCACAGCATTAAATATGAAAAAACAGTTGGCGTTATAAACGAAGATACCGAAGAAGAATATTTTGAGATTGCAGAGCCTGTCGGCGTTGTTGCGGGCGTTACCCCTGTTACCAATCCCACCAGCACTACGCTTTTTAAGTCAATTATATCGCAAAAAACCAGAAACCCCATTGTGTTCGCCTTTCACCCATCGGCGCAAAAATGTTCACTGCACGCCGCGAAAATTGTAAGAGACGCGGCTGTAGCCGCTGGCGCGCCGCAGCACTGCGTCCAATGGATAGAGAACCCCAGTATCGAAGCCACGAATTTTCTGATGAACCATCCCAATATTTCACTTGTGCTTGCAACAGGCGGTTCGGGCATGGTAAGGGCTGCTTATTCAACCGGCAAGCCCGCGCTTGGCGTTGGACCGGGCAATGTTCCCTGCTTCATAGAAAAATCAGCTAACATAAAACGCGCGGTTACGGATTTGATTCTGTCAAAATCTTTTGACAACGGAATGATCTGTGCTTCTGAACAGGGAGCCATCATCGAAGAATCCATCTACAAAGAAGCAACAGACTTCATGAAGTTTAACAAATGTTATTTCGCTACAAAAGAAGAAATTGCGAAACTTACGCCGGTGGTAATTCTGCCGGAAACAGGCGCTGTAAATCCAAAAATTGTGGGTATGCCTCCGTATGTAATCGCTGAGATGGCAGGCATCACCATTCCCAAAGACACCAAGATCATCTGCTGCGAAATAGAAGGGGTGGGGCGTGAGTATCCGTTGTCAAAAGAAAAACTGTCGCCTGTGCTGATTGTCCTGAAAGCGCGTAACGCGGATCACGGGATTGATTTATCAGAACAAATGATAGTGCTTGGCGGGCTGGGACATTCATCCGTTATACACTCAAACGATGACGAAGTCATCAAGCGGTTTTCAGATGTTTGTAAGACGGGACGGATTATCGTAAACGCGCCGTCTGCGCAGGGAGCGATAGGCGACATATACAATACTAATCTGCCGTCTCTGACATTGGGCTGCGGTTCTTACGGCTGTAATTCCACAACTTCCAACGTGTCGGCAGTTAATCTTGTAAATAAAAAAAGGGTGGCAAAGAGAAAAGTGAATATGCAATGGTTTAAAATCCCGGAAAAAATTTATTTCGAACCCGGCTCTATCGCGTATCTTGAAAAAATGCCGGACATCAGCCGCGTGGTAATCGTAACGGACCCGTCGATGGTTCAGTTGGGTTATGTTGACAAGGTGGTGTATCATCTGCAAAAACGAAGCAAACCCGTCCACTACGAAGTAATCGGCGATGTTGAGCCCGATCCAAGCATAGAAACCGTAAACCGCGGCGCGGAAATGATGAGGCACTTTAAGCCCGATGCCATAATAGCGCTGGGCGGCGGTTCTCCCATTGACGCGGCGAAGGGAATGTGGCTTTTCTATGAACAGCCCGATGTTGATTTTTCCGCTTTATCGCAAAAGTTTCTGGATATTCGTAAGCGCGTTTACAAAATACCCGATCTGGGGAAAAAAGCTCACTTTGTCGCCATACCGACAACTTCGGGAACAGGCTCTGAAGTTACGTCATTCGCGGTTATTACCGACAAAAAGACCGGCATCAAGTACCCGTTAGCTGATTATGCCATGACCCCTGATGTCGCTATTATCGATTCTGATTTTGTAATGACTGTCCCGGCAGGCATAACCGCGGACACGGGCATTGATGTGTTGACCCATGCGATAGAAGCGTATGTTTCCATAATGGCGTCTGATTATACGGACGCTCTTGCGTTAAAGGCAATTCAAATGGTGTTTGAATATCTGCCGAGGGCATACAAAAACGGCAGCGACAGGGAAGCCCGCGAAAAAATGCACAACGCTTCCTGTATCGCGGGGATGGCTTTCACCAACGCGTTTTTGGGTGTCAATCACTCTCTGGCGCATAAACTTGGCGGAGAATTTCATATACCGCACGGAAGAGCCAATGCGGTTTTATTGCCTTGGGTTATCAAGTACAACGGAGAGGCAAGCCCCACAAAGTTCGTATCGTTCCCACGTTATGAGTATTACATTGCACCCCAAAAATACCGCGAAATCGCGCGGGCGCTTGGATTAAAAGCCGACACCAATGACGAAGGCGTTTCCTCTTTGGCGGAGGCGGTTCGCGGCTTGATGAAAGAATTGCATCTACCGCTAACGATCAAAGATTGTAATGTGGAAGAGCAGATTTTTATGTCAAAGGTCGATATGCTGGCTAACCGTGCTTTTGAGGATCAGTGTACTACTGCCAATCCACGGCTGCCGCTGGTAACGGAACTGGCTGAATTGTACAAAAAGGCTTACAGCGGCGCGAATTTCTGATGATCGAAAACACAAAGAAAGTTTACATAGATTATAATGCCACAACTCCACTGAGGCCGGAAGTAAAAGCCGCCGTTACAGAAGATTTAGAAATATTCGGGAATGCTTCCAGTATGCACGCTTCGGGCAGGCTTGCTCATACAAAAGTAGAGCAGGCGCGGGATGCGGTTGCGAGGCTTGCGGCAGCGGCAAATGGGGCAATCATCTTCACTTCCGGCGGTTCGGAAGCGAATAATACGGTGTTCAGGACAATGCGCCGCCTTGCCAAAGAAAAAGGCCGCAACGGGTTTATCATCTCCGCCATTGAACATCCTTGCGTGCTGAATTCCGCGCTGAACTTAAAAAAACAAGGGTTCAACGTAACAATTCTGCCTGTGGACGAATACGGCAAACTCAAAATTGACGAGCTTAAAAAAGCCATTGCTGAAAAACCTCTTTTTGTTTCTGTGATGGCGGCTAACAATGAAATAGGCACTGTGCAGGACATAAAAGAGATTGCATCACTTGTAAAGGAGTCGGGCGCCTATATGCACACAGACGCGGTGCAGGCTGCCGGGAAGATGCCGCTAAACGCGGAAGATCTGGGGGTGGATTACCTTACATTGTCAGCTCACAAGATTTACGGTCCAAAGGGCGTGGGCGCGCTCTATGTAAAAAAAGGCGCTCCTCTTTTCCCCCTGATCCTTGGGGGACATCAGGAAGGCGGCCTGCGTGCTGGGACGTACAACAACACCGGCATCCTTGGTTTCGGCAAAGCGGCGGAGATTGCCGTCAGTGAAATTGAAGAGTACGGCAATGTTATTTCCGCCCTGCGGGACAGGTTGCGCGAGGGGCTTCTAAAAGCTATACCGAATGTTAAAATAAACGGCCATCCAAAGGATACGCTGCCCAATACCCTTAATGTTTCCTTCCCCGGCGCGGAAGGGGAGGCGATCCTCCTTTCTATGGATATGCAGGGGATTGAAGCAAGCACAGGCTCAGCATGCGCTTCGGGAAGCCTTGAGCCATCCCACGTGCTTATGGCAATCGGCCTTGGCCCTGAGCTTGCCCACGGCTCGATCCGTTTCAGCTTGGGGTGGGGGAATACAGCAGAGGATATCGATTATATAATAGAGACGCTTCCGCCGATTATCGCAAAGTTAAGGGCGATGTCAACATTAACAACATAAAAGGAGAGAATTATGCCTGACTGGTTATATTCGGATACAGTAAAAGAACATTTTACAAACCCGCAGAATGTGCTGCTGGGTGATGAAGCGGAATTTGCCGCTAATGCGAGAGGGCAGACGGGGAACATCAAATGCGGGGATCAGATGCTGATGCTCCTCAAAATAAACGATGATGTTATTACCGATGTGCGCTGGAAAACATACGGCTGTGCAAGCGCCATTGCATCTACCAGTATGCTCTCTGAAACCATAAAGGGAATGAAGATCGAAGACGCCTATAAAATACGGCCTGAAGACCTTGTCGCAAAACTTGGCGGGCTTCCCAGCTTTAAGGTGCATTGTTCCGTCTTGGGCGATAAAGCCCTTCGCGCCGCAATCGACGATCATCTTGCAAAGACAGGCAGGCAGGGCATGTTAAAAGAAGAGGCTGTCGTTATCTGCAACTGTCTGGGCGTTACGGACAAGGATATTGAGAACGCTTTCCATAACGGCTCCCGTACATGGGAACAGCTTCAACAGGCGACCAAGATCGGCACAGTCTGCGGAGGCTGTAAAGAAAAGGCCATGGAACTGCTCCACGGCCTTGAACATATTTATTCGTAACTAATTCCTGACCTCCGTCAAATCCGCAGGGTTCAGTATCAATACGGAGCCGTCTTCGCGCTGGGTGAGCAGCCGCCCTTCCTGGATTGTTACAGAGCTTTGAGCATGTATCTGAACCTTGGATTTCGCCTGTAGAGCCAGATTGGTGTTAAAGCGGCCAAGATAGCAGGCGTTGGAGGCAAGATCAACCGTGATTGCATAAAGATCATTGCCGTTTACCCATAACAGGCTTCCCGGCAAGAGGTCATCGTCTCCCTGTTTCGCGATTTCAAGGTTGCTCCTGTTTATATCGATAAGGCGGACTGCTCCGTTGCCTCTGTTCTCACCGGCAATAGCGAGTATCTTTCCGCCAATCAGGGTAATGGTGCGCACATGGACGGTATCCAGCGGAGAGCGCCTGATTTCTTTTCCGTCCGTACCCAGCCGGACAAGCCTGCCCATGTAGGAATCTCTTTTCTCTATCATTATGCCGATTATTCCGCCCTGACCGTCATCGATGAGGGCTGCCTGCTGATCTTCAGCTATATCCCTGCGATCCTGCTGGGCTTCTTCGGTTTTCTTTTCGGCAAAATCTTCTAAGCTCTGCGCATCATCACGGCGTCTGTCAGTGTCCTGCTCTCTTCGATCTGCCGCATCTTCTCTTTTGGCAAGGTCCTGCTCCCTCTGCCGCGCTTCATCCTGCGTTATTCTTCCGGCATCCCGGTCTTCCTGCGTCCTCTGCCTTTCCTGAGCTATCTCCTGCCTTTCCTGTGTGTTCCTTTGCTCTTCGTCCCTTATGGCTTCGCGTTCTGTCCTTGCCCTCTGTTCAGCCTGATCCGCTTCGCGTTCCTTTAGGTCAACCATATCGCGGCGCTGTTCAATGCCGCGGTCGTCCTCTTTGCGCATCTCTTCGATAACCCGCTCATCAGATATTGCAGAAGTATCAACAGAACTTAAACCCCCAATACCGAGGGGAATAACTATCAGGGTTCTTCCCGGCCATTCGTCATAGCGGATTGAAAGCCCAGCCTTTTCTCTTGTGATATTTTCGATAACTTGAGTTTTGTATCGGCTGGTAAAATAATCCCAGTTGCCGCGATATACTGCATTGTAGATGGTGATATATTCCGCTAACAGGGACGCATCCTGCGCAGTGTAGCTGTATGCCGCCTGCAAATAACCCTGAATAATCGTGCGCAGGTTACGGATATGATCCACGCCGACATCTATGCCGAGACCGAAAATATCGGAGTCCAGCTTCCTGCCATCCGCGCCTGAAATTGAATGACTGACATAATAACGGTTTTTCGCGCCCGCCTCGAGCTTGTACGAATACTGCCGCCTTTGCTCAACGGTCATGCCCGCTAAAACAGAGGCCATACGAGCCTCACCGTTTGCTATATCCCGCCCCAAAACCACACCGATTTGGCGTATCTGTTCCCTTGTATCAATCCGCGCATGAGGCCCTTCATAGTTAAGGAAGGTAATGGGCGGAAGGTTCTGCTGAAGTTCCCCCTGATCTACCTGAGCATGAACAGGGACAACTCCTGCAATAATGACCGCGGCAAACAGCGCCCGGTATAAAAAAGCGGCTTTCGGCATCATTTACTCCTCATCATATTCTAATTCAAAAAAGGGAAAAAGGGAAGCGAAGCCTTTGTCTTCGTTGAATTATTGATCAACGGACAGTTCTGCCAGTACGAAGGCGGTATGGGTTACATCGTTGTAGTGCCTTTCAACAATCCGGTAATCAAGCCGCTGCAAAGTTTCGGTTTTGATGCGTTCGTCAACACGAGTTTCCCCGTTTACTGAATTATCCAATATTGAACTTTCAATTCTTACCCATAGAGTCTCGGCAATGTTCGCGGCGGCGGCAGCTTCCGCCATGGCAAAGGCAGTTTCTTTTACTGCAAAGGTTTTTTCCCCCGAAGCATAGAGAAATCCGGATTTTACCGGAGGCCTTAAGTACCATGAAGGATATTGGGCGGGATTGGGTTTCGGTTCGATCTTTACAGCCGCCCTGCCGGCTCGTACCAGATTTTCGATGTCAGCGGGGATTGCATCGTTGGGATATTCCCCCGAACGGATTGCAGTGCCGGCGTATATTTGCGGCCCGCCACTCTGATTCTGCCCCATTCCTGCGCTTCGTGAGATTTCCTCTATGGAGATTCCCTGTCCCGGAACAACCTTCCCGTTTGAGGTAAAACCGGTAGAATAGTTCATTTTTTGCATTTCACCCATTTCCATTACCGTGGTCAGATCCATGCTAAAAGTAAAAGAACCATCGGGGCGTATCAGAGTTGGCCAGGGGGTAAATCCGGCTTCCTTCCCGTCAAGATAATGCCATGTGTAAAATCCCCCTGATATTTTTGTCAGCATCTCCCTGCCCGTTCCCGTATCGATCAAGCGGTAAACCCCGTCAAATTCTCCTCCTCCTCTGACAGAAGGCGGCAGAGGGCTTAAGTCCCCTTTAACAAAGATACTGTTCAATCTTCCGTGTTCTTCTTTAAGGCCGCTCCAAAAGAAACGTCCGTTGTTTTCCAGTTTCCCCTTGATGGAAATATTTTCCGCACAGCTTATCATGCCCTCGCTGTCTATAGAAAGTTCAATTCCCGTTACCGGATCGAAAAGAACGCCTTCTTCAAAACGGCAGACTACCCCGGTATATTTCCAAGTGAGTTCCTGTACCATTTTCATTCCGGTAGCTTTGGCGAAATTATACTCGTCCTCAATACCTTTGAAAGTCCGTTCAAAATCATACTGATACCAGCCGGCATTCAGGGGAAGGAAGCTTACCTCTGCCTCGGTTTCCGGCGTTTTTACGGACGAAGCGCATGACAGGCAGATAACAGTTATTGCGATGAGAGCAACCGAAAGGAAAAATTGCTGATACTTCATGGACTCAATTGTAGACTGTTTTTTTATTCGTGTTGAGGGGTTTAATACCCCGCCCTTTAGGGCGCTTAAAAAAGGTATTAAACCCCGAATACAAATACCTTATGAGAACAACATACCCCGTCCCTTCAGGGCGGGGTTGTTGATTTTGTAAAGATAAGGATATGGCAGAAGGAAAGCTCAATCTGGCGGAAACATTCTGTTTAAGATAGTGGGATAACCGCGCTATGATCAGCCGTTTTTTAGACGGTGATTCCGGCACCGAGAACACAACGGTAACGCCGGGCGGCCTTTTTACGCTCCGCGGCAGCAAGATCAAAATAAAAGGGGATAATCCTGAATGCGGGGTCTACTTTGTATCAACAGATGACGGCAAACACTATAAGCTCAAACGCGGCTATATGGCAAACACAAGCAAGCGTGTCGGCGGCATTGTCCCGGCGCTCCCTCCGGGAGAATACCGCATCGAGATAAAGACCCAGTTCACCATCGGCGGCAAAGACCTGAAAAGCCCCCGTACAATCGAAAGCGGCTTTACGGTAAGGTGTTAGGGGTAAACTTGCTCCACAGAATATCGTAATATGTTCCGTGGCGGCTGCTTACAGGAGCTAGACGGCTTTGGATTTTATTCCTAGTCGTGAGTTATATGCCATTGTTTGTGGCGTGAATTATTTGTAAAAATATTCAAATGATAATTGACTTTTTTTCTTCATAAGTTAATATATTTACTATCTGTGGAGGAAAAGATGAAGTATAAAATTATGGTTTTTCTTGTCATAGTAATTTCCCACTATTTATCTGCGCAAAATTATATTGAATATGAATCATTTGGATTTAATACAATAGAATTAGTATCCTGGGACGGAGGTATAAGCAGAAATTTTTTCATGGTTAATAACCCTTTATACTCAACTATGAAAATATGGGGAGGTGCAATTAGCAACATGCGTAAAAATGAAATTTCCACTTGTACTATATTGTCAAGGATTTCCAATTATAAAGAGTGGTGGCTGCACGAAGAAAGACATGATGATGAAACTGGCTATAGTCTTAATGAGTGGTATATTGAGCACGATCATCTCCCACATCATTGGAACAGGATGGAAAATGGTGGTTTTTTGGGACCTCAGGGTCTTGAAATTAGATATATAACTGATCAAAATAAAAGGCTGGTTACTGTTGAAGGATGCAGTTATAATAGTTCTGGCGATCAACCCATTAGTTATAAATCACAAAACGTACGTTATCATCAGGATGGAAGCATCACTGTTGATCTTGATAACAACAGGTCGATGAGATTTTTGAATATTCCCGAACAGGAAATAATCGATATATATTTAACCGCATTTGTGAAAACAGTTCATGAAAACATTAATGGGTTAAGTTGGAGCATCTTGGAAAAGAGAACAATAGAGGAGTTGGCAATTATACGAAATATTTTGTTTGCAAAATATAATTTTGCGTTTAAAACTCATCGTTGGAAAAGTTTTATGCGTAGATATTATGATCCCAATTATGAAGGAAAGTATTCAAATCAGGAAGTAATGAATAAATTCACAAGGAAAGAAGAATACTTACTGGAATCAATACTTAAATTGGAACGACGAAAAGTAGCAATATATTTATAGTAAAACAATGAAATATCAAATTGGGGCATTAATTGTTATCTTCTGTTTGATTTTTTGGGCGGCTTGTCGAACTGAAAGCACAGAAATGACAAATGCCGGTAGAAATTTAATTCCCTTCGTAAAATTAAATCCAGAAGGCGATCGTATATGGGGCTATCTTGACGAAGATACCGAGGAAATTGTAATTGAGGCAAAATACGATATCGCCTATCCGTTTGTCGGTAATTTTGCAGAAGTAACCGAGAGGGATACATGGCGAACTATAATAATAGATAAAGATGAAAATGTTGTTCAAACGCCTCAATTTCACTACATCTATTTAATCGCATCGGAAAACGGAAAAAATACAGTGGCAATATTGAGAAAAGGATACTCAAGAACCAAGTTTCAAATAGGTTTTATACCCCTCCCGGTTCCAGGATCACCACCAACAGGGTTTTATACTGAAACATATCATAAATACCGTTTAGTTAATCTTGTAACAGGGAAAACAATAATCCCCGAAAGAGAAAATTATCTTCTGTCTAGCACTGAAGTAATAGGCGATTATCTTCTTGTTGATAAATATTTGTATAGATTCATGGATAATGGAAGCGTAAAACGGGTTGCGGGAAACAATTCCGGGCTTGCCGTCCGTATACTTAACGAGTATTTTGCAGAGCGGGGAATTAGTTTGACTGCGGGCATCTCGCGAACCTCATACCAAACTATCGAGAATATACGGATCGATTACGAACAATACCGAAAAGAGCACTATGCCGATCCGGATTTCAGTGAGGCATTAAATGATTTTAGTCCAAAATTTACACTGTTGCTTCAGGATTGGGTAAGGCCTTTTCATCGTGATCCGAGTGTGTTTTTAAACGCGCCGCTTGAAATAGGCGACAGAAGGTACTGGCTGACGTTTTATTCCAGAAAAGACGAACCTTATGCGCGTGCGGAGGGTTTATATAACGAAACAAAAAAAGAATGGGAGCTTAAACCTTACTTCATTGATACCGTTACAGGAGAGTTGGATTATCTGATTGATATACTCCCGACAAATAATCCTCATTTTGTCCACATTGTTTATAGAAACCAAAATACCGAAATACTCACCGGCGGGATTTTCGATCTAAATACGAACTGTTATGTTAATGCGCATTTATATAGCAGTTATGACTCATATTCATATTACGATATGATAAAAGACAGAGAACGTTTGGGACGCACTTTTCCGGATACTGGTATTGGCTATTATTGCCGCAAGTGATAGCAAATTAATTATAGAGTAAAATTAAAACCCAAAGCCGTCTAGCTCCTGCAGGGTTGTGCGCAGCCGCCACTGAACATATTACGGTATTCTGCAGAGCAAATTTAGCCTAAGGCGTATACCCCAGTTCCCGAGCCTTTGCTTTGTCAGCGTCAGCTTTTGCCTTGTCCCCTTTGTTATCGTACACAATGCCCCGGTTGTGATATGCCATGGCGTAATTGGGATCGATCCTGATTGCCTCATTATAATCGGCTAATGCCCGGTCATAGTCTTTCTTGCCGTTATTGTAAGTACTTGCCCGGTTTACGTAAGACATGGTGGAATTGGGAATGATTCTGATTGACTCGGTATAATCGGCAATAGCCCGGTCATAGTCCTTTTTATCATCAAACGAACAACCCCGGTTGTTGTATGCAAAGGCGTAAGCAGGATCGAGTCTGATTGCCTCATTATAATCGGCTATGGAGTTGTCATATTCGCGCTTTGCCCTGTATACATTCCCTCTGCCAAAGTATGCATGGGAATAATCCGGATCGAGTTTGATTGCCTGAGTGTAATCGGCAATGGCTCTGTCATAGTCGTCTTTTCTGCTGTACGCAAGACCGCGGTTGTGATAGGCGCCGTCGAATTCGGGCACGATCCTGATTGCCTGAGTGTAATCGGCAATTGCCTGATCATATTCTCCTTTTCTGATGTGCGAATTGCCCCGGAAAAAGTAAGCGTTGACGTGATTGTTATCCAACCTGACCGCATGGCCGAACTCAACAATGGCGTTGTCGAAATCGTTACGGTCATAAAACGCTTTGCCTTTCTCATAATGATCATTGGCGGTTTTCACAGGGGACGGCGCTGCCGGTGCAGGGGCGGCTTCAGGAGCCGGAGAGGGGGCTTCCGGTATAATACCGAGCAACTGCCGGATTTGCCCGCTGTCCCTGACGTTTACGGGAGATATTTCAAAAACAGAATTGTCAATAAGGCTTATCAGCCAAACGGTGATGCGGTAATTGGCGCCGGTTTTCTCTACTGAGCCGGTTACGGCGAACTGCGCGTTTAATGTTCTGCCAACCTGCCTGGCTTGTACGACTGTTATCGGGCCGGATGACCTGAGGTTCGCCGATGTGAGGGCGCGGTCTATTTCCTGCCGGGGTATCACTCTTGAGCTTCTTTTGCCCTCAAGGTTAAGAGCCAAATCCTTAAGGAAGTATGAGGAAAGGTCAGTGGAGGGAGAACTTAAACTTAAGAGAGCCACACGCGGCCCCATAGCCAGTTTAAGGCTTATATCCTTGCCCACCCGCTGTATGGCGGCATCCAGTTCTACCGCGTTTTGCCCAAAAGCCGCGAAGACGCACATTATTCCGATAATCGCAACAGCCAATAATTTCTTCATGTTTATATTCTCCTTCTTGATGGTAATATATCAATAAACAGTAAAAAAAACAAGTTTTTGGGAAAGAAAATGCCTAGTGTGAGCAGTGGCGAGAAGGCGTCAAACCTTTGGTTCGGCGTGAATATCTTCCCATTTTATTGTCCTTAATATAACCTAAAACTACATGACAACAATAAGCCACGCGAGTTTTGAAAAGATGGAATCCTTCATGAAGGATGTTTTTATCAAGGTTGGTGTGCCTGTCGAAGACGCGGCAATCTGCGCCGAAATACTGATTGAATCCGACAAGCGGGGGATTGATTCCCATGGTGTGGGCAGGTTCAAACCGATTTATATTGACAGGATCAGGGACGGTATTCAAAACCCTGTTACCAATTTTGAGGTGGTGAAGGATCATCTTGCGACTGCGGTGGTGGACGGGCATGACGGCATGGGTCATGTTATCGGGAAGAAGTCGATGCAGTTGGCAATCGACAAGGCGAAGAAGTACGGCATCGGCATGGTTGTGGTGCGCAACTCAACTCATTACGGCATTGCCGGATATTATGCGACAATGGCGGCAAGCTCAGGCTTGATCGGCATTACTGGCACAAATGCGCGGCCTTCGATTGCCCCGACTTTCGGTGTTGAAAATATGCTTGGAACAAATCCGCTGACCTTCGGACTTCCCACTGATGAAGATTTCCCCTTCGTGCTGGACTGCGCCACTTCTGTTACTCAGCGGGGCAAGATTGAACATTATGACCGTATAAATAAAACCATGCCTGAGGGCTGGGTCATAAACCGGGACGGCTCAAGCGAGAGCGACCCTGCCAAAGCACTAGCAGGACTGAACAAGGGGATATGCGCCCTTGCTCCTCTTGGCGGTCTGGGTGAAGATACTGCGGGTTACAAGGGATACGGTTACGCGGCAGTGGTGGAGATACTCAGCGCGTCTTTACAGCAGGGGTTGTTCCTGAAAGCGCTGGACGGAATTGATCAGAGCGGCAGAAAAATACCCTTTCATCTTGGGCACTTTTTTATCGCGGTAGATATAAACGCCTTTACGGAGCCTGCCCTGTTCAAGAAAACAACGGGCGATATTCTGCGGGAGCTTCGCGCATCGGCAAAGGCCCCGGGACAGGAGCGTATCTACACGGCGGGCGAAAAGGAATACCTTGCGTGGCTTTCCCGCAAAGATACCGGCGTGCCGCTCAACGACAGTTTGAAGAAAACGCTTAAAACATTGATAGATGAATATGGACTGGATGCGTATGATTTTGACTGAGAACTCATCTCTAAATAGTCGATATTCAAGATTTTTTACCACGAACCACACGAACTCGTACCTTCGGTACGCACACGAACAACGGAAGATTTGGAGTTGGAAAGTTCGTAGTGTTCGTGAGGTTCGTGGTCTAATTATTGTGGTAAAATCTCCTTGAGTGTTTTTATATGGAGGTTACTATGGCTAAGTACATTCTCGCGCTTGATCAAGGAACTACAAGTTCGCGGGCGATTTTATTTGACCGTGAACAGAACATTGTTGGCACAGAGCAAAAAGAGTTTACGCAAATCTATCCCAAGGAAGGTTGGGTTGAACATGACCCGATGGAGATTTATTCCACACAGTACGGCGTGATGACTGACCTTATCTCTCGCATGAATGTGCAGGCGCAGGACATTGCCGCAATCGGCATCACCAATCAGAGGGAAACGACGATACTCTGGGACAAAAACACAGGGCAGCCCATTTATAACGCCATCGTGTGGCAATGCCGCAGGACTTCATCCATTGTTGATTCTCTTAAAAGCGCCGGTCTTGGCGACTACATCAAAAAGACAACCGGACTTTTGCCTGACGCGTATTTTTCGGGAACGAAGATCAAGTGGATACTTGATAATGTAGAAGGGGCGAGGGAGAGGGCGCAAAAGGGCGAGATACTTTTCGGTACTGTGGACACATGGCTCATCTGGAAATTATCGGGCGGCGGCGCCCATGTTACCGACTACACCAACGCAAGCCGTACCATGATCTTCGATATTCACAAACTTGATTGGGACGACAGGCTCCTTGAAGCGCTTGATATTCCCCGCGCTATGTTGCCGCAGGTAAAACCATCGGGGGCTATTTTCGCAACAGCAAACATTCAGGGCAGGGAAGTCCCTATCGCGGGTAACGCCGGGGATCAGCAGGCGGCGCTGTTCGGACAGTGCTGTTTTGAAAAGGGCGATGCGAAATGTACCTACGGCACGGGCTGTTTCCTGTTGATGAATACCGGCTCAACCGCCGCAGAAAGCGGGAACGGTCTTTTGACCACTATTGCCGCCGGTTTTAGCGACAAGGTGCAGTATGCGCTTGAAGGGTCGGTCTTTACAGGAGGAGCTGTTATACAGTGGCTGAGGGACGAGATGCGCCTCATCACCGACAGCGCGGACAGCGAATATTTTGCGTCAAAGGTTGCTGATACTGGAGGAGTTTACCTCGTCCCGGCGTTTACAGGGCTTGGCGCCCCCTACTGGGACATGTACGCCCGCGGCTGCATCGTTGGGATCACAAGGGGAACAAAGCGCAATCACATCATCAGGGCAGCGGAGGAGTCAATCGCTTATCAGGTGATGGATTTGTTACGCGCTATGGAAAAAGACACAGGCGTTACAATGAGCGAACTCAAAGTAGACGGCGGCGCCAGCCGCGATAAATTCCTCATGCAGTTTCAGGCGGATATGTGCGGCGCGTGTATTGTGCGCCCTGTTGTGCGGGAAACAACCGCCCTTGGCGCGGCCTGCCTTGCAGGCATTACCGTGGGTTTCTGGAAAGACCAGAACGAAGTAAAAAGCCGCTGGCAGAGGGACGCATCATTTCACCCTGAGATGGAAGGCAGTCGCCGTGATAAATTGATTGCAGGTTGGCACAAGGCAATAGGAAGAAGCAGGGGGTGGGAACCGCAAAATGCACCTGAAGGAGGCAGTAGATAACATGATCCAAACTATAAAAAAGATTTTGTTCTGTGCAGTTTTATCATTTTCCATATTTGCCTGTCAGTCGTTGATCTTTAAGCAGCAAGCGGATGAGGTACTCAACAATCAGGAAAGCGAATACCTCAATCAGCCGCATCAGTTTGTATGGCTACCGAATGATGAGCATGGCGGTATTATGATTACCGGTTATTACGGTACGAGCAAAATGATTACGATACCGGGAATGATAGCTGGAAAGCCGGTTACTTCGATTGGATATGAAGCATTGGCCTACAAAGAGCTTACCGGTGTTACGATACCCGACAGTGTTATTACAATCGAAGACGTCGCATTTTACCGCAATAAACTAACAAGTATTACCATACCTGACAGCGTCACTTCCATTGGAGCCAGCGCATTTGAAAACAATCGCCTAATCAGCGTTATTATTGGCGGTAGCGTTACTTACATCTGGGGGAGCGCATTTAAGGGAAATAATTTGACCAGTATTACCATTCCGGACAGTGTTACTGTTATTTATAAGAACGCATTTAAGGAAAATAATTTGATCAGCATTTCCATGCCCGACAGTGAAATTCTTATTGAGACCGGCGCATTTGCCGGTAACCCCCTGACCAGCATTACCATCGGGCTAAAAACAATGCTATCGAGAACAAATGGCGGCCCTCTTGAAGATGACCTCCGTTTAATTGAGGCGTATCGCAGCGCCGGATTTCTTCCGGGAACCTATACCCGCCCGAATGCCGACACCAGAGAGTGGACACGGCTGGCTCAGGCGGATGAATTTATTGCGGCTGACTTTAGGTTAGAAGATTTTAAATGGTTTGATCATGAACGCGGTGTAGTAATTATCGGCTATGTTGGAACGAGCAGTGCGGTAACGATACCCTGGCCGCCGGTTGTTTCCATTGGCTCCGATGCATTTCGTGGAAAAAATCTGACCAGTGTTAGTATTGGCAACGGCGTTACGAGTATCGGGTCTAAGGCATTTTCCGACAACCATCTGGACAGCATCTCCATTGGCGACAGCGTTACGAGTATCGGGTCAGGTGCATTTGAAAACAATCGCCTGACCAGCGTTGTCATACCAAATGGTGTTACTATCATTGATGAAGGCACATTTCGTAATAATCAACTGACCAGCGTTACCATTCCTGACAGTGTTACGAGAATCGGGTGGGGCGCATTTGAAAATAACCGTTTGACCAGTGTTGTCATCCCGGGCAGCGTTACGAGTATCGGGTCTAAGGCATTTTCCGACAATCAACTGAACAGCGTATCTATTGGCGACAGCGTTACGAGAATCGGGTGGGGCGCATTTGAAAACAACCATTTGACCAGTGTTGTCATCCCGGACAGCGTTCGTGACATCGATGCCAATGCTTTTCACAATAATCCTCTGATCAGCATTACTATTGGGAAAGATGTAGATGGTTATGCTAACTGGGATATGTCTGAGAAGGAACTTCCTGGTATTCTTGGAAATGATACCAGTTTTGAACAGGCATATAGAAACGCAGGAAGACTTGCCGGAACCTATACCCGCCCGCTTGCCAATAGCAGAGTGTGGACACGGAAGCAGCAGTAAAAAAAGTGCAAGTAACAAAACGTTTCTTTAACCAGCCAACAATTGCTCTTGCACGGGCTTTGCTGGGCAAGTACCTCGTCTGCGGGAAACTCCGCGGTAAAATCGTTGAAACAGAGGCGTACCTTTACCGCGATGACCCCGGCTGCCATGCTTCAAGGGGGCTTACTCCCCGCAATGCGCCGATGTTCGGGTCTGCGGGACGGACGTATGTCTACCTTATTTACGGGATGTACCACTGCCTCAACATAGTCAGCGGAAAAGAAGGCGATGGCGAGGCTGTGCTTATCCGCGCCCTTGAGCCTGTAGAGGGTATTGAACTTATGCAGAAAAGGCGTAAAACAAAAAAACTCGAAAACCTCTGCAATGGGCCGGGCAAACTTACTCAGGCCTTCGGCATTAACAAAAAGTACAATAATCTTGCCCTGCTTGACGGTAAATTGCAAATCCACGACAGCCGCAAAAAACCGGAAATACAAACAAGCAGGCGGATTGGCCTGTCGGCAGGTAAGGAACTGGAACTGCGTTTTTTTATCAAGGGGAACAGGTTTGTATCTAAACTTGACCTGTGAAAGGCAATGAGGAAATTGTCTTTATATAACAGCAACGGCTTGTATAAACTCTTGCGGAGTTACAGCTGGAATGGAGCCGGAGGAATAATCATGAGTATTGCGTGTAACGATATAATCAGCGGAAAAACTTTCGCCCACAACGTATTGAACAGAATCCTCAAAATCGTTCCAATCCAGATCCAACGCCTGATAGATATGGCTATCGGTTACGGCAGCAGGTTTGAAAACCTGTAAAAGATTTTTAAGAGCTTCTTTTGCAGGCTTTTTACCGAGCGTTCCTTTGGCAAGAAAGAAAATATCGGTTATTGCGGAAGCGGTAATATAACCGGCAATAAAATTTTGCTCCGCCAGCAGATAGATAATCATAGCATTGGAATAATCCGCCCGGTGCAGCAGATAATCAAGCGCAACATTTGTGTCAATAAGGATTTTCTTCATAGGTGCTTGGCAAGCCTTTCTGCACGGACTTTATCAAGGTCAACAACACCCACTCCGGACAGTATCCCCGAAAGAGAGCGGGTATACGGACTGTTTTGCAGCATTTCGTCAATCATTTCTTTTGTAAGAATAAGTTTCCCGTTGCTGTCTTTTGAAAGCTGTATAACCCTTTTGCTGGCTTCCTGTCCGGGGCTGCTGTCGGACGCTTCCTGTTGCGCCTTATGCTGCAAATACCCCAAAAAATTAATCACTTCGCCAAAGTATTTTTGAGGTATTTCATCAATCCTATTCAGCAATTCAGCCTGTTGGGTCATGGCAAACCTCCATCTTAAAGTAAGCGTAGCATGAAACAGATGAATTTACAATATTGACCCTCCTCCCCCTTTTATGCTATGACTAGCATATACCATGAAGTATTCCAATCCGGCTAATCTTGCCATTATCGCCTGTCCCGGCGGTGAGAGTTTTGCCGATGAAGTTATTGGGCATCTGAAACGAAAATACCGCCACAGCCACAAGCGGACTGTTGATGAACTTGCAAAACGCCACAATATCAGCGTTGAGCAGGCGGCTTTGCAGATCGACCTTATCAATAAAATTGTTACCAGAGGTTCATCCTCGCAGAGCGGTGCGGACAGGAATTCCATTCATGGTTTTAAGGTTCCGGTTAAATTTACGGTCTTTGCCAACGGAGAGATAAAGTCAGAAATAGAAGAGTCAATCCGCGGAAAGGATGTCTATATTTTTCAGGATGTGGAAAATCACTATCCTTTGAACTTTTCAGGCGGAGCTGTTAATAACCTTTCAATCAACGATCACCTGATGACGATTTTTGTTACGATAGACGCCGCGCGGCAGGCGGGCGCTGAACGGATAACCCTTGTGATCCCGAATTATCCTTACGCCCGCCAGCACAAGGCGAAGGGGAGGGAAGGAATATCGGCAAGCCGTATCGGGAAAATTTTTGAAGGGCTGGGAGTGAACCATATTATCACCCTGGACATTCACTCCAGAGACATTATAAGCGCCTTTGACAGGATGCGGCTTGAAAACCTGCACGCAAGTTATCAGATTATACAGGCGCTGTCCAAACTGAACGGTATTCTAAACGATGACTTTGTTGTCGTTTCTCCCGATACCGGAGCGGTTGACCGGAATAAATTTTTCGCTTCCGCGCTTAAAAAACCTCTGGCTCTTTTGTACAAGGAAAGGGATTATTCCAAAGTCAGCAGGGACGCTTCGCAGACTAACATTTCCCAGATACGGCTCTTGGGCAACGTGAAAGACAAAACAGTTTTTATGGCGGATGATATTCTTGGAACAGGCGGCACTCTGATAAAGGGAATGAAGCTCCTGAAAGAGAACGGCGCGCGCAGGATCATCTGTTCAATCAGCCTGCCGCTGTTTTCGGGTAAGGCGCTTTCCCATTTTGACGATGCCTACCGCGAGGGGCTTTTTTACCGCCTGATCGGAACAAACGCGGTCTATCAGAAAGAAGTGATTGAACGTGAATGGTACATCAATGTGAACATATCAGGACTTTTTGCGCAGGTTATTTCACGCCTGCATCAAAATCAGTCGGTTTCAAGCCTTCTGGATAATGCCGAAATTATCAACCGCCTGCTTTCACAAACCCTGATCGCCGAACCGCAGAATGAACTGCCCTTCCAGCAAAACGGAAACGGATGAAAATATTCGCTCTGCCTGACATTGCAAAAATTCAGGCGATCCTTTTCGATATGGATTCAACTCTTTACACCCATGATGAATATGCCCGCACCCAGATTGATCTTCCCATTATGCGCCTTGCGCAGTTACAGGGAAAAACATTCGAGCAAATGAGCGGTGAAATTGCCGAATACAGGAAAAACTGGGCGGCTGAGCATAAGGGGCAGGCGATCAGTCTGGGAAATATTTTTCTGTCTTTCGGTATTTCAATCAAAGAAAATGTCCGCTGGCGGGAAGAACTCTATCAGCCCGAAAAATACCTTGGCGAGGATATAAAGTTACGCGCCGCTCTTGAGCCGCTTGCTTCCCGTTTTACTCTTGCGGTAGTTACAAACAATCCTGTTTCCATTACCGAGCGAACGCTTGCGGTGTTAGGCGTGAATGAACTGTTTCACGCGATTATCGGACTTGATACCTGCGGCGTTTCAAAACCCCACATTGAGCCGTTCATGCGCGCAAGTATTCTCTGCGGCGCAGTTCCCGAAAATTGCGTTTCCGTAGGGGATCGCTATGACATTGACATAGCCCTTCCTCTTGAACTCGGCATGGGCGGAGTCCTCGTAGACGGAGTCGAAGATGTCTATAGGCTGCCTGAATTGTTAGCATAAAAAAAGCCGTACAATTAGGTAATCCTAAAAATTGTACGGCTCATAATGACACTTTTGCGTCATTTTTTTGAACTGTTATTTGGCATACGCCGTTGTTTTCATGATAAAGAATAACCATGTTGTTACTGATGTAACCTTCTTGCCTGATGCCTCGGCTTGCTTAACTGCGGCAGCATATTCTTCATACCCTGAGTCAACAAGCCAAAATATGACTGAATATGACGCAATCTCTTCGCTGCCTTCAATGAGTGTACTGGCAGCGCCATTTCCTGTAATTAGGCCATGAGGACCCATTGCTCCACCGATAGAGCTTGCGGTGGCGCAGCCAGTAATCAAAACAATTACCGCTACCAGAGCGATAATCCCGAAAAGTTTGTAAAAGTTCTTCATATTGAACCCCATTTGTGTGATTCCAATACCATTTAGCAGGATATCACGTAAAATTGACCATCCATACGGACAGACTATAAACAGCCAGAAACCACATACGAAGCTGTCCGGCAGTTTTACCAATATATGGTTAATTTTCCATTACAATACCAAGCATCGTCCCTCAACTCAATACTAATATATACTAAAAATGAGAATTTAACCACATATTGGCAGATTTAAGGTTACACTGCCTTTGGAACTTGAAAGCCGTATGGTTTTTCATTATTATTGATAATATAGGAGAAAATAAGATCATGTTGCTTGCCGAATTAGAGACGCCGGTTGCCGAATTAAGAAAAAAAATCAACGAAACATGGGGGCGTCTTTGAGGACGCTTCATTCGGGCGGCGTATTGCCGAAATAGAAGCCAAAACCGCAGAACCTGATTTCTGGAACGACTCAAAAGCAGCTGAAAAAACAATAACTGAACTTAAAAGCCTCAAAAGCCGGTATGACCCTTGGAAGAGCCTTCGCGGGGAGATTGCAGACCTTGATACATTGCTGGAACTTGCCGTTGAAGCCAAAGATGAGAGGGAAAGCGCCGGTATTGAAAGTACGCTCAAGAATGTATCATCAAGGTATGAAAAACAAAATATTGTTGAATTAATGTCAGGCGAACTTGATAAAAGCGCCTGTTTTCTCACCGTTCATTCGGGAGCCGGCGGAACGGAAGCATGCGACTGGTCGCAAATGCTTTACCGTATGTACCTGCGCTGGGCGGAGCAAAGAGGCTTTTCCGTTGAAGAGATTGACAGTCTGGAAGCCGAAGGCGGGATAAAATCGGCAACCTGCAAGATCGAAGGGGATTATGCTTACGGATACCTGAAAGGCGAATCCGGCGTACACAGACTTGTGCGGATAAGTCCTTTTGACTCAAATGCCAGACGGCACACTTCTTTCGCTTCGGTCTACATTTTTCCTGTTATTGACGATACAATAGAAGTGGAAATAAAACCTGAGGATTTGCGTGTGGATACCTACCGTTCCGGCGGCGCAGGCGGTCAGCATGTAAACAAAACGGACAGCGCGGTGCGTTTTACCCATCTGCCCTCGGGCATTGTAGTTGCCTGTCAGAGCGAGCGCAGCCAGATAAAAAACCGCGCCACAGCCATGAGTATCCTTAAAGCGCGGTTGTATGAACATTACAGGCAGGAGAAGGAAAAAGAAAACCAAAAGTTTTCACAGGAGAAAAAGGATATATCATGGGGTAACCAGATAAGGTCCTATGTGTTTCAGCCATATACGATGGTAAAAGACTACCGGACAAAGGTCGAAAAAGGAAATATTCAGGCTGTGATGGACGGGGACATCGACCCATTCATCGAAGAATACCTGCGGTTTTCATGGAAGAACAATGCCGTAATGGCAAACGGTGTTTAGAAGGAGCGTTTATGCGAAGGATTTTGTTTTTACTGCTCCCATTTCTCATAACAGTCAGTTATCTGCCGGCATTTGGGAAGCAAGAGATAGTTGAAATTCCCGTACAAAATGACGAATGGTTTCTTTGTGTTACATCTTTTGATGTTAAATCCATGCCGGAAGAAAAACTTCCTATGGCAGATGCGATTACGCGAAGTCTGGTTGATAAACTAAAAATTGTCGATTATCGTACGCGCGTATCCAATGAATATGCCTATTATGAAGGGCAAGCCTGGGCTAAAGCGCGCTCAGCCGCGGCAAAAGCCTTGTCCGCCAAGATTGATGAGCGTTCTATTTTGCTTTTCAGGGGAGAAGCAAACTGGAAATATAAACAGAATCTGAAAAAAGTAAATGCCGAAATTGAAAAGTTAAAAATCGATCTTGAGACGGTTGAAGAAGATGCGCCTCTTATAAACAGGGAACCTGTTTTCAGTTTAATCAGCAATAATTTGGACATGGTGTTTCCAAATCCGCCTTCACCGAAAGGCGAAAGAAGGTTTTGCATTAGTCAGAAAGCTGACGGGATGCTCACTGGCTTAATAACGGATTACCACGGCAGATATTTTGTTTCAATTAAGCTATATACCGTATATACCGATTCATACGCTTATGAAGACAGCGTCATTTTTTCTCCTGAGGACATGGATAAGGCCATGAATGAAATAGCCGGAAGGCTGATCATAACATTATCGGGTAACCGCCCTGCGCTGCTGGCTGTCAAAGCCGAACCTGCGGAAACTCTGGTTTTGATTAACAGATCATTCGCGGGCAGGGGAGAAACGGAGAAAACAGAATATCCCCCGGGCAAAGTAACCATTACAGCCTCCGCTCTTAATCATGAAACTCTTACAGTAGAAACTGAACTGGTATCCGGTGAACTTACCGAAGTTGATTTGCGTCTTCATCCGATTTCTTTTGGCAGTATTGAAATCTCAGGATTCCCTGATGGCGGTTCTGTTTACAGAGGCGCAATGTATATGGGGCACGCTCCTATAACGTTAAATGTGCCGCTGGATACGATAGAATATATAGAGTTGGAGACTTCGACAAAGGAATTAGGACAGGCGGTATTTCTTTCTTCACAAACCCCGGATTCGCAGTATTATTTATCCCTGCATACGTCACCGCCTCCCAAAAAAGGACAGGTAGATAAAGCGCGGCGTATGCATTACTGGGCATGGGGCGGCGTATGGATCACAGGCATTGCAAGCTGGATAACATATCAAACATATATGAGTTACGATGGAGCGGCCAGATCAGGTACGGCTCCGTCTTACGGTGATAAATTTATAGATGATTACGAGCAAATGTACTATTACAGTATGGGGGCGACAGTTGCACTGGGCGTGTTTATTGCGTATGAATTATTCCAAATGTCCAGATACCTGTACATTTCGAACAAAGGCTCGACGCCTATTGTAAAACCGGACAGAAACGGGCAGGAACAGAATTGAAATTTGCCGAAAAGATAAAAAGTTTTTTTTCACGTAACTTAAGCCCGTCGGATGAAGTGTTTGATGATTTATGCGACCTTTTGATTGAAGGTGATTTCGGCGCCGCTCAGGCGTACAATATTACTGAACACTTAAAGAACAACTGCAAAAAAAAGGGCTCTTATGATGTTTCCGCAGAACTTGCCGAATTGCTTGAAAACGAGTTACGTAAAGCCGCCAAGCCTGAATCTGAGTTTCAGCAAAATCTTACCGTGATTCTGCTGCTGGGAGTAAACGGTGTCGGAAAAACGACCACCGCCGCAAAACTTGCGGCGTTTAACAGTAAGAAAACAATTCTCGCAGCGGCTGATACATTTCGCGCGGCAGCGGTAGATCAGTTGAAAATACACGGGCAGAACCTTGGCGTGCGGGTTATAGCCCACAAACAGGGAGGAGACCCTGCGGCGGTTGTGTATGATGCACTGGAAGCGGCTCTTTCAGGCGGCGTTGATACCGTTATAGCGGACACTGCGGGCAGAATGCACACAAAATCGGCCCTGCTTGATGAGCTGCGAAAAATCGACAGGGTAGTGGCAAAAGCTGCTGCCGTCCGTTATCTGAAATATTTGGTATTGGACGCGACCACCGGCAGAAACGCCATAGCGCAGGCGGAAACCTTTCATGATGCAGTTGCACTTGACGGAGTTATATTGACTAAATACGATTCTTCGGCAAAGGGCGGAGTTGTTTTTTCGCTTGCCTCTGATTTACATTTGCCTGTTGTATATCTTTGCACCGGCGAAAAATACGGGGATATCGAAAAATTTGATCCCCATCGTTATGTAATGGAATTTACCGGAAATGCGTAAAAAGATTGTACTGCCCATTATAGTTATTTTACTCCTGTTGGCCGGCATTATAGCTGTTACCCAGGAGATGGATATTTTTTTACCTGATCCTGAATTTGAAAATGAAGGGTTTCTGCAGGAAACAGAAAGTGATGAGTTCTTCCTGCCGGAATATGCGGCAGATGAAACTCCTGAATGGATAAGGCCGGCGCGCTGGTTCCGTTCCAATGCGGGAGGCATGGCTCTTGAAGAAATTCCGTCACGGATGGCCGCTCTTCGCAATAAATATGCCCTTGTTGTTGATTATGCAAGTCATGAAGATTTGCCCGAAGAAATTCTGCCGTATTATAACAATAAGTTTTATATTGAAATCAGGACACTCTACGAAGACAACGAAGAAGTCCGCACACAATGGATATTCAGGGACAGGGAGGGTAATTCAAGGCTTGTAGCCGTATTGCGCGAAATCGATGCTGATGACAGCAATGATAATACTTTTGCACATGAAGAAGAGACCGATCTGGAGGATGAGGATATTGAAACCGTTTTTAAAAAACCTGTAAAAAAAGGATTTATCGAAATATATGATGCAGAGCATATGTTAACAACAGAATACAGGTTTCTGGATGACGGTGGAATAAATAGAACCGATTTTTTTTATAATAACGGAATTGTAATCCGCGCACTGGCGTCATCATGGGGAGAGGATGCGGGTTTATTCATTGAAATGCATACGGATTATTACCGCTACAACCGTTCAACGTTCCTGCGGTTTGTGGAAAGAATATACCATACGGAACAGCATATTGACTTGTCAGAAGATACCGTAAGAATCGCTTTTCCGAACCGTATTCTTGAAACGGCAAAGAATGACGACTTTATTTCCGAAAAAATCAATATGTATCCCGATTCTATCGGCAATGTTACCGTAAATGAAAATAACAGAACAGTTTTTACAACCGATGGGCGCGGGAAGATTTTAACCCAAACCCTTTTTGACGATGAAGACAACATTATTTGGGTAATCACGAATAGCTGGTCAAAAGACCGTATAACCAGTATTTCAAAAAAAGACGGCGTCACAGAATATTTGACCGAATATGAATATGACCCGGATGGAAACCGTATCCGGGAAAAAAACATAAGAGACGGAATTGTTGAGCGTATTGTTCATACAGATGATAAAATTGATACCGAAGAACTGTATATAAACGGTAATTTGGTTCTTGTGGCTCACTGGCAGGACGGCAGAAAAATATCTGAATCAAGGATGAAAAAATATTGAAAAACAACTGGACTTTGTTTGTCGCATCACGGTATATCTTTAAGGGGCGCAGAAACTCTCCTGCGCTGGCTGTTCTTGGGATTGCTACCGGTGTTCTTGCGTTAATTGTAATAATCGCCGTAATGAACGGGTTTCAGCTTGGCTTTATCGAAAGCATTGTTGAAATTTCATCTTATCATCTGCGCTTGAGTTCGTTTGCTGATGAAAAAGATGCGCCGATGCTGAGGAGAATCCTGCTTACTGTTCCGGCAGTAAAGACGGCCGTTCCTTTCAGGGAATTTCAGGCAATTGCAAGGGGAAAGCGTGTAAATCAGCAGGCGGTATTGGTCAGGGGAGTGCCGGAAAATATCCTTGAAATGGATCCGGCAATAAAAGCCAGGCTTGATTTTGAAAAGGGAGAATTTGATATTTCTCAGGATAATTATGTGCTATTGGGAACAGAACTTGCCCGCAGGCTTGGGCTTGGAGTCGGAGACGATGTAACGATTTATTCCATTTCGGGAATTATGTCGGCGGAAAGCGATGACAGCGGCATAAAAGACTATACTATCACCGGGGTTTTCAGAACCGGTTATTATGAATATGATTGCAGTTGGGCGTATGTTAACATTGAAAGCGCTAAGGCATTTATGGATGACAGCGACTTGATTATCGGATTGAAACTGGCAAACCGTTTTCAGGACAGGCACGCTTTGGAACAGGCGCAGAAAAAACTTGCAGATATTTCCGGTTTTGAAGAAACTAAATTTTCAAGCTGGCGGGATTATAACCGCTCTTTCTTCGGCGCATTAAGAACAGAGAAATTATTTATGTTTATACTTGTAGGGCTTATTTTTATTGTAGTCGGCCTTAATATTTTTCAGGCACAGAGGCGGTCGGTGCTGGAGAGGCGTGAGGAAATAGGCTTGTTAAGGGCAATCGGAGGAACGGAAAAGGCTGTTCGTTTTGTTTTTGTCTGCGACGGCGCAATCATCGGTTTTTCGGGAGCGGGCGCCGGGCTTGTCCTGGGGCTGCTCATTGCCTCGCGAATACCGCTGTTTTTTACTATTATGGAAAAGGTTGTGAACTCATTGATTGGCATGGTTAACGTAATTGCCGGCTTGTTTGGTGGAGAGCAGGCGGACAATTTCGCGGTTTTTTCTCCCGCTGTATTTTACATAAAGGAGATACCTTCGCGAATAATACCGCATGAGGTTATAATGATTTTTATGTTTGGTTTTCTTTCCGCTCTTACCGCGGCATGGTTTGCGTCCCGCAAAATATCAAAAATAAGACCGGCGGAGGTACTGCGCTATGAATGACAGTGGCATAAATTATATAATCAGGGTAACAAACCTTGTCAGGAATTTTACTTCAGGAACTGAAACCCTCCATATCCTGAAAGGGCTGAATTTTGAAATCGAGGAAGGAAAATCCGCGGCAGTCAGCGGCAGGAGCGGAAGCGGCAAGAGCACGCTCCTTAACATTCTCGGCGGGCTTGACCGGACAGACTCCGGCTCTGTTTTTATCGGCAATGATGATATAACGTCCTTAAATGAAAAAGATTTGTCCCTGTACCGGTCAATGAAAATAGGCTTTATTTTCCAGTTTCATTATCTTTTAAAAGATTTTACCGCTCTTGAAAATATTATGATCCCCGCCTACATTGCGGGATTGAAAAAAAAGGATGCAATTGACAGGGCAAGGTCGCTGTTAGCTGATGTAAAACTTGAAGACCGCGGTGGGCATTTTCCGTCTCAGCTTTCCGGCGGAGAGCGTCAGCGGGTAGCCGTCGCGAGGTCAATGGTAAACGATCCGGCTGTAATACTTGCGGACGAACCGACCGGAAACCTCGATCCCGACAACAGTGAAATTGTCGCGCAGCTTCTTTTTTCCGGCGCTGAAAAACGCGGAAAGACATTGATAGTCGTTACCCACGACAGGAAAGTCGCCGCAAGGGCATCAATCCGCTTCATTCTGGAAAACGGACAATTATCGGAGGACAATACCTTTTGAAAAGCAGAGCGGCTTTTTTTATTGCCCTGCGCTATCTTCTGGGCAGAGCGCATGAGGGTGGGCGGTACCTCCGCGGCGCAGCCACAGGGATTGCGGTAAGCCTTATACCAATCATTGTTACCCTGATAGTCGCGGACGGCATGATCAGGGGAATTACCGACCGTTATCTGGAATTGGGGACAGGTCATTTTCAGGCCTATAATTTATTCAATTCCGATTTTGGCGAAAACACTGTAAATGAATTTAAAGCCATAGACGGAGTGCGCGGAGCGTGGCAGCAGCAGCAGAGCATGGGCGTGCTGGTCGGTAAAAAGGGAAAAACCGGCGTTACAGTGCGTTCAATTGAGTCGTCATTTTGGGACGATCCGGGAAGCGCTGCATACCTCAAAATTATTGACGGGGAAGGAAAACCCGAAACCGGCAGAGACATAGTCCTGGGAGAATCGCTTGCTTCTGGAATCGGAGTGCAGGTGGGCGATACAGTACGCCTTATGACCATAAGAACAGGGGAGGCGGGAAGGCCGTCCCCAAGAACCGCACCGTTTAATGTAAAAGGCATCGTATCCTGCGGTTACAATGAACTTGACGCTTTGTGGTGCATCATAAATCTTGAAGGCGGTAAACGTATTCTTTCTTCGGATTTGTCAGCAAGTTTAATTGTCAAGATAGACGATCCGTATAAAAAGGCTGATGATTTTCTCTGGACTTTTTATTCCGAATTGGGCGCGGGCTATAACATATACACATGGAAAGAGCTTTTGCGCTCCCAGTACAGTTCATACGAGTCAACAAGGCAATTACTTTTGTTTATTATGGCGCTGATAGTGGTTGTCGCCGCGGTGAATGTTTCTTCGGCAACTTCAATGCTGGCGCTTGAACGGCAGAGGGACATCGCGGTATTGAAGGTTTCAGGCGCGGGTGTCGCTGGCGTTACCTCTGTTTTTATCTGGGGCAGCTTTCTTACAGGCCTTACGGGAGGAAGCATCGGCATTATAGCCGGACTTTTGATCGGAAAAAATATCAATCCCCTGATCCGTTCATTGGAAAAGGTTTTAACTTTTTTCTCAAGCTTGTTCAAAGGCGGCGAAGTAAAAATACTTGATCCCGGTTTCTACCTTGAAACAATTCCCATTATCATCGACTGGACTGCTGTTTTTATGATAGGCTGCTTTACCATTTTATGTTCTGTACTTGCTTCATGGATTCCCGCCCGCCGCGCCGGAAAACTGAAGCCAATGGAATTGCTGCGGAAGACGTAAAGCTCTTTTTTCAATTTGAAATATGACCCATTTCATATAATTCATGAGGAGCAATGTCCTGTCCGTTTTCCCATTCAATGCCTTTTCCATCAGAAATTAAATGAACGGTTTTAAAATAGTTATTGTTGTATAATTCTTCATACCATTTTCCGGAGATATATGGCAAAACATCAAATGTTTTTATTTCTCCGGTTTCGTATTTTAATTTTAGTTTATAATTATCAAGCGGTTCTACATCAATTATTTTAGGACACAACATGTAATTAACCTCTCTTTTTATTTTAATGGTTCTATTTTAAAAAACTGCTCACCTTTGGAAAGCATTTTCCAATTTGCTTCCAAATCATCACGATGTATTTCCATCCATGCTTCTACTAATTTCATTTTTGCTTTTGGAATTGATCCTTCAAGAATTTCACCATCTAAAGAAATTGCAGCTTCATCCTCAGCATATTCAACGTGTATATGCGGTTTGTGGTGCTTTTCAGAAGCCTCTTTGTACATGCGGACAACAATACCGTAAAATAATGATAAAACGGGCAAATCAATCCTCCGTATTTATTATTTTATGTTAATATTGAAATTAAATCAACCAACCCCATCGCGCCGGAAAACTGAAGCCAATGGAATTGCTGCGGAAGACGTGAAGCATTTACTCGCAATCGCCCCTACGCTTGCTAAAGCAAGCTTGCTTTTCCTGCATACAGCGGCGTTTACTGGGGCTCTCGCCGTGTTGCTTTTACTTACCCACACACTGCCGTGTGCAATCATTTGGCGTCTCGCAAAGGCGCCAATCCGCAAAGGAAGCAGTGAGAAGTGAATAGTTAGCAGTTATCAGTGAGCAGTGTGTAGATAACAACGCTTGCGGACACCAACACTGCTAACTCCCACATATTGCACATGGTGCATGGCACCACCGCGCCTATGCCGCGCAACTCCTAAATTATTTTAAATTTCATGGAGTACTGGTTAACAATCACACTTTATAAAAAGACCATATCCCTTTACAGCACATGAATCAGTTTTACATTGATCTGAAACATATGCATAATCATAGGAAGTAACACCACAATCATTTTGACAACCAAATTTGCAGCTCGCCAGTACCAATCCGCCTACCAATAGTAGGGCAATTAAACCCAAAATCAATAATTTGCTGTTTCTCATAAGAATCTCCTTTTTGTTACCCTATCATAATACGGGTGACATATTAAATCGTCCACACTTAACAAGTGTGTATACTAAAGCTGTTTTCAGCCTTGTATCCAGGTTAAAACATTTATTCGAAAAAGAGCCTCTCGCAAAGACACCAAGGCGCAAAGGAAGCAGTGAGCAGTTATCAGTGAGCAGTGTGTAGATAACAACGCTTGCGGACACCAACACTGCTAACTGTTCACTCCCACATATTGCGTGGGTGCCTGTCACCACCGCGCCTCCGTCACTGCTTCGTCCAACTATTGCCCGATCTAGTATATGTCCCAGGTGTTCCATTGCTTGTATTGCTCGCATAAAACTTAGCATTTAAGTCGCCGTAGAATGCATTAGAATCAAAACCAGCCGAAGGAATTGTCCCTTTGAAGGTTACACTGGAAGGACCGTAGAGGATGCGGTCGTATACACCATAATAAAAAGCATTTTTTCCAATGGATGTTACTTTGTTTGGTATTGTAACACGGTCAAGTTTGTTACAATCTTGAAAAGCACTTCCCCCAATGCTTTCAACGTTGTTCCCTATGGTAACACTGGAAAGATTGTTACAATCTTTAAAAGCACTTACCCCAATGCTTTTAACGTTGTTCCCTATGGTAACACTGGAAAGATTTTCACAATTGGAAAAAGCACTATTCCCAATGCTGGTAACACTATTCCCCATAGTAACACTGGTAAGTAAAAGATGATATTTAAAAGCCTCTACATCAATGCTGGTAAAGGTGCTGCCGGAAAGATCAATGCTGACAAATTTATAGGATACACGAAGTGCATCTCCAATGCTTCCTTTCGTATCTGTGTCGCCGCCAAGATCGCTCACATTCAAAACAATGGCGTGCGGAGTAGCGGCGGTGTTTTTAGGGAGTTTGACAAGGACGGCTCTGAGGTCTTCAGCGCTGGTAATTGCTTGTCCTATGGGTGGCGTATGTCTCTTAGTTAACGTTATTTTTTTTGCCGATAGTCCAAGCTCCTCCAGTACTAAAGAAACTTGCGCTGAATTATTTTTAAGAGTAAGAGTCAATTGATTTCCGTTCTCTTGCACAGAAAATACTTCTTTTTTATCAGGGTCCGCGAAGCCATAGCTGATTGTTACATCATCGCCTTTGGAATTCCACCAGCCGCTATGGGTGTGATTATATACAGTAGTAGCACTATAATTTGAATCAGCATCAAAAATCCATTCACGCTCATTGTTATTTATTGAAAATGAATATATGCCGGCCATGTTATAGTCGGTTGTTGTTTTAGTATCATCATCATCCGAATCGCCGCACGACAACATTGAAATACCGACTATTGCCGCCACAGCAATAATAACGAGGGGGAACCTTCGCGCCACGCGCTCGGGTGAGGTTCCCAAAAGTTTGATTGTGTTTTTCATAACACACTCCTTTAGGTTACCCTTCTTTATTGGGTAACTGCCACATTATTCCACATTCAACGAATGTGTATACATAAAGCTGTATTCAGCCTTGTATCCATACCAAAACTCCGTTGTTTTTCTTCTTCTTCCCTGATCTTCCCTTTGTGTCCTTCGTGACTTGGCGCCTTTGCGTGAACCTCTTCACTGCTAACTGTTCACTGCTCATGGAATAACCGCGCTCAACATCGGTCCAAACGGCCCAGCCTCTCCGCGCGGGTTTTCATAACGCAGGCAAAAGTAAATCGTATTCCCGCTTTCACCGTCAAAGTCAAATAACTCCTTCTTGCGCCGCCTGAACTTTGAGTGCGGCAGGTCATGCCCAGATTTCGGAACCTCTGTCAGGTGAAACTTGTCCGTAGGTGTCGGCTGACCCATTATCCCCCAGCACATCTTTACACCGTAGTCGCTGCGAGGATCGGGCATCACGCCGCCTTCCACCGCGCGGATATTGCGCAGTTCAACAAGATGAATACCGGGAAAGGTAATGTCCGCGATCACCTGCGCCGTGGGCGGCGGAATGGGCGTTGAAGTAGTGTTTGGAGGAGAAAGCCCAAGGCTGACAAAATCCGAATCCAAAAGCGGCGGGTTGAAGAACTTGCGTTTTTTCATATTCCTCATGTAAGAAATCATGGGTTCGAAAGCCTCTTTGCATCTGGCTGTAACAACCGCGCTCCGGTCGCCAGCCATCGCTTTGGTAAGAGCCTTGTCCGAATCCTCGATAATATCTTTCAGTTCCGACACGTCTGCGGCAGTGATTTGCCACTGAGTGCCTTTTGTGGTAAGGACGCTGTGCCAGTTTTTCGCCATAGCAAGCTGCCCCATGCGGCTGCCCGGCAGCCAGTCTCTGTTGCTTTGCATAAAATCTCCTATGTTTGTTTTTCCGAACGGCCTGCCCGGACACCCGAATGGTTTATTTTTGCCTCCGAATGGCTTGTTCGGACATCCGAATAGTCCATTTTTGCCTCCGGATGAATCGTTTTGTCCCCCGAATATACAGCCGCCTCACCCGGAAAGCTGTTTTTTGGGCTATGTGAGTGAAAGGGTAAATTAAAGTAAGTTTTGGTTAAATCTCTTCTATAGAATATATATATAACGGTCGATTCACATGTAAAAGCCGCCCCAAATCCGCAAAGGGCGGGGTTTTGCTGCAAATCGGCATCCCTGCCAATTTGCACAGTAGGAGTTTTTTCTGCGAAAAAACTCCAGCTAAAGCTTTGGAAACAGCGGCATCAAGAGGGGAACCTTCGCCACTAAAGTGACTCGGTTGATGTTCCATGCTGCCTGTACCACATGATGCAGTCATTACGGTAAAATATACCAAAAAGTGAAAATATTGTCAAGCGGAATTTTACCGAAATTCCCGAAGATTTCACACGGAGGCGCAAAGTACACGAAGCTCACAAATGAAGAAGATAAGTAAAATTCTCATTCTTCCTTTTCATCTTTGCGTGAGGCTCTTCTTCGAATAATTTCCCATGTCCTCTGCTGTCGTGTAAAAAAAAGTGTCTCACACCAAATTTACAGCTATAATAACGCAAGAGGTAAAACATGGATAAACGATATATGTGTTATTGCGGCCTTTATTGCGAAAATTGCGCCGTAAAGGTAAAGGTTTTTCCGGCTGCAAAGACCTTGTATGAAGAAATGAAAAATGCCGGATTTGACAATGTGGTGAACAATCTTCCCGGAGGAGACGGTTTTTGGAGTTTTTTGACAAACATTGCCGAACATTGGGAGTGCAAGTCCTGCAAAGAAGGAAGCGGCAATCCGGGATGCGTTGTTCGCAAATGCGCTGAAGAAAAAGGCGTCCAAATGTGCGCCTTATGTGAAAGTTATCCGTGCGAGCTTATTGATAATTTTGACGCCGGCTATCCGGTACTCAAGCTTGATAACGCATTATTACGCGATAAAGGAATCGACGCATGGGCAAAACTGCAAGACGAAAGGCAGGCTGCGGGTTTTACATATTCGGAAGATAAGTAATAGAGGCTCATCAACGCCCTGCGGGTGTTTAATATTCTTCCCAAGCTTTAATTTCCACGCCTGCTCCGTTATGCAGAGTCTCAAGAGCGTCAATAAATTCTTTTGCAACCTTGATGTTCGTGAACAGGGGAATGTCAAAGTCAACTGCCATACGGCGGATAATGTAGTCGTTTTTCAGTTCAAGTTCGCGGTTGTTTTTCGGGATATTGATAATCATGTCAATTTCGCGGCGTTTTATGAAATCGGCTATATTGGGCTGTTTGTCTTCAAGCGGCCAGTGCAGGGTTTTTGCGGAGACATTGTTAGCCGCAAGAAATTTTGCCGTTCCCTTTGAGCCGAAAAGTTCGTAGCCCATTGAGACAAGCTTTTGCGCCGAGTCAAGAAAATCCACTTTGGTTTCAATGGGGCCGGTAGAAAGCAGTACCCGCGGGACGCGACCTGCTTTTGCTTTCGGGATTTTATATCCCACGGAAAGAAGCGCCTTTAACAGAGCGTCAGAAAAATCAGTTCCTATGCAGCCGACTTCCCCTGTGCTTGCCATCTCCACGCCGCTTACAGGGTCTGCTCCGTGAAGCCTTGAAAAGCTGAACTGCGCGGCTTTTACTCCCACCCATTGCAAATCCAGGGTAGAGACGGCGGTTTTTTCCACTGGCTCGTCCAGCATTGCCTTGACAGCCATCTCAATCATGTTCACCCTGCTGACCTTTGAGCAGAACGGGAAACTGCGGCTTGCCCTCAGGTTGCACTCAATCACCCGCACACGCCCGCGCTGTGCAAGAAACTGGATGTTAAACGGGCCAGTAATATCAAGGGCTTTGACGATTTGTTCGCTTATCCTCCTGATCTTGCGCACGGTTTCCACATAGAGCCTTTGCGCGGGAAGGACTACTGTCGCGTCTCCTGAATGAACACCGGCATTTTCTATATGTTCGGTAATGGCGTTAAAGAGAATCTCGCCCTTCCTGGCTACAGCGTCAATTTCTATTTCCTTTGAGTTTTCGACAAATTTGGAAATGACCACAGGATGTTCCGCCGATACGTCCGAAGCAAGGCTTAAGAATTTCTCAAGGCTCTGATCATCCCAAGCGACATTCATCGCCGCGCCTGATAGCACATAACTGGGGCGTATCAAAACAGGATAGCCAACTTCACTTGCGAATTTACGCGCTGATGCAAGGTCTGTCAGTTCCTTCCATTCAGGCTGCTCAATATTGAGCTTGTCAAGAAGCCGTGAGAATTTATGCCTGTCTTCCGCCATGTCAATTGACTGCGGTGTTGTTCCGTAAAGATGAGTTCACGCGTCAAAAAGTTTTGTCGCAAGGTTATTGGGTATCTGCCCCCCCATCGAAAGAATTATTCCGTCAGCTTTTTCACGTTCGTAAATATCCAAAATCCTCTCAAGGGTAAGCTCTTCAAAGTAGAGCCTGTCGCACATATCGTAATCGGTGGAGACTGTTTCGGGATTACAGTTCACCATGATCGAATAACGCCCCAGCTTGCGCGCCGTCAACGCCGCGTTAACGCAGCACCAGTCAAATTCAACGCTGCTTCCAATCCTGTAAGCCCCCGAGCCTAGCACCATAACGCCGCGCCCGGCGGGGCTTACATCGTCAATGGGAATTCCTCCGCTTGCCGTTTCCGCGGCGCAGTAGCTCATGTACAGATAGTTGGTTTTTGCCGGATATTCCGCCGCAAGAGTGTCAATCTGTTTGACGGCAGGAAAGATGCGGAACTCTTCCCGTAGGGCGCGCACTTCTTTTTCTGAAAGACTGCAAAACTCTCCAATGCGGGAATCGGAGAAACCGAGGCGTTTGGCTTTTGCAAGAAGCTCGCGAACAAGAACTGATCCCTGCTCACTGCTCACTGTTCCTCTCAATTCTTTCTCTGTCTCATAAACATTCGCTATCTTGTGCAAAAACCATTTGTCGATTTTAGTCAGGCTGTGAATCTTGTCCGCCGTCCAGCCTTCAACAAGAGCGCGGTAGATTACAAATATTCTCCTGTCTGTGGGCATTGAAAGCGCATCGCGGATTTTCGCGTCTATCTTTCCCGGTTGAGTAAAGCTGCCCCCACAAAGGGCATCCTCCCCCGCAAGGCCGGGAGCGCCGATGCCTGTCATGCGCAGGGCTTTTTGTATCGCCTCTTCAAAAGTTCTCGCGATAGACATAACTTCGCCGACAGACTTCATTTCCGAGCCGATGCGGAGGTCTACATTTTTGAATTTAGCAAGGTCCCAGCGCGGGACTTTTACCACAACATAGTCTATTGCCGGCTCGAAGCAGGACTTTGTCGCGCGGGTGATGCGGTTCTCAATGTCAAGGAGCGAGTACCCAAGGGCGAGTTTTGCCGCAACAAAGGCAAGCGGGTAACCTGTAGCTTTGGAAGCAAGGGCGGAACTCCTTGAAAGCCTCGCGTTCACTTCGATGATGCGGTAATCTTCCGAAAACGGATCGAGGGCGTACTGGATATTGCACTCGCCGATGATTCCAAGATGGCGGATAACGTCAATCGCTACCTTTCTTAGTTTTTGAAACTCGGAATCAGATAATGTTTGCGCGGGGGCTGCGACAATGCTCTCTCCTGTATGTATGCCGAGAGGATCAAAATTCTCCATGCTGCATACGGTGATGCAGTTGTCGAATGAATCTCTTACTACTTCAAATTCAATTTCCTTCCAGCCGCCGAGCCATTCTTCAACAAGTATCTGGGGGGATGCGCCCGTTTCGTTCGTCCTTGCGAAAGCCATGCCGCATCTTTTTGAAAGTTCTTTTTCATTGCGGCAGATGCCCGAACCGGCGCCGCCAAGCGCGTAGGCGACACGCGCCATGACAGGGTAGCCGATTTCTCCCGCGGCTTTTAGCGCAGAGGCGGTGTCTGTAACGGCTACACTGCGGGGAGATAACGCGCCGATTTCATCAAGGCGTTTAACAAACAGTTCGCGGTCTTCGGTATCTTCGATGGTTTTTACAGAAGTGCCTAATACCTTCACCCCGTATTCGGCAAGAGTGCCGTCCCTGTCAAGAGCAACCCCGCAGTTAAGCGCGGTCTGTCCGCCGAACGACAGCAAAAGCCCGTCAGGTTTTTCTTTTTCAATTACCTGGCGCACATACTCAGGTGTTACGGGAAGATAATAAGTAGCGTCCGCCATGCCTTCGCTGGTTTGAATTGTGGCGATGTTGGGATTAATCAAAACTACTTTAATCCCTTCTTCGCGCAGCGCCTTTATTGCCTGTGAGCCGGAATAGTCAAATTCCCCCGCCTGCCCGATTTTTAGTCCGCCAGAACCGAGAATGAGAACTTTATTGGGGAGCGGGGAACGGGGAGTAGGGAGTGGGGGATTTGGTGTCATTTGCGCTCCTTCACCTGCTCAATAAATTTGTCGAACAGGAATTCAGTGTCGCGGGGGCCGGGACAGCCTTCGGGGTTGAACTGTACCGCCGCAAAAGGCTGATCCGTGCAGCGTATCCCTTCGATACTGCCGTCGTTCGCGTTGATAAACCAGGGCTGCCAGCCGCGGGGGAGCGTTTCGCCCCGCACCGCATAGCCGTGATTCTGCGCGGTAATGTAACAACGCTTTGAATCTGCCTCAATGCAGGGCTGGTTCTGCCCGCAATGCCCGAAGTGCATTTTGTGAGTATCCGCGCCGGCGGCAAGAGCTATGATGAGGTTTCCGATACCAACGCCGAAGATCGGTTTATTAGCTGAAAACATTTTGCGTACTGCCGCGATTGTTTTGCCGCAGTCTTTAGGATCGCCTGGCCCGTTTGAAATAAAAATACCGTCGTATTCAATCCCGCTTAAATCATGATTCCAAGGCACGCGGATCACCTCGGCATTACGCGCAAGAAAGCAGCGGATAATATTCGCCTTAACCCCGCAGTCAATTAAAGCAATATTAAGCCTCTTTTCATTTCCCTTTTCGCCTTCGGGAACAAAACTTTTAACCTCATAATGTGAAACATCGGCGGGATTGGCAAGGCGCGCCTGATTCAATGTAACATCGGTTTTACCTTCGACAAGGATTTTTCCCCGCATAGTTCCGCGTTCGCGCAGCCTTACGGCGAGGGCGCGGGTATCAACACCGTAAATGCCGGGTACATTTTCTTTTTCAAGCCATGACGACAAAGTTAACTTTGAAGAATAATGGCTTGGCTCTCTGCAAAGATCGGAAACTACCAAACCTGAAACATGAATCTTTTCCGATTCAAGAGAAAGCGGCAGCCCCTGTTCATCAAGGAACGGCTCTCCGTTTGGTTTTACATGCACGCCGCCGTTGCCCGCCAGCGGATAAGTAGAAACAACAATCTGCCCGCATGAGCCGGGGTCTGTCAGTATATGATTCAAACCGTTCATGCCGGTATTAAAGACAAGTTCTCCCGCTAAAGACCTGTTCTTTCCGAATGACCATCCAAAATATTCGCTGCCATCCTCCAAAACAAATTTCGCTTGCTTTAACATGTGAGCTTGTTTTGGTAGTTTTGCTGTTTTGCCCATATTGTCCTTGTTATGCTTTTGCTAATGCTATACGGTATTTTAGGAAAAAACAATAACCCCGCCAATCGCCAATATTTAGCTCCATAATTTGAAGGCATTTTTAAGAGTTAAATCTATGTCTTGGCGAATTTTTTGAGTAATATTTTTTAGATCATTACGAATTGTCTTGTTTATTTCTTCTTCATAGGCGGTATCTGGCATTAAAAGGCGGTAAATGTCTGTTTTGAGGGCAACAGCAAGGCTTTCCAATGTCTTATCACTAACCCATGTACGGAATGCTTCTATATCTTTAACCATCATACTGGAAATTCCGGCATTTTCAGCAAGTTTTTCCTGTGAAAGCCCCAATTTTTTACGATGTTTTTTGAGATTTGACGATAAAATCTTCCTTGTTTTTGTAGGCTTTGCTTTCATATCATACAGAATATGTTCAAATACAAAATCCTAAAGTACAATTATAAGTTTTCTATATGTATGTATTGACAATATCTACCCATAATTGACATAATTAGAAAATGAGAAATATAAAGGTGTTTATTAAGATGAAAAAGCGTATTTTGATTTCGGTGATGTTGCTTATGACTTTCATGCAAAATATGATATTTATGCCGGAAAGCTTGAGCTAAAATGGGAAAGTGAGTTGGGTTTTAATATTGTCTCTGCCGAGGCAGGATACCGGGAGTTTTTTGGCGTTGAATTTTATAATGAAAATTATGAAACGGGTGCATATATCCAAATAGCATATAATTTGTTAGCTTGGGAAAGGTTTGGTTTTAAGCTATTCATCAAAAGCGGTTCTCTGGCCCATTTCAATAATCCTGCCATAGGTTTAGTGTTTTGTTTTTGGTCTGATAATGGCAGCTTTTTTAAGTCGATATTGTCATTTTGTAAGTTTAATAATGATAAATCACTCCCATTCAATGAATACACGATTGGAATGAATGGCAGGAGCTTGTTAAATGATTAAATATTGCATATTAATGTTATTTATCAATGTATTGGTTTGTCTTGATGCGCAGGATTTTGATATGTCGTCAAGAAATCCTGAAGTGATAACTTACTTCCATACAGAAGCTCTGTCCCTTCTCAGTTTTATAGATAAATCCAGAGCTGTTGAGTTGGACGGTGTATCAAACGATATTTTTTTTCCTAAAGAGATTAACAGCTTTAATTTCATTCCTTTCTTTTTTAGTGGGCACAAGATGCAGGAACATTAAAGACAATTTGGGTGTTAGTCACTTTTTCCCCTTTGTTTCCTTTGCGTCTCGGTGCCTTTGCGTGCGGTCTTCTTTCGAGAAATATGTTAACAAGAACATGCGGGATGTCAGGTATCGTTTTGGTACTTGACAATCCTTCTCTCAAGATATAACATATAGAATATGGAACAGGTTATTGTGGAATTGACGGCATTAAACAAAAAGGCCGATACAATAATCGGCATAATGCAAAAGCCGGAAAACAGATTTTTGAAAGTTCTGGAGATTTTAGGAAACGCAGCAGGAGTTGTCGGGCTTCTGGCGGTAATTGAAATAATAAGAACTTGGATTATAGGAGGCTGAAAATGTATGTTCAATTATGTATAGCTATATCGCTCACTCTCATCGGTTTTTCAATAGCGGCTTTTGCACGGTATATGCGGAAAAAAGTATAGGCAGAGCGCAGGGGCGTCAGGCACGCATTAATTTCGCTACACGATCAATAAAGTCCCATGAATTGAGTATTTTTTCAGGCGCAGGAACAGAAAACTTTGCCAAGTCTCCGGTCATCTCTCCGGCTTCAATAGCGCTGATGACAGACGATTCCAGCCGCTTCGCAAAATCCGCAAGTTCGGGAAGGCCGTCCAATTCAGCGCGTTTGGAAAGCGCTCCCGACCATGCGAAAATAAGCGCCGTAGGATTGGTGCTGGTTTTTTCGCCTTTCTTCCAGCGGTAGTAATGCTGCTGAACAGTACCGTGGGCAGCTTCATATTCAAAAACGCCTGAAGGGGAGACAAGGACACTTGTCATCATGGCAAGGCTTCCGCTTGCGCTTGCCACCATGTCGCTCATTACGTCCCCGTCGTAATTTTTACATGCCCACAAAAAGCCGCCTTCGCCCTTTACTACCCGCGCAACCGCATCGTCAATCAATGTGTAAAAATACTCAATTCCGGCGGCGGCGCATTGTGTCTTAAACTCGCTTTCGTAGACTTCGTTGAAAATAGCTTTGAAACGGCCGTCGTAGATTTTGGAGATTGTATCCTTTGCAGCGAACCAGAGGGGGAGTTTTTCCTGCAAGGCATAGAGGAAACAGGCGCGGGCAAAACTTCTGATTGAAGCGTCGTAGTTGTGCATTCCCTGAACAATGCCTTTTCCTTCAAAAGCCGCTACCGTAACGCGGCGTTCCGACCCGTCCGCCCTTGTGTAGACAAGCTCCACTTTGCCCGGACCATCAATCTCCATTTCAGCCGCTTTATAGACATCGCCGTAGGCATGGCGGCCAATTACAATAGGCGATTTCCATGTGTTAACTGATGGTTTTATGCGGTTAACTATTATCGGCCTTCGGAACACTGTGCCGTCAAGGATTGCCCTGATTGTAGCGTTAGGGCTTGGGTGCAGGCGTTTTAAGCTGTATTCTTCCTGTCTTGCGGCATTGGCGGTGATTGTTGCGCATTTTACCCCAACCCCAAGCCTTGCAATGGCGTGCGCAGATTCGGCGCTTACGGCATCGTCTGTGGCGTCCCGGTTCAAAAGTCCCAGATCGTAATATTCTGTTTTAAGATCAACAAAGGGGAGGATGAGCTTTTCTTTTACCACCGCCCACAGGACACGGGTCATTTCATCGCCGTCAATTTCTACCAGAGGGGTCTTCATGCAGATTTTCGCCATGAAAGTAGTATAGAGAGATAGCGGCTTTTGGTAAAGTATTAACGTTTGAGCCTTAGGGCATTTGCCAGTACAGAGACCGAACTCAGGCTCATTGCTGCCGCGGCGAACATGGGATTGAGGAGCGGTCCGCCGAACAGGTACAAAACCCCGGTGGCAATGGGGATGCCCAGCATATTGTAGCCGAATGCCCAAAACAGATTTTGCTTTATGATACGGAGTGTACGCTTGCACAATTCGATTGCGGCGGGAACGTCTGTTAAGTCGCTTTTCATAAGAACGATGTCCGCTGATTCGATTGCAACATCAGTCCCGCTGCCAATGGCTATCCCAATGTCCGCCTGCGCCAGTGCGGGCGCGTCATTGATGCCGTCTCCTACCATTGCCACCTTTCCGCCGCTTTGCATTTTTTGTATCTCGGCGGACTTGTCCTGAGGTAGCACCTGTGAAAGGACGCGGTCAATACCAACTTGCGCGGCAACAGCGTCCGCTGTTTCTTTACTGTCGCCTGTGATCATGACAACCTCAATCCCCATTTTTTTCAGGCGCTGGATAGCCGTTTTACTGTTGGCTTTCGGCCTATCCTGAACAACAATCCGCCCTCTGTATTCTCCGTTGACTGAAACTGTAATCCCGCGTCCGATTTCTACTTTTTTCCCGTTGACAATGCCCTCAACTCCCTGACCGGGAATAGCTCTAAAGTCTTTTACTTCCAGATAATCGCCTGTGTAATAACCGCAAACTGCCTTTGCTATGGGGTGTTCGGAATAACGTTCCAAAGACGCCGCTAACTGTAGGAGAAGTGCAGAATCGCTGGCTGTATTCTCCACTCCCCACTCCCTACTCCCTACAATCACATCCGTTACCTCAGGCTTTCCTTCGGTAATCGTCCCCGTTTTGTCAAAAACAATCGTTTGTATTTTCCCGGCGGTTTCCAGAGCTTCGCCGCTTTTGAACAGTATTCCGTTTTCCGCGCCCTTGCCGGTTGCCGTCATGATTGCGGCAGGAGTGGCAAGACCGAGAGCGCAGGGGCAGGCAATGACCAGCACAGAGATAAAAATGGTCATGGAGAATTCAAGCGCAGATTTTCCGGCAGGTATGGTTACAAGGCTTGCGGATAACACGATAAACCAGACAATGCCGGCAGCAAGCGCAATGGCGCATACAATGGGGACAAAATAACCGGATACTGTATCCGCAAGCCGGGCGACAGGAGCTTTTGAATTTTGTGCTTCTTCCACAAGCCTTACGATCTGCGCAAGAGCCGTCTCCTCTCCGGTCTTTTCGGCCTTAAAACAGAAACGTCCGTTTGTGTTGATGGTCGCGCTGTAGACTTTGTCCCCCGGCTTTTTTTCAACGGGCATACTTTCCCCTGTAAGCATGGATTCGTCAACGGCGCTTGACCCTTCTGTAACAGTGCCGTCTACGGGGATTTTCGAGCCGGGTTTAACGAGGATAATGTCGCCGGGTTTTACTTCGTTAATAGGAATTTCTTTTTCACTCCCTTCGACAACAATCGCCGTCTGTGGCGCAAGCGACATTAGTTTTTTAATCGCTTCACTTGTGCGGCCTTTTGAAACAGCTTCCAGTGTTTTTCCAAGCAGAATGAGGGCGATGATTACCCCGGCGGTTTCAAAATAGAGGGAATGTACCGCCATGTGGTTACCGCCGATGATTTGCCACACATTGTACAGACTGAAAATCACCGCCGCCGATGTTCCGACAGCGATGAGTGAATCCATGTTGGGACTGCGGCGCAGCAGGTTTTTGAAACCGGCAGTATAAAACCTGTTATCTGCAATTATGACAGGGATGGTAAGCGCCAATTGCGCCAGCGCAAAAGTGAGCGGAAATTGCATTGGCTCAAGGGCGGCGGGGAAGGGGAGGCGCATCATGGGAGCCATCGCTATGTAAAGAAGGGGAAAGGCAAAAGATGCGGCAATGATAAGTTTTGTTCTTAGAACATTTATCTCTGGCGCTTTTTGCAACGAAGTTTCCCGCGCTTTTTGCAACGGAGTTTCCAGCGCATCTTGCAACGGAGTTTCCAGCACAGTTTTGACAGCCTCAAGCACTTGGTATCCCGCTTTTGTTACTTCATCTCTGATGGCGGCAAGGCTTACGAAACGCGGATCAAAAACAACAACAGCTTTTTCAGTGGCAAGGTTTACGCTCGCCTCTTGTACACCTTCCAGCTTACGGAGAGCCTTTTCAATTCTTGCGGAACAGGCGGCGCAGCCCATTCCGCCGATCATCAGGGTTTCTTTTTGCACTTTCAATTGTTAACCGTATCATAAGGCCAGTCATTGATTCCGCCGAAATCGTACACGTTGACATATCCCATGCTTACCAGTTCTTTTGCTGCATTGGCGCTTCGCACTCCGCTCCGGCAATAGACGAGTATTACCGCTTTCTTGTTGGGCAATTCCTTTTCGGCGCGGCTTTTTATCTCATTATGCGGTATCAGTATTGCCCCTTCGATTCTTTTTCCCATGTACTCAGTCTCAGTGCGCACATCAAGCAGAATGAAATCAGTTAATGTAGTTAACATTTCATGCGCTTCTTCTGCAGAAATCTTGCGGTATTCGGCTTTTGAAGCGGTATCATTCGGCTCAGTCTTGCAGCATCCCGCAAGAACGCTTAAACAAGATAACGTAATTAAGATAATGTTAACCATTCTTTTACTCCTTGCGAATTGCATCTATTGCCTGTTCCACTGAAAGCTCGCGGTTTTTACGCGCGGCTAAATCACGCAGGGTAACAGGATCGTGCGGATTTTCTCCGGGGACAAGAACCCATCGAAGCCCCTTTTTTTCGGCTAGGACATATTGTTTTACAAGCTGTTTTCCATCTCCTTCGGAGTGTACTTCGCAGGGGACGCCCGATTGCCGGAATTTCTGCGCCAGCGCCTGATACCTGCCTGAGTGTTCAATGTTGACGCAGGCGATAGCAAGAGCGCATCCTTTTGAAGCGGGCAGTTTTCCAAGGCTTTCCAGAGCGGCAATCAGGCGGTCAAGCCCGATAGAAGAGCCAACACCGCTAATGGCATCCTTGTCTTTGGAGTAAAGCCCGGCAAGGTTGTCGTAACGCCCGCCTGAGCAAATTGATCCGATGTCCGGGAGTTCATTCAAAAAGGTTTCAAATACTACGCCTGTATAGTAATCCAGCCCGCGGGTGATCGAAGGATCGAGGATAAAGGTATCATCGCAGCCAACAGCATCGTTCATGTACTGCCTGAGTTGAGCCAGCCGCTGCGACTCCGGCGAAGCGCCGCCTGAAAGTTCTGTCATGCGGGCAAGCGTCTCTGTGAAACTCCCCGAACCTAAGGTTCGATTTGCACTGATAAAATCAAGTATCTTTTGCGCGTTTGCCTCTCCGGCAAGTTCTGTCAGGGTTTTACGTGTTTCATCTGCGCCCACTTTGGCAAGTTTGTCTACCGCGCGCAGCACCTCGACAGATTTTTCCCTCTGCCCGATATGGGAAAGAAAATTATTAAAAAGCCCGCGGTGGTTGAAACGGATTGTTACATCAAGCCCTAAACTCAACAAGGCGGTGCGGATCAAAAGGAGAATTTCAAAATCAGCCGCTGCGCTGTCGCTTCCGATGATGTCAAAATCGCACTGGGTAAATTCGCGGTAACGCCCGCGCTGGGTATTTTCCCCGCGCCACACCTTGCCGATGTGGTAGCGCTTGAAGGGGAATACCAGCTCTTCGCGGTGCAGGGCGGTAAAGCGGGCGAAGGGGACGGTGAGGTCGAAGCGCAGGGCAACATCCCTCTCCCCTTTGTCCTTGAAGCGGTAAATCTGTTTTTCAGTCTCACCGCCGCCCTTGCCGAGGAGGATGTCCGCGTATTCAAGGGCTGGGGTGTCGATTGGCGAAAAGCCGAAAGAACGGAAACAATTCTCTATTTTTTCGCTCAAATCGCGGCGGATCATTTCCGCTTGGGGGAGAAAGTCCCTGAAGCCTTTAAGTACTCTGGGTTCGATGTAGTCTGCCATTAAAGACACTATATTTGAAAGGGGGAAGGTTGGCAATGACACTGAAACATGCCCTGCGGTTATCAAATTTATCATTCAGGTGCGTGGCAGCAGGAGGCGCTTGTTCAGCCGCTGCGACTGCGCTGATCTTGGTTTCAACTCTTGCCAAGAGTGCAATTCAACTCTTGCTAAGAGTGCAATTCAACTCTAGTAAAGAGTGTAATTCAACTCTTGCTAAGAGTGTAATTCAACTCTTGTAAAGAGTTAATAGATGTTTATTCCTTGTCTTTGAGTTGGCTACTGCCGCTTTTGCGCCTCTAATTATCGTCAACCCCGCTTGCCAAACCGCTCATTTTGTGATAAATTGCACTTACTATGAAAAATACAAAGAAACTGTTAGCAACTATAGCTCTTGTGGCAATAATACAGTTCACCATGACCGTTTGCAACGGTTATGACAACAATAACGACAACGGCGGAGACGGTGATTCAAACAAAGGCAAAGACGAATTTGGTACTTGGCACTGGTTGGCCGAAGATTGTAGGGGAGAGTGTTTCGCAGAATTTGGTCAGGTGCGGGCGCTTATGAGTGGTGCAGCTGCATTCAATGGTGTTGGCGGTTATGGGTTGCACACAGACCACGTTATTCACGTTGAAGATGCATTTGACCAATCGGCGTTGGGTTTTTGGCTCGCAAGGGGTGGAGATTATCATAATAACCCAGAAAACTTTAAGCTTACTGCCGAACAACGTCGCGAAGTAGAGTACAAAGTCGACCTTATTATCGACGGAAAAACTCAAACTAAAGCGCCATGTTTTGACGAGTCTGATATAACCACTGCAGTATATAACGCTTATAATCAAATTTATGAATGTCAAGAAGATATATAAGTGTGCGTGATTAACACTAGCCCGTTTCAACCGAGCATATATCAGAACTTTGGGACACCAACACTGCTCACTGATAACTGGACATTGATAACTGATAACTGCTATCTACTAAACACTAAACTGGGGAGGAATGAGGAAATGAAGTTAAACAGCGACGGCTATTTCTGCGGTAATTGCCGAGCGAACCAGTTCGCTGATGATTGCTTCGGGAGTAGTATGAGCGGCAGCAGCCTTGATACGCAGCCAGTCGGCGGAAAAGTCGTCAATAAAGACGAGCGAACTGCCTTTTTCCGCGTGTTTTGCAAAAAAGCCGCTTTTGCCGTTGCC
>JAIRRJ010000024.1 GCA_031256035.1 Treponema sp. | reverse complement strand
AATAACGGGGTATGCCGGTGTCGGGTAACTGCGCCTGTGCGTCTGACAGGTATTTTTTGATTTCGTCTATTTCCATTTTGTTCATCAGTTCGCTTATGGTATTCAGATGGTATTTGTAGTCATTGTGCAGCATACTGAGCGTGTCGTACATCTCGTTCATCTTATGATAATGTTCATGGCGGGATGAGGTTATATATCTGGCAAAATCGGCTTCATGTTTTTGTTTGGATTTTTCGTGGGTATTGAGAATGGCAAGGCATAAATCTATGAAACTCCACATGATGAATACCAGAAACAGGATATACAGCAGGGGGCTGATATTATCTTTGATTAACGCAAACCGGAAGAACATTAACAGGAAGAATGAAAAAAGAGTCCGTAGCGAGTATGCCGCCCATTCAAGGGGGCGGCCAAGCTCAAACAGACGCTTAAACAGGGGCGGCCCGAATTTGATCAGCAGGGCGGTGAACCCTGCAAGGACTGCCAATGTTGCGGCGGTAAGGGTGGTGTAATAGGCTGTGGTTCCGTATTCCATTAACAGCTTGAGCGTTGTCTCGATCACGGTAAACAGCCACATTACCGAGAAGTACGGCAGGAAAAACGCAAACAGTTTTTGAAAAAAGCCGCCTTTCAGGAGCCAGGTGAACATGAGGAAGAAGGCCAGCCCGCGCACTCCGCCGTAGGAATCAAGGGGGGCATTGGGAATGAGTATTGCCGCGTAAAACGCCGCTATGCACAATAAGTTTACGAGAATGGTGGTACGCAGACGGTATCTGCCGGGGAATGAAAGTGTCATGGACACGCAGTTTACCGCCAAAAGAGCGGCGGTTATTACAAACCATGTATTACTAGCGTTCATTGTTATCTACTCCTTTTTTCCACAATACAAACACGCTGAACCATTGCGTATCATGTTCAGTAACAAAACGTTCGCAATAGCGTTCGGCGACCGCTTTTACGCTCTGCAACCCGATGCCGCCTTCTTTCTTCATGCTTATTAGGTTTTCTCCGTCTTTTGCGATTTTGCCGTCAAAAGTATTCCGCGCCATAATTGCAAGCTGTTCCCCCTGCGGCTTGACCGTTAGTTCTATTTTACGATTTACATTAAGTTTTTGACAGGCTTCCACGGCATTTTCCAGCAAATTACCCAGCACAATACACATCTCGTAATTCGGAACGGAAAAACTATCCGGTATGGAAATCTGAATTTCCAGTTCGATGTCCGATTTTTTGCACCGCAGGGCATAATCGGATATGAGGGAATTGATTACCGGATTATCGCAAAAATGCGGCAGTTCCCCTTCCTGTAACTGTGTTTGCAGGCCGTTTAAGTATTCACCGCTTTTTTCGATTTCTCCCTTGCGCAGCATACTTAACGCCGTGTTCAGGTGGAATTTGTAATCGTGTTTCATTATTCTGATGGCGTTGTATTGTTCGTTCATCTTTTTATAATGATCACGGCTTGTTGTAATAATGCCTTTGGTGAATTCAACTTCATACTCTTTTTTTGCTTTCTCCTGCGCATTGATAATGGCGTAGCATAAAATAATAATGCTCCACCAAACAACAAATAAAGCGACAAAACCTGCCAATAAGTGTCTGTCAAGAAAAGGATATAGCATTTCCACAATGAAAAAATATATTCCTATACCCAGCGAATACAATGCCCATTCTTTTTTGCTCCCGTAAGTAAATAATCTGTCAACCAGCCGCGCTCCAAACTTCCTTACCACAAAAATGTGAACGGCATACATGGGAACTGACAGCGCCAGCATCGCAAGCCAAAACCGGAATCCACTGCCGCTCTCCGGACCCGGCGTTACCAAAAGCGCCAGTATCTTTATTAACGCCAGTATGGTTGTTGTAGAAATATTCGCAAGAAAAAACACGAATAGCTTGCGAAAGAAAAAGTCACTGAACAACAGAATAATAAAAGGGAAAAAGAACAGTACCGAATAAAGCGCCCTAAAAAGATGAATATTGATTACTCCAAAACGTTCCATTGCCAAGTCTGCCATGATGATGGCTATACTTACCAAAAAATAAATAACGATTGTAAAAAACATTGATTTTTTGGGCGAGAGACAGAGATATATTGTATTTAAGATGGCAGCAATAATTAAGATCGTTATGCTTATTGTAGCAATTTCTTTCATCATCGTTTACCGCTCCTTTCCGAAAGCCCATTTGATATACTGATTGGCAAACTCCGCATAACTTTTTGATATGGGGGCTTTTTTGCCGCACCTGAAAAAAACTTCTTTGCCATGAATATATGATACGGCGTTCATATTGACAACATAGGAACGATGGCATTGGGCAAAACGCCTGTCCGCCAGAAATTGCGGCAGCAGTTCATAGAAGGCGGCATTTATCTCTATACTGCTTGAGTCAAGCAGATGGAAGTACACTTTTTTTCCCATGACTTCAACATAAGAAATTTCATGGAAGAACAAAAACCGTGTGATGTTTCTGGTAACGACCGGAATACCGGCGGTATCTGCGTTTTTTTGGGCGTCCTCAATTTTACGTAAAATATCGGCGATGCCCTGTGCGGTGGGCGGTTTTATGAGATAGGAATGAGCGTTTACCTGATACGATTCGGCGGCGTATTCATTGGTCGTGGTAAGGAATACGATTTCCCCGTTATATTTCGCCTCGCGCAAACGCCGGGCAAGGACGATTCCGTCCATTTCCGGCATGATAATATCCAGAAAGCACAGGTCTGTTTTCGCGCCGGCTTGTATATGGGAGAGGGCGTCCGCTCCGTTGGTAAAGCTGGTGATATTTCCCTCAAAACCGGCGGCCTTGACTGCATCGACAAGGGCCTGGGCTTCTTTGGGCATATCATCGCATATCAGGATATTCATGCTTGGGTTATTGTAGCGGGTTTTAGAGTAATTTGCCCCCCCTGCAGCGGCTTTTTGTACCTTTTCGAGGGCGTTTTATACCGTTTGGGAGGAAAACAAGCCGTTTTTTTGACCCATTTCACCTGTCAAGTGTTCATCTTTAACATCATATAGGCTGTGAAGGTATGGGCATCCCATTCAAAAAGTGTATGCCCTTCATAACGGGCAGTTACCGTGCGGACGCTTCGCAGGCCGAAACCGCCGTTCTTTTTTGTACTGATTGGCTGGTTGTTTTCCGCAGTAATAATGCCGGAATAATTGTTGCTCACCATGACGGCAAGGTACATTCCCTGAATTTTTACCACCAGTGAGATTTTGCGGTTTTGATCGAGTTTTTCACACGCTTCCATGGCATTTTCAAGGAGGTTGCCCAGGATTATACATATATCGTAATTGGTAATGGGCAGCGGGTCCGGCAAGGTGAGCTGAATATCGAATTCAATGTTTTCCTTCAAACAGCGTTTGGCGTAACTGGCAAGCAGGGCGTTGACAATGGAATTGTTACAGTAATGCGGTATATCGGTATCGGGTAACTGCGCCTGCGCATCGGACAGGTATTTTTTGATTTCATCTATTTCCATCTTGTTCATCAATTCACTTATGGTGCTTAGATGATATTTATAGTCATTGTGCAAAATACTGAGCGTGTCGTACATTTCGTTCATCTTTTGATAATGCTC